>JBCCIA010000014.1:0-34002 GCA_039028475.1 Spirochaetota bacterium | reverse complement strand
CTGGGAAGGAGCCTACTACCAGATAGATCCCTTATCGATCAACCAATCCAGTAACTCTTGTTCATCTTTGGCCCAGTCCTGAAGCCATTCGGCTCCTTCTTCCCCGGTAAATTTACGATAATCTTCTGTGTACTTGATAATCTTATGAAAACTTGTATTTAATTCTTCTATCAGCTTTGGCAGTCGTTTGTTTTCTGCGTTCCGTACTTCGATGTAATACATTTCGTGGTTTGCATCTGGATGAAAGTGGATACTGCGATTGATTTCCGTACCATGCGAGTAGAAGTATTCTCGGATGCGCGACGTAAAGAATGGCATGGACAGGCATACAACGGTGATGCAAGTCAAGTTGATACGCAGAAGAGGGTCGTTTTCGGCAGGAGTATAGTGTTGGATATGAATTTGCTCTTCATTTTTATTTTGGTATGCTTGGAATAGTTCTCCTGCAAGTAGTTCTAATTCGTGGGAAGAATAAAACTCTTTGTAGAGATCACCAATTGAATTTTGTAATGATTGTGTGAAGTCGCCTTTGCTTTGGTTCATAGATAATTGCTCCCTGCTGACGATGAAAATATTTGGATCTGAATCTGCAAAGAAATTTTACTATTTGCTGGAGATTATATTTTGAACGGTTTTCTTTTGTAGCTTTTTAAAAATGCCACGATTTCTAGGTGTCCACGGAATTCTGCCTCTTCTACAGCCGTTTTGCCTTGGTAAGTAGCGTGTATATCTGCACCAGCATTTACTAATAAACGAACAGCTGCCAATTGCCCTTGGCGGCATGCTTCTTGTAAGGGAGTCCATTCATCATTGGGAAAGTTTATTTGTACCTTGTGCTGGATAAGCAGTTTTATAATGTCTGTGTGGCCGTTTTCACTGGCGAAAAGTATAGCAGGCCATTCGCGAGTTTCATCTTTGGCATTGACATTTGCTCCGTTTTGAATGGCTTTTTGGGCTAAAGAGAGGTTGCCGGTACGAGCTGCTAACAATAAATAGGCGTCATGGGAAGCTTTGTCTGTTTGGTATGCAATTTTGCTTTGGGATTTTTGTAAGAGTTGGATCGATTCTTCGCTTCCCCAATTCAGAGCTATGGATAGAGCGGTTTCTCCTTTTTTTGAAACTAGGTTTGTTGCTACTTTTTGTTTTAGTAGCAATTTGATGATTTCTGGAGAACGAATCCTTGCTGTATGCATGAGTACCGTTTCACCGTCCAAATCTCTGGCTTGCACATCTGCACCAAAGGCAAGTAATAATTTGGCTATTTGCAGCAAAGATTTGTACTTATGCTTGTGCAAGTGCATCTGAGCGATCGAAGCAGCATCCAAAACCTGCATGAGTACGGTTTTACCATAGGGCCAACTTTTATCTGGGTGGGCACCCTTTTGCAAGAGGAGTTTGGTCATTTGTGGGTTGTATTGCAAAACAGCTGCGATAGACAAAGCGGTATATTGCTTTTCATCGACTCGTTGTAAATCGGCTTTTTTTTGGATAAGATACCGTACCGCGGTTTGGTTGTTTAAGTCGGTAAAAATCATCAAAGGGGTTGCACCAGCAGCTCCACTGAAGTTGGTATCGGCTCCTTTCTCAATAGCCATTTTGGCTGTTATAAAATTGTTTTGCAGGGCAGAGCGAAAGAGCAAGTGGTTGTAGTAGTTTTGGTCGTAAGGTGGTTTTTTTGCTTGTATAGGAGCTTTTTTGACTTGCTGTGTTGTCGATCTAGTACAGGCTAGAGAGAGGATCGTTAGGGATAGGAGTAAAATTTTTGTATTCATCTTATTTTGCAATATAAGAGCCTGTCCTAAAACAAAACTACAGGCTCTTGCAGCTTACCTTTTACATAAGAATAGCTAGGTTTTCAGACACACTGTAAGCTATCATTATTGTACATAGTAAACCACATTTGGTTTTTACGTGGTACAATTCTTCCTGTATTTGCAAGAACTTCAAGTGATTCTTTTTGCAAGCCAGCTAATTGGACTTGTTTCTGTTGGATTTGCCAATGGCAGGAAGAAGAGGATAAGGTCTTTGCTCGACAAATTGCTTGATTCTATAAGGGTATGGCATAGTCTGGCTTGTAAATGAGTCCTCAAAAGTATAGTAATCCTTCTGTGTTTCCGCTTATTTTTGTATTATTTTTTGTACTAATTCCTGTACAACGAAAGTTTTCTGCACCGATTCGTTCTTATAAAATTGTTATCGATCCAGGGCATGGAGGAACAAAGCAGGTTCCCTATGAACTTTATGGGGATAAATACGATGAAATGCAAGGGAAATACTTAGAAAATTATAAGAGTGGTGCAAGTAGCCGTACTCGTACTGAAATGGAAATTGTTATGGATATTGCTAGAGAGGTGCAGTACCTACTAGATTTGACAAAAACGCAAAGAGGGTTTCGCAAATTTCGAGCCAGAATCAAGAAATATTCACGGGCAAAAGCATCTTGGTTGCAATTGCATTCGGTACTATCGAGGCGCGATAATTATGCGGACAGACGCTATAGAGAGAAAGATGATAAAAATGCAGATTTTCGTTTGTATGACTTTCGCGATTTTCATATCGGAAAGCATCGTACGGGAAGGATTTCACGTATCAACGCGGAAAAGCCCTATCTAATTGTTTCCTTACATATAAACTCTTCTGGTAGCAAACAGGGGAGTGGGATGGGAGCTGTTTTGGCTCCCTCCTATAAGACATTTGATTTGTTACGTCGTATCTCTTTGGGGAAACTGCCTGGAACTGCCTTCAACCAATCTCCCTGGCGCAATTGGTTGCGTTTCCAAGCAGGTTGGACTACCTTAGAAAATGCTGTTGCTGATGCTTGGATCTACTTTCACGGTTATTGGCCTAACAAACAGGGGACTAAACCAAATTTAAAACGGTTTGAGGGGTACAGGCAAAACATGGTGACTTGGAGGTATAAAGATGCCAATTGGAAAAAAAGAATTGGCAAACCAGGACCCTATGCTTACAAACATTCGCAATTTAAAGCGGTTGGAAAGTTTTGGCAGCGTGAGCGAAGCAATTTAGAGTATATGCGCCGTGGGGGAGGACGAGAAGGATTTGGTGGTGACAACCACTACGCCAGTATGGAGCTATTGCGTTTTGTCCAATATGGATTGCGGCAAGATATTGAGCGGAATACTTCCCGTTACAACGCTCCTGGCCCTATCCTACCACCCTATATCTCTACCTACAGTTTGCCTACTTTTACCAATGCCATCACTGCTTTTTTAGAATTGGGTGATATATATAGTGATAGAGATATGTATTTTATGGTAGCAAAGCGTAAAAAGGTTGCAGAAGCAATTGCGGTAGGAATCTATTCTTTATTCTATGGACTGCAAGTTTCGCAAAAAGAGATCCGCTACGCACCAAGAGGAAAAAAAATCGACTTTAATAAATACATTACAAAGAATGGCGAAAATTACTTTAAAACTGTATTGAAAAACTGAGGAACACGTATGGAGAGCTTTTTAAACAATCCGAACTTTGCTATTTTAATCAATGCCTACCGTGAATCATTGGTTAGAAGGTATTCGGAAGAAAATATCTCGCGTTTTCCGCAATTACAGCAGGTCGAGAGAGAAGTAATTGACAGGCTAGTATACTATTTTCTAGAACTTTTGTATCCAGAGTATGAAACACGGATTGAGCTGGACAATGCCTTTCGTTCTTTAGCGGGATTTGTAAAGTCTCCAAGAAAATTTCTTGGGATTGTAGGCAATATGGGCTATGCCATTATGAAGTTTGGTAAGCATTTGCTATCAGGGATAAAAGCAGGTTCTGCTGCCTTATCATCCTATGTAACTGCCCATCGTTTTGAGAATACCCTTTTTGGCTATGCTGAGCCGATGATTCGTGCAGGAGTAGACTTACAGGAAGAAGAACAATTTAACCTATTGGTGGCAAAAATTTCTTACCAAGAAGCCGATGAATTTCGTAAAAATATTGTTAGTTTGTTTAAAACTCTTGCGAACCGCCCACTTCTGGAGAAAATTATCCTGATCAACGAACACGTCATAGAAAAAATGAAGGCCGCCACCCATATATATTCTCAGACAGAAATAAAAGGTATTGAGATGGGCTTGGATATACTCAAACGGGGTAAGGTAGTTTTTGCGGAGCTACCAGAAGAAACGGTAGCTATTATATTGCGTGGCATTGATACGGTAGAGAAAGATTTTTTTGATAGAGCCTATGCTTTGGCGCAGAGCAAACAGGAATAGGAATATGCAACAAGCTGTAAAACGATATGTCCAGGTTGGTGATATAAAAATTTGCTATTATGAGTATGGACAAGAAGGAGAGCCTGTCCTGTTGCTCCATGGATGGCCCACTTCAGCCTTTTTGTACCGGAAAATTGCTCCACAAATTGCTCATAACAAACGCGTAATTGCCATCGATCTGCCTGGTTTTGGCGGTTCTGACAAAAGAACAGATATTACGTATAGTTTTCAATTCTTTTCTAAAATTATCAATGGATTTTTATTGGAGCTTGGTATCGATAAGATCAGTTTGGTCGTTCATGATTTGGGGGGCCCTGTTGGTTTGTATTGGGCTTGCAATCATATGCAGAGTGTTTCTAAATTAGTTATCTTGAATACACTTGTCTATCCCGAAATGTCTTGGGCGGTTAAATTATTTTTGCTAATTGTCAAAGCACCCTTTGTAAATTCTCTCTTTGTCAGTCCATTTGCTTTGCGACTCGCGATGATGCTGGGGATTGTTGATAGTAATAAATATACAGAAGAAATGTTCCAGGGTGTCCTCGCGCCTTTTGTTACGGATTCAGACCGCCAGGCATTGTTACAGGCGGGAGGAGACTTACAGGTGCGTGGTCTTTTTGTAATTGCTCAGAAAATCAGTAATTTCCACATTCCTGTACGGATTATCTATGGGGAAGAAGACCGTATTTTGCCTGATATCGCAGAGACAGTGCAAAGGTTGAAATCTGACCTTCCACAAGCGGAAGTTACTGTATTGAAACGATGTGGTCATTTTTTACAAGAGGATCAGCCTGAGGTATTGGGAAAACTTTTAAAAGAATTCTTAACGGATTGATTTACAATATCCCTACAACAAATTATTGAGGAGGAGGAAAATACTATGAAAACACTACTAGATGTGTTTGCTAAGGCTTCTCGACATACAAAACAAGCGTTCTATACTAAGGACTCGCATAAATACTTTCGCCAAGAAACATTTCCACAGATCTATGAAAAATCAGCCGCTTTAACGTTTTTCTTACAGGATCAGGGAGTACAGCATGGGGACAGGGTTGCTATTTTTTCAGACAACCGTATCGAATGGCTCATAAGTGATATAGCAATTTGTCGCAGTGCTGCTGTAAGTGTTCCCAGAGGTTCCGACTCCACCGCGCAAGAGATCAAATACATTTTGGAGCATAGCGGTGCGAAGCTAGTGATCATAGAGCACTTGCGCCTCTACAAAAAAATTGCCGCATTGCTCATGGCAAAAAAGTTACCTGTATTGGTATTAGATGCCAAATTTCCAGAGAAAATCAGTACAGAACAAGGATTTTATCGCTTCCATGATGTGCTTGCCAAGTACCTAAAGCAAGTTACGCAAAAGGAAAAAAATCTACTAGATTTGGCGAAGACAGTAGGTAGTGATGATTTGTTTACCATTATATATACTTCCGGAACAACAGGCAAACCCAAGGGGGTGATGTTGACCCATGCCAATATGATCTACCAGGTAGAGACTGTTCCCCAGTTTTTAGAGCTGGATTCTAAAGATCGAATTCTCTCTATTTTGCCTGTATGGCATATTTTCGAGAGGTTTATGTTGTACTGTGTCATTGATTCTGGTGCTTGTCTCTACTATACCAACCCAAAGGATCTAATGGAGGATTTTATCCGAGTCAAACCAACCATTATGGCTTCTGCGCCAAGGTTGTGGGAGCAAGTCTACCATAAATTGCACGATCGTATTGAAAAAACAGAAGCCTTGAATCGTGAGTTGTTTCATATCTCTTATACTATCAAACAAGAGCTACACCGAGCCAAAAACCGCTTGTTGGGCAATACCATTGCAGAAAAGCCAAAGAACTTATGGGATAGCGTACTAGACAAAGCATTTTCTCTATTGGCTTCTAGTGCTCTACAACTCCCCGATATGTACATGGACTCCATATTTTTGATGAAAGTTCGTGCCATGTTGGGAGGAGAACTACGCGGTACACTTTCGGGAGGCGGAGCCTTGCCCAAACACATCGATGAGTTTTTCAATGCCATCGGTATTCCTGTCTATGAAGGCTATGGTATGACCGAGTGTTCTCCGCTCATTTCTTTGCGCTCGAAGGGAAAGATCATTGAAGGAACCGTTGGTTTTACTCCGCCTGGAACAACTGTCAAGCTGGTCAAAGAAGATGGTTCCCCCGCAGAAGTAGGGGAGAAAGGGGTCATCCATGTACAGGGTCCTGGAGTGATGAAGGGGTACTACAAGAACCCGGAAGAAACTGCAAAAACCATTCGCGATGGTTGGCTCGATACAGGGGATATTGGAATTATTTACCCGAATGGTGCCCTTTCTTTACAGGGACGTGCAAAAGAAACTATTGTTTTATTGAGTGGAGAAAATGTGGAACCAGTTCCGATTGAAACAATTCTCACCCAGCATACTTTGGTAGAACAAGCAGTTGTAGTCGGACAAGACGAAAAGCACCTAGGAGTTTTGGTCTGGCCCAACTATGAGAAGATCAAAGATGCTGGCTTTGTGGAGAGCGAATACGATTGGTCGGTAGACTTAAACCAAAAGAAAGACCTCATCAAGTTGTACCTCTCTGCCATTCATGAGCTTATCAGTGGAAAAAATGGTTTTAAAAGTTTTGAAAGGGTAACAGCTATACGCTTTTTGCCCGAAAAATTGCAGGTAGGCAGTACACTCACGAATTTAAAAAAGATCAAAAGAAATGTAGTGCATGATAAATACCGAGACCTGATTCGCAGTATGTATGGAGCATAAGTCTATGAAAGAGAAAATTGTATTGACAACAAGTGACCATTGGAACATCGCTTTGTACCGCTATGCTACAGGCAAAACAGATAAGAAATATCCCGTTTTTCTCCTGCATGGGATTGCCAACAACCATACCATTTGGGATTTGGACATACCCGAATATAGTTTTGCCCGCTATTTAGCTTCCCAGGGGTATAGGGTGTATAGCTTGGATTTGCGTGGGCGAGGTGGCAGTGATGGTCCGCATACTGGAAGAGGAAATATTTGGTCAGCTGATGATTATCTGTTGTGTGATTTGCCGACTGCAATCGAGTATATTTTGGAAGAGAACCAAACCGACAAATTGCATTGGGTAGGGCATTCCTTGGGAGGAATTTTAGGATTTTTTTACCAGATACGACACAAAGCCTCTAATTTGCAGAGTTTGACAGCCTTTGCCTCTGCCCTTACCTATACTTTCTCTACTATCAACCATGCCAGAACATGGATGGATTATATCAGTGCCTTGCCCTATTATCCTATTGATCTGTTCTTCCAATTTTACTGGCCGTTCATCGATGAGGATAATTATTTCACTCGCTTTGTTTGGAACGCTGACAACACAACGAGAGAAGTAAAACGCGCTTTGATCGAAAAAACTGTTCAAAAGATATCCATCCTAGAGTGGAACCAATTGAAAGCAATTTCCTCCGCTGAAGGCATGCCACGTATTTCTGGTGGTTTCAACCATTATGTAGATGACCGTAGGATCATCACTCCTGCATTTCTCCTTGCCGGTGATAAAGATTGGGTATGTCCCCTCGATGGTGTCGAGTGGACACGTGACCACCTAAAGTGTAAGAATAAAATGACGGTTTTTGGCAAAGATTACGGCAGCCTGAGCCATTACGGTCACCTAGATATGGTCTGCGGCAAGAATGCTCTGCAAGAAACGTGGCCAGCTGCTTTGGAATGGATCGATAGCTATGACACCCCAGTCTAATTGGGGTGATAGGAAAGAACAGCTAAAGAGAGTTAGTTCCAAATTTTTTTCCACCATTTTTCTCCTGTATTTTTGTTTGGAGTTTGCCTGCTAGGGCTGGTGAAGTTTATCTCGCTGCTACCGGTCAGGTTTTGTAAGTTTGCCATGGCTTGTTTTTGTCTGCTTTTTACCTTACTTTGGTAGGTAGACATTGCAGAGCATGTGTTCTTACCAGACCAAGGTTTGGTGATTTTGTAGCTGGTAACTACAGTTTGTGTATCGGAGGTTTCTTGTAGCATCAGGTCTTCTGGAAAGCTCTCCTTGGTATAGCGAATGTGCAGGCGGGTCACATACGCCTCGGGCTGTATGCCAAAGTCAGGCGCGTTCATCCAATAAACACCTAGGGAACGTAAGTCTTGTTTGGAGAGGTTTTTTCCCGTACAGTGGGAACCAGTACACTCATTTGCTTTGCCAAAGTATTCGGTGAAAACAGCTCTATTCTTTTTTTGTGTGGCTTGGTATTGGAACATTTTTTTATAGAAGTTCGCAAAGTCATTTTTGATAGCGTAGGGCAATTGTTGTCCAGAAGGCAAAGGCATTGTGCGATAGTTGCTGGCCTCCACTCTGCCATTTTTACTGAAGATGTACGCTAGGAGTTCTTGTTCGTGCTTTGCATTGACCGTGCCAAGGCGGATGGGTAGCATAAATTTCTCGGAATCAAAGGCGAATTGCAAGGGGCGTAAGAAGTTGCGCCCCGATTGTAGGGACTTTTTGAGATTGACCTTTGCCAAAAAGAACTTCATTTTTTGTTTGATATATGGTTCTAAGGCTTTGCTGGCCCCTTTGGGCAGTGAGTATTGGTTTTGCCGCAACCATACTTCCAGACCTTGGGAATCTTTTGCGGAAAGGATCTGGATCTTATATTCACCAATCGAATAGCTTGCCTCTACTTTGATTCCTAAGGAAGTTTTAGGGATATCTTGGATACTGGCTGTTGGAGTGGATCTATCCGCAGATTCATTTGCTTTTTGTGCCCCATTTCTAAGAAAATTACCCCTTTGGCATGGGTTGGCATCGAAGCTCTCTATATAGCGTGGGCTGGTGAATTCACCTAGTTTGTCGAAGATTTTTTTATCTCCAATATTGATCTGTTCTCTTTGCAAGACCTGTGGAACCGGTACGATCATAGCAAAGTTTTGGTAATTTCCCTGGTAATCACTCGAAATACCCATTACGGTATGCCTCTCGTCGCGAACGATAATTACACGCGAGGATTCGTTGTAGAGTCCCTTATCTGTTCGTACCAAATCAGGTGCTTTTACGAAGATAGGCCTTGGTTCCCGGATAAACATGGTACACATGGCAATGAGGCTGGGAGCGGCAAAAAAAAAGAAAAAAGTAGGTAAAAGGTAGTTTTTATATTTCACAGAAGTTCTCCTAAGACTAGAATAGAGTCTTCTTAGGGAAAAAAAAGTAAAATTTTTTGCTTTGCAGTTTTGGCATAGTTTGCTATGGATTGAATATGCTTAAGAAAGTCGCAATTATTGGTGGTGGCGTTGGTGGGATGAGCGCCGCACAAGAGTTATTAGAACGTAATACGGATGATGTTCGTTATGATGTAACAATTTTTGAAGCGAATGCTAAAATTCCAGGTGGTAAAGCGAGAAGCCTGCCTATTGCTGGTACTGGAATTGCTGGCAATAGAGATTTGCCAGCGGAACACGGTTTTAGATTTTTTCCTGGTTTTTACCGAAACCTTCCCGATTCGATGCGTAAAATTCCCTACCAAGGGCAAAAAGATGGTGTATGGGGGAATATGGTGGAAACAACACGCCTACTCATTGGTCGTTCTGGTTACGAACCCTTTATTGCGATTTCTCGATTTCCCAAAAACTTTGACGACTTGTTTGCAGCTTTTGGCAACGTTATTGATATTATCAAAACTGGTCTTACATACGAAGACTTGCTGTTTTTTGCCGGAAAATTCTACCAGTTATTTACAACTTGTGATGAGCGGCGTGAGGACGAATTTGAAAAAATTTGCTGGTGGGACTTCATTGAGGCTTCTTCTCGTTCTAAAGCTTACCAAGACTTTCTAGCCTATGGTTTATCGCGTTCCCTGGCTGCCAATGACCCTAAAAGGGCCAGCACCAAGACTCTAGGCAATATATACATCCAATTATTATTGGGGATTCTTCTGCCCGGCGAAGCGATTGATAGAGTTCTCAATGCTCCTACCAACGAAGCCTGGATTGACCCTTGGAAGCAGTACCTCGAAAGTCTGGGTGCTAAATATGTCCAAGGTACAGTTGCAAAGTCTATTTCTTGCAAGGATGCGGTCGTTACTTCCGTATTAGCTACCCACCAAGATGGATCTAGCGAAGAGCTAAACTTTGATGAGTATATTTTTGCCGTACCTGTAGAACGGATGGCAGAATTATTGGAGAATAGTCCAGAAGTCTTGCAATATGCCCCTGACCTAGAGGGAGTTCTTACCTTACAACACGATGTAGCTTGGATGAATGGTTTTATCTTTTATCTGAACCAAGAGGTGAATATTGTACATGGACACCAATTGTTTGTAGATTCTCCCTGGTCAGTAACTGCTGTTGCGCACACACAGTTTTGGCAAGGCTACCCGATCGAAAAATGTGGCAATGGTAAGGTAAAAACTGTCTTTTCGACTGATATCTCCAATTGGAATGTTCCAGGAGTGATCTATGGCAAACCAGCCTGTGAACTGGATGATGAGCAGATCAAAGAAGAGACTTGGGAACAGATCAAAAGAAGTTTGAATGCAAACGGTAGGGTACTTTTGCAAGACGAGATGATAGAGCATTGGTTCTTGGACGAAGATATTTCTATCACCTCCCGTAAAGGAGGGAAGATCGAAAGAGCGAACCGCGAACCATTGCTAGTCAATTTAATCAATAAGCAACGCCTGAAACCGAAGGCAGCTACGCAGATTCACAATATGTTTTTAGCCGCTGATTATGTAAAAACAGAGACAGATTTCGCTTGTATGGAAGGAGCCAATGAAGCAGCTCGGATAGCTGTGAATAGTCTATTGGATAAGGACAATGCAAAGGTGTCCCGCTGTCCGGTATATGGACTAGAAGAACCAGCTTTCTTCAAACCTATGAAAGAAAATGATAAAAAACGCTATAAAAAAGGCTTGCCTTGGAATGGTTTGCTATTCTGAGGTAAAAGTATGTAAGTTTAGTCATAAAAAGGAGTCTATATGAGTGAGATTATTACATTACAGGATGATGCATTTCATTATAAATACTATCAAGATAGGGAAAAAGCCTTTTGGTATACAGAGTGGTGGTACTTCAATTTTTATGACCCTATTAAAAATTATAAAGGTATGATTACCTACGCCGTATTCAATCCCGGAAACATATTTCCTACAGGAGTTGCCAGTTTGAATTGTGCCATTTTTGATTCGAATGATCGTTCCATTGATACAGATATTGAATACTTTCCACTTTGGGATTTTTCTGCTTCTTATGAGAAGCCAGATGTAAAAATTACGTCTCATAATTCTCTTTATGCTGTGGATAAGAACTATATGCATGTCAAAGGGCGTACTCGTAATCATAGCGTAGAAATAGACCTGTTTTATACGCAAGATGATACACCTGTTTTTTTGGCTAAAGATACTGTGTCCACCGAGTTGCCTTGGGAAATCAGTAGTTGGTTGGTCTATATGCCTTCTGCAAAGGTGGAAGGTGTCATTAAAACGAAAGATGAAAACATCCAGATCCAAGGTATAGGATACCACGACCACGATTGGGGGATTTGGTATGAGTTTATGGAAACATGGAAATGGGCTCATTTTTCTATACCTTCTAAGAATATAGCATTTGTAGTAGGATTACAAGCTGCTTTCCAAAAGTCACCAGGTTACTTTCGTTATGGAGATGTGACTTTTCGCTTTTACGAGAATGACTACAAAGTCGAGTTTGGAGCCTACGAAACTTGGGAAGTCCTGTATAGCTATCCTACGGAAATATCTTTTGAATTGACCACTACTGGTAGTGATGGAAAGGAATACCGTCTGTTATTGCACTGGTCTGTACTGTTGACGTCTGTACTATGGCGTTATCCGGTAATTGTTTTTGAACAAACAGCAGCATTTAAAGGCCAACTCTACCAAAAAAAGGATACGAATTGGGAACTTGTAGAAACAATTGATACACAAGGTTTTTGTGAGTCGACTTCCACTTGGTATTCACCACTAGAAAAATCCTAAAAGCTAATAGCGGCTATGTTAGATAAATACCAAATTATAGAAGAAATTTTCTCCAACGAGAAAACAATTATCAATAGAGCTTTTTATAAAGTGGACTCCAAGCCGGTAATCATCAAAACGTTTGCACGCGCCTATCCATCTATAGAAGATGTAGTAGTTTTCAAGCACGAGTATGATATTGTGGAAGGCTTGACGTTGAGTGGAGTTATCAAAATTTTTTCCTATGAAGAGGATGATTCTAACATAGCTCTTATCATGGAAGATGATAGTGGGGTCTCGCTATCATCTTTTCTAAAAGAGAATACTATCGATCTCGTATCTTTTTTAAAAATGGCGGTTTCTTTAGCGGATACTTTAGCGGAGATCCACCAAAAGGGGGTGATTCACAAAGACATCAAACCAGGGAATATTATTGTGATTCCTCCCTATCCCCCCTACGCTGCAAGTGGAGAGGCAAATGTTAAGATTACCGACTTTGGAATTGCAACAAAGCTATCTAAAGAGAACTTTAATATAGCAAACCCGAATACATTGCAAGGCACCCTCTCTTACCTTTCTCCCGAACAGACCGGGCGTATGAACCGTAGCGTGGACTACCGTACAGATATATACTCTTTGGGAGTTACTTTTTACCAAATCGTTACTGGTCTGCTTCCCTTTATTAGCAATGACGTAATGGAAATTGTGTATTCTCACATTGCTCGTGTTGCTGAACCACCTGACAGTGTCAATCCCAATGTTCCCGGTATGCTTTCCAAAATCATTATGAAAATGATGGCAAAACGGGCTGAAGATAGGTATCAAAGTTGCTATGGCCTGAAATACGACTTAGAGACTTGTTTGCACGAATATTTGAAAAATGGCGATTGGCCTGAATTAGAGATTGCGACTAGAGATCGTTCTACGAACTTCCAGATACCAGAAAAATTGTACGGACGTGATACGGAGCTGCAAAATTTGCTCACAACGTTCCAAGATGTTGTTTCTGGTAGTGTCGAGAATGTTTTTATAACTGGTCTATCTGGAATTGGAAAAACGGCATTCGTAGGAGAACTGAAAGCTCCTATCACAAAAACAAGGGGTTTTTATATATTTGGTAAATTTGATCAATATAAAAAGAATGTTCCCTTTAATGCTATCATACAGGCTTTCAGTGGACTGGTAAAAGAAATTTTATCGGAAAGCAATGACAAGATACTTGAGTGGAAGCAAAAAATTTTGACTGCTGTCGGCGAGAATGGTAAAATTTTAACCGATGTTTTGCCCGATCTAGAGTTGGTACTGGGAAAGCAGGAAGAAATTGTCTCCCTAGGACTTACCGAGTCGCAGGTGCGCTTTCGTTTGACTTTTATGGAATTCGTCAAGTGCTTTTCGCAAAAGAACCACCCTCTAACTATCTTTATCGATGACTTGCAGTGGGCGGACACAGCTTCTCTTAGCTTTATCCAATCTCTTTTATTTGAACCAAGAATGGAGAGTCTTTTCTTTATTGGGGCTTTTCGTGATAATGAGGTAGAACCCACACATTCCCTAAATGATTTGTTGGATGCTCTCAAACAAGCTAAGCGGTACAACGAAGTCAATCTACAAGCATTGAAAAAAGAAGATATTGTTTCCTTGTTGTCAGATGCGCTGCAACAAGAGGAGGGCATCAACAATTTAGCTGAAATCGTATATACTAAGACCAACGGGAATCCTTTTTTTGTTGGTGAGTTTTTGAAAAATTTATATAGCAAAAATCTTCTCTATTACGACTATAACAGTTACCGTTGGATCTTTGAAGAGAACCAAGTCAGAACCTTAGATTTTTCTGACAATGTGGTTACCTTTATGATCGAAAAGATCCGCGAGGTATCCGATACTGCATTGCCTATTTTGCAAATTGCATCTTGTATTGGCAACCAATTCGCTTTGTTTGATCTATCTGTCATTGCACAGACAGATATGAATGCGATCACGGGGCAATTGGAAGAATTGCTAGATAGGGGTTTATTGCTCCCCTTAGATGATAAATACAATTATGCAAAAGATCTCGACAGCAAGCACCAACAAAACCTGCAATATCGTTTTTTACACGATAGAATCCAGCAAGCCGCTTACAATACGATTTCGGAAGAAGAACGGATTGCACTTCATTTAAAAATTGGTTATTTATTAGAAGAACGTTTATCGGAAGCTGAAAAGAAGGATAAAATCTTTTCTTTGGTAGAGCATTTTAACACTGCTGGAGACTTATTAAAAACTAGTGAAGAAAAGAGGCGAGTTGCCAATTATAACCTACTAGCTGCGACAAAAGCGAAAGCCTCTTCTGCTTTCCAAGAGGCAAGCAAATACCTTAGAATTGCCATTGAACTATTAGGAGAACAGAAGTGGCAAAATAGTTACGAGCTGGCAATTGCTTTGCATATTGAGCTTGTTGAATCTCTATTCCTAAAAGCTGCCTACTCCGATATGGAAGCCTATGCCCAAGACGCATTAGCCCACTGTAACAATTTGCACGAAAAAGTACGAATCTACGAAGTGCTGATCCAAGCCCACAATAGCCGCTTGCAATACAAAGAAGCAGTTTTACTGGGGATCGATGTGATCCAATTATTGGGTGACTCTCTACCTAAAAATGCCAATAAGCTGCATGTAGTTTCTCAACTAGCCCTAACAAAAATAGCTTTGGCAAATAAAGATCCTAAGCATTTGTTGGATTTACCGGAAATGACAGACCCGATAGCTTTGTCGATGATGCGTACCTTCATGACGATGTCTTCTGCCGCTTATTTCGTGATGCCTGATTTGTTTCCCGTGCTAGTTTTTAAAATGGTTCGGCTTTCTATAAAATATGGTAACGCCAAGTTGTCTTCATTTGCTTACGTATGCTATGGGCTTGCCATGTGTGCTGTATTAGGTGACTTTACGGATGGTTTTAAGTTTGGTAGCTTAGCCTTAGATATTATGGAAAAATACCATGCGGAAGAAGTAAAGGCCAAAACATTTTTTCTCTACAATTTATTTATCCACCACTGGAAAAAAAGTATTTTTGAAACTTTGCCAGGCTTTCAAGAAGGAAGACGTAGTGGGTACAGTACCGGAGATCTAGAGTATGCTTCGCATTGTACTTTCTGGAACCATACTACACAGTACTTTGTTGGCCAAACCCGTCTGCCAGAGGTGGAGAAGGAGACTTTAGAGAGTCTGGAGCTATTGCAAAGCCAAGGGCAGGTGAAGGGACATTTGTTGTGCACCTTGCTCTATTTAAACCTATATACATTGAGTGGTAATGAGTTTTCGGAGAAAGTATCTTACCAGACCGATGAGAAAATTTTTACCCTTTTGCAAGAAGGCAACGATAACACTTCTCTATCGTATTTATTTGGTTTTCGAGTTATCCTGCGTTATTTTCAAAAAGACTATCCAGGGGTTGTCCAAGCTGCTAAGGCTATAGATAAAAAATACTATGATAGTATTATGGGGCAGTCTTTTGTTCCCGTTTATAAGTTCTATGAGGCGCTCGCTAGGATTGAACTTTGCAAAGAAAAGAGTGGTGTGGGGTATGCTATTCCCATGCAAAAAATCAAGTTTATTCTTAGTAAATTTAAGAAATGGGCGAGTCATTCCCCAGAGAATTATAAGCATAAGTATCTATTTTTAAAGGCTCAAATAGCTGCCTATTACAAGGAGTTTAGTAACGCTATAAAATACTTTGATCAAGCCATACAACTCGCCTCCAAGAATAACTTCAGAAATGATGTCGCACTTATGAGTGAGATTGCTGGTGAGTTTTATCTCTCTATGGAAAATTCAAAAATAGCTTCCGTGTTTTTAATGGACTCTTACTATGCCTATATCCAATGGGGAGCTAAGGCTTTGGCCCAGACTTTAAAAGAAAAGCATTCCAATTTACTCATCCGAGCCAACGAATCTGACTCTTCTTCCCTTGAAAAAACTATCAATTCAGGCAGTCTCTCCACATATAGTTTTGGTACAAAAACCAATACTGTCAAGTTAATGGATTATATGAGTGTCGTCAAAGCTGCAAGAGCTATATCAGGAGAAATGAACTTGGATAGTCTCTTGCAACGCTCTATTGAAATCATTGTCGAAAATGCTGGAGCTACCAGAGGTTTCTACATTATCTATGATAAGAGCAGTCCTTTGCTTAAGGTAAATGCAGAGAATGAAGAAGAAGTTGTTGTCTACACACCAGCTCGTCCTTTGGTGAAAGAAGAGCACTTGCTTTCGACTACGATTGTGAACTATGTGTACCGTACAAAGAAAAGCCTAGTTTTGAACGATGTACAGAAAAAAGGCGATTATACAGCAGATGCTTATGTACTTGCGAATACACCTCTTTCTGTTTTATGCATGCCTATCCTACAAAAAAACCAGGTCAATGGGATTTTGTATTTGGAGAACAACTATACGACAGATGCTTTCACCCCGCAACGCTTGGAAGTGTTGGATGTGTTGTGTTCGCAAGCAGCGATTTCTCTGGACAATGCAAATTTGTATACACATGTGATGAACCTAAACAAGTCATACGAGCGTTTTGTTCCAGAAGAGTTTTTACAATTTCTTGGTAAGGATAGCATTGTGGATGTAGAGCTAGGGGACCACCTGCAAAAAGAAATGACTGTTCTATTTTCTGATATTCGTTCCTTTACCTCGTTATCAGAGAGTATGTCTCCTGAGGACAATTTTCGCTTTATCAATTCTTATCTGAGTAGAGTAGGTCCAATTATTCGTGAAAACAATGGTTTTATTGATAAATACATCGGTGATGCCATCATGGCCTTATTTGCTTTAAGTCCGGAAGATGGTCTGCGGGCTAGTATTGATATGCAACTGGAAATCATCAAGTACAATATCCATAGGAAAGGACAAGGATTTCAGCCTATTTCTATTGGAATTGGTTTGCATACAGGAATGTTGATGCTAGGAACCATTGGGGAGAGCGAGCGGATGGAAGGAACAGTTATCTCTGATGCAGTAAATTTGGCTTCGCGTGTAGAAGGTCTGACAAAGATGTACGGTGCTTCTATCATCATTACTGACTCCATTTTTCGAAAAATTGCGGATCCAGATGTATATTTTTACCGGGTTCTAGATAGGGTGATTGTCAAGGGCAAGAAAGAAGCAGTACAGGTAATTGAGATTTTAAATGGACAAGCCGAAAAAAGAATTGATTTGTTTATGGAGACTAGACAAGAATTTGAGATGGCTATCAATGCCTATCTATTACAGGAATTTGCAATGGCTAAAGAGTTGCTAGAGAAAGTTCTGCAAAAAAATCAGAATGACAAAGCTGCTGGTTTGTATTTGCAGAGAGTAGAATACTATATAGAACACGGAACGCCTTTGGATTGGCAGGGTGTAGAAACCATGGACAGTAAATAATTCTACCCTTTTCCGTAACTAGCGGGTGGTTTAAACCACCCGCTAGTTACGGAAAAGGGATACAATATTGTGGGGATAGATATCTCTTTTCAATTCTCTTCTTTTTCGACCAAAGGTCCGTTGTGCTTGTATTCCTCATACATTTCTTCGTAGAGATCATTGGGTACTTTTCCTTCTTTGCCGAGGGTTAGTTCTTGTTTGACTCCGTTGACAAAATACATATCTATTTCCCCTTTGTTTTTCGCCGACACCTTGCCCCTATATTCACAATCGAAAAAGTCCTTGATCAATTCGTAAGTAGAGCCTGATATATTTACTTTTCCAGCAGCGCCAGAAGATTCCATACGACTCGCTACATTTACCGTATCCCCCCAAATGTCGTAGGCAAATTTCTTGGTGCCAATCACACCAGCGACAAGGGGGCCAGTATTGATACCTAAGCGCAGTTCCCAGTAGGGTAAGTTCATATTCTCTTTGATCTGCTTCATCATATCTAAAAAATCTTGGATCTCTAAGGCAACTCGGAGGCAGTCAATAGGGTGGGTTGTACTAACTTCCGGGAGGCCTCCGACACACATATAGGCGTCGCCAATAGTCTTGAGTTTTTCTACACCATAGTTTTCCGACACAGCGTCAAAGTGTGAGAAACAAAGATCTAGCTGGGTTACCAATTCTCTGGGACTCAATGTCTCGGCGATTTGGGTAAAGCCTTTGAAGTCGGTAAAAATAACGGTTGCAGAGGGAACGGTTACTGGGTCATAGGAACCTTTCTGCTTGAGTTCTTTGGCAACTTTCTTGGGTAAGATGTTGAGTAAGAGTCTTTCCGATTCTTCGTAACTCTGCTCTAATTTTTTTTGTTGTTGCCGCACTTCCAATTGGGTTTGGAATAATTCTTTGTTTTGTTTTAAGGTATTTTCGTATGTTGAGAGAAGCATATTGAGAATGTTTACATTATCTGCTACAATTTGATACGTTTTGCCTGCATAGTTTAAGGCAATTGTTTCTACATTTTCGTTGTTTTCTTGCCGGATAGGATTAGAGAGTAAGGTTTTGATGCGGTAGATCAAAAATTCTTTGTCGTATGGCTTGGTCACATAACCATCTGAGCCTACTTCTATACCAAGTAAAATGTCTTCTGGATTCGCTAGAGAAGAGCATAGGATAAAAGGTAGCTGTTTGTAGACTTTGTCTGACTTCACCTTTCTGCACAGTTGCAAGCCATTCATTTCGGGCATTTCTATGTCGGAGATAATAAGAGCGGGAGAATGTTTTTCGATAAGCTCCCAAGCTGCTTGGCCATTTTTGCCTAAGAATACTTGGTAGCCTGCTTCTAGTAAAATTCTTTTTAGCATGACGCCTTGTACGGGACTGTCTTCTGCACATACGATTTTAATTTTTTCAGTATTCATAGAATCTTATAGAGGGAGCTGGTATTTTTCCTTGATGTGTTGGGGGATTTTATCCAAATCTATCACTTTGTTAACACCTCCCTGTTCAATAGCAACTTTGGGCATACCAAATACGACGCAGCTAGCTTGGCTTTGAGCAATTGTATACCCACCACCCATTTTGATAGTCTTCATGGCATCCGCACCGTCGTCTCCCATACCCGTCAAGAGAACAGCTAGGCAAGAACTGCGATAGTATTCAAAGAAGGAAAAAAAGCTGACCGAAACTGAGGGTTTGTGCCCTTTGTAAGGAGGAGTTTTGATATTGACAAACTTTCCTTGGTAGTCAATTCCCAAATGGTTTTTTTCATTAGGAAAGTAGATCATGCCAGGTTTGGGATACGCTCCTTCTTGGGCTATTGTGACTGTTGCTTCGACATTGCTATTGAGCCAGTCGATAAAGCCTTTGGTAAAGCCCTCACTGATGTGCTGGATGCAGATAATAGGGCTGGGGAACTTACTTCCTAATCCACTGAGAACTTTCTGTAGCGCAGGGGGACCACCGGTGGATGCTCCCAGCAAGAGAATTTTGTATTTTTTGGGTGGTTTGACCGATAGGTTGGTTTGAAGACTAGGTATCTTTGTTTCTGTGATCTGCCCAGACCAATTCTTTTTGGAAAAGACAACGACACCACTTACTACTTTGATCTTTAAGATGAGTTCTTCGGCTATTTTCTCATAGCCTCCTGTACTGTTTCCTAGTGGTTTGGGAAATACGTCTACTGCTCCTGCCTTCAAAACGTTGAAAATATTTGTTTCATTCTCTTTTTGTACTTCTGTACTGATGATTAGGATTGGTTTGGGAAACTCTGCCATGATTTTTTTTGTCAATTCATAGCCATCCATAACAGGCATCATCAGATCTGTACAAACTACATCTGGATTGACCTTTTTTGCCAGTGCAAAACCTTCTTGGCCGTTGGACGCAGTTCCTAAGATTTCGATTGTATGTGACTTGGATAAAATTTTTTTGAGTATTGTAATGATAAGCGGGGAGTCATCGACAAGAATAATTTTGATTTTTTTTAGGGGCATTATACGTACCTTTGGATGGTTTGTAGCAGTTCCTTTTGTTTGAAAGAGGACTTGATGAGGTAAGCATTGGCTCCTGCTTCCATTCCTGCCTGGATGTTTTCCGCGCTTCCTAGAGAAGTCAAAATAACTATGGGAATTTCTTTGATGTCCTCTTGCGAGTGAGAGCGAAGTGCCTTGGTTAGCTGGAATCCATTTAGATTTGGCATTTCTACATCAGTAAGTAGCAAAGAGTATGGGTGCATTTGTATTTTTTCGAGGGCTTCTCTACCATCTACAGCGGTTTCTACGCTATAATTTTCTGTTTCTAGTATTCTTTTGATCTGCGTACGTATAGTTTTGGAGTCTTCCGCAATGAGAATTTTTGCTTTCTTCTCTTCCCGGTACTCTTTTCTACTTCCAGTCTCTGGCTCAGGCTTTTTTCGTAGTGCTTGTTTGGGAATCTGCAATAGATCTTTCGGGTTGAGTATGATGCATACTTCACCCGACTCTAGAATGGTTCCTCCAGCGACATTGCGGACCCTTTTGAGAAAGCCTCCCAATGGCTTCATGATTACTTCTTGCTTATCAACAATTTTATCCACTATGAGACCTAACTTTTTTTTTCCATCTGAAATCGTAATGCAGGACAAGGAAGTGTCTATGCGGTCCGATTGTTGAGAGGGTATATCTAATAGATCCTTTAAAAAGGCAACGGGAATTGGTTCCTCTTCGATGGTTACTGTATTCATATCTCCTAATGTATAGATTTCATTCAAATGAATCACTTTACTTAGGACAATATAATCAATTGGTAGACCATAAATTTTTTTGTCAACTTCTATAATCAAAACATGAGTTGTAGAAAAACGAATGGGTAGGCTAAGAGAGAATGTTGTTCCTATACCAAAATGCGAGGATATTTCAATGCTACCTTTGAGTTGGTCAATGAATGTTTTCACGATGTCCATTCCAATGCCCCGCCCAGATATCTCACTTACCTGTGCGCGCGTTGAAAAGCCATGCATAAATATGATTTGGTAAATCGATTTATCATCCATTTCACTCAACTCTTCGGCAGTAAATAGTTCTTTTTCGATAGCTTTGGTTTTCACCTTTTCAATATCTATACCCCTTCCATTGTCTTGTACCTGTATAGAAACCATATTATTTCTGGCGATTCCTGATAGTTTGAGTTGTCCTGGGTCGGTTTTTCCTGCTAGCATTCTTTCTTCGGGAGATTCAATTCCATGATCGATGGCATTGCGAATGAGGTGCATCAATGGGTCTTTTAAATCTTCGATGATTTGCTTATCTACCGTAATGTCTCCTCCTGTCGTGACAAAGTTTATATCTTTCTCGGAGCTTCGGGAGAGATCGCGGACGGTTCGGTTGAAAAGGTTGAAGATGGAAGACAGTGGAAGCATTCGAATATTGCGGATACCGTCTTCTAATTTGCCAGATATTAGATCTAATTTTGTCGAGTCATTGAGAATGCGTTTTTGCAAATTATCCAGAGATTTTTCAAATGCATCCGCTTTGTCTCGAAGTGTGTGTTGGAGCGAATCGTATTTTTGCAAGGCAATGTTTTGTGTGCCGCTTTGTCTACCTGTTTTGATGAGCCTTCTTGATTCTTGGTTGAGTTTCTGTAGCTCCTCGAAGGCTGTATATAGTTCTTCTATATCTTTGAGCCTTCTGCCTATGCGTAGTTTTGTGACAATGAGTTCTCCCGCTTGTACCATCAAGTGGTCTAATTTCTGTGAATCGACCCGCATGGTATCATTCTTTTTATCATGCAAATCTTGATTTGGTTTTTGGGGTTTTTTAGTTAAGTTGGTACTTGCTTTTTCGCTCTCTATTGTTTCCTGTGTGACTGCTTCTGGTGCAGTGTCTGATTTTTCTGACTTTTTGGGGACTTCACTTGTACTTAGAGATTTTTCTTCCGGGAAACGTTTGCTCTGTTTGTTTTTAGCTGGAATGGGACTTTTTCCCTGTAGAATCTCAATAGTTTCAATGACATCTACATTGCTTTTTTCACCGGTAATAGCTTCTTCTACTAGTTTTTTGATTTCATCAAGGGTATAGTAGATTTGATCGATGAGCTGGGAGGAGAGACTTATCTCGCCTTTGCTCGCCTTACGCAGGAGCTCTTCCAAGAGGTGGGACAATGTCTCTACATCTAACACACCCAGCATGCGAGCGGCTCCCTTCAAACTATGGGCTTCGCGAAAAATTTCGTGTAGGGTTTCCCCATCTTCGGGTTGTTTTTCAATGATAAGTAGCCCATCTTCTATTTTGCTGATGTGCTCTTCCGATTCCACCCGAAAGAGATCGGATAATTCTTTATCTTCTATCATTGGTGTTATTCGATGCCACTTACCAGTTCTTGCAAATTGCTTGTGGCTCGGTTCAATTGCTCAATCCCGATCTTAGTTTGCGCGATACCATTTGCGGTTTCTGTCGAGCTTTGGTTGAGAGAGTTCATCGCATCCAGGACTTCATTGATCGCCATCGACTGTTGTTGTACATTGAGGGATATTTGTTCTGTACTTTCAAATACGCCTGAGATGGATTGGTTGATGCCTTGGAAAGACTGGACTGCGACTTGTCCGAGTTCATAGCTTTCTTCCACATTTTGTGTGCCTTCTTCGGTTACCATAACGGATGTATCGGTAGCCCGTTTGATTTCATAGATGATCTCTTGGATTTTGACTGCTGATTTTTTACTCTCATCGGCTAGTTTACGAATCTCTATGGCTACTACCGAGAAGCCCCTGCCATATTCACCGGCTCTCGCTGCCTCTACAGCTGCATTGAGGGCGAGCATATTTGTCTGGTTGGCGAGATCACTTACCAAATTGATGATGTTACTGATTTGGTTGTTCTTTTCACTGAGTTGCGAAATTTGTTCACTGATAGTGGATACTTTATCCTTTAGAGAGTTCATCGAAGTCATTAACTTTTCGATGACCTCCAAACCGTGGTTTGCCTCATTTTGTGCAAAGCTCGCCCTTTCGGAGACGCTCTGTGCTTGATCGGATGTATGTTTAGAAGAAGAGCCAAGTTGTGACATGGTTGTTGTCGTTTGGTTGGCCGATGCAGACTGGGTGTTGGCGTTGCTCTCCTGCTGTTGGATCGTAGAAGCAATTTCTCTCGTAGAGGTGGAGAGGATGTTTACCGATTCCATGATAGGGTTGGAGACCTCTCGCGAGGAATAGTAGGTTAAGCCTATTGTGATTACCAGTATGATAGCTATGGCGATAATCGTACGCAAACGTATATAGTTCAACTCTTCCAATGATTTGGAGACAGACCTTTCTGTAATGAAGACAAACTTTTCATTATAGATGTTTATCGACGAATAGTGACTGTATACCTCTCTTCCAAAGGTATTTGTTTCTTGCAATACGCCTAACTTTCCATCCAGAGCAAGTGAGATGCTCTCCTGTTCATTTTTTTTGCGTAAGACGATCTTTTCTTTGGATTCACCAACCGAAGTACGAAACAATTTGTCATTGCCTATGATATAGCTACTTACAGAGTCATCGGTAGAATTTTGACTCTGCATGGTGGAATTGATTTCATCGATTGGTAGCTGTAGTACCAATACTCCGGCCAACTTGCCGTCAATGATGATTTGTGTGCCGATAAAGGAAGCCGGATCTCCATTGGAAGGGGCATAGTTTTTGAAATCTACAAAAAACGTATTTACGTTTGTTCCTGCACCTTTTACTTTTTTAAAGAGATCTGCAATGTTGGTATCTTTGTAGACTCCACTTAACAGGTTGGTAGCATAGTCTAACTCTTTAAAAACAGTGTAGAGAATCTGTCCTGTCTCAGCATCGATAAGAAACAGGTCATAGAACTTTTTTACTTTGATAAATTTGCGGAAGAAGGGGTGGTATTTCTTATGGATTCGGGAATATTCACTACCGTCATCGCTAAAATTTAGGTTGTCTTTTTGACCCGTAGGGTTGGGGTTTTCGGTTATGTATTTGCGTTGTAAATCGGTGGTGAAGAAGCTGGCACTCTCGCGTCTTACAGTGTTTTTGTAGGTATCTTGGAAGCTACTCAGGGCATTTTTCACTTCGAGAGATTCTGCAAGGATCTGCATGTCTGCTTCCTTATTGTGGAAGTAGATACTCACTTCACGCTTTTTTACGTTGCTGACATATTCTAAACTGTTGCGAACGGAAGTTTTGATCCCTTTGTTAGATATCAATAGGAAAACCAGTGAAAGAATCCCTGTACTCAGAATTACTAAGATTGTGTTGAAGATGATAAGCCTTCTTTTGAGGTCTTGTTTGAAAAAAAAGTTTTTTAGTAAATTCATACCATTTCCTATATACGTATTTGTTCGTTTACAATCAGGTGCTCTTCGTTTAACAGCTTTACTATATCGAGTACACCTATTACCTTTCCTGTGTGGAAGAAGGTTTCTTTGATTAAATTTTTTCCAATGTCCTGGTGCATAGGTAAAGAAGTATTTGTCAAGGTTTTGTCTATATAAATAACATCCAATAGCTCCCGCACCAATAAGCCCAGCATGTTTTCTTGGTTCTTGCTAATCACTACTTTTCCAGCAGAGGGGTTAGGGGTTGCATGAGCAAATAGTAGGTAGTGTAAATCTAATAGTGTTAAAATATCTCCTCGTAGATTCATACAACCGGCAATATGTGGAGGTGTACAGGGAACCTTGGCAAGAGAGTGGACCTCCGAAAACTCTTGTATGTATTCCAATTCGATACCAAAGTACTCCTCTCCAATGCAGATAATAGCCACTGGCGTCAGATCTGATAAGCCTTCCTGCATTTTATCGGTATCTTTCAGATAACTCATTTTACGTGCTTGTAGAATGTGCCTGTCCTCTTCGGGAATTGTTGTTAAGAGTTTTTCTAAAATATCAGATTTTTCTTCCTCTTCTGGTTCTTCTATTTCTATATCGTTTTCTTGTAATTTACCAATATCTATCTTTTGGATGATTTCATTGTCGTGTTTGATAATCTCGGTAATAATTTCTGTGTTTTGTGACTTCTTCTGTTGCTGCACCTGTTGCAGTGGTAGGAATTCACAGTGTTCAGAGCCAATTACTTTTGTAGCAGAAGAAATGTGTATGGCTATTTTTTGCTTTGCCAATTGTAGTACTACGATCTTGTTGTTTATTTTGTACGAGTAGGTTTTTTTTCTTTGCCGTAGGTTGATGTCCATAACAGGGATGATATCGCCACGATAGTTGAATATGCCGACAAAATAACGTGGTAGACCTGATACAGCTGTCAATTCGGGTAACCAGAGGATTTCTGTGACAGTGTTTGCTGCAATGGCGTATTTGGAGTTTTTGATTTGGAAGAGTAAGAAAGAGGTAAAGTCACTCATTAATGTTTCTGACTCCTTCCATAAAACCAGGAATCTGTATTCCTGACTTATAAATCTTTTGCATGTTATTTTGATCTTTTTGTTGGTAGTAGATGCGGTACAGGGAAAGGTAGGAATCTTTGTGTTCTTGGTTTAGGTATATCGCTTTTTGGTAACAACGAATGGCGTGGTGGTACTCGCTGTTTTTTTCGTATTCGTTGCCCATCTTGTACTGTGCCTCATAATCCAAGGGATTCTTTTGCACAATTTCCTGTGGGGAGAGGTTGGTTTTCTCTTGTTTGCTTGGTTGGCTAAGGGGGATGTTAGGTGTATAGGGTTTGGGGTTTTCTTGTTTTGCAGAATGATTTGTCTTTTTACGGTATATGATGCTTCCTTCGATATTGACCGCTTCGAGAGCTGTAGGTAGTTTGGCGTTGTACTCTGCATGTCCTAAGAGTAGGTAACCACCTGGAGCAAGTGCTCTGACAAATTTGTTTAAGATTAGGTTTGCCATTTCATTTTTTATATAGATGAGTACATTGCGACAGAGAATGAGCTCTTGCTTATTTGGAAACGTATCGGTGATTAGGTTGAGCAAAGAAAAATGTACTGTTGGAAAGTTTTCTTGTAAGAAGCGATATTTTCCTTGGGATTTTTTTTCGAAGTATTGTGCTAGGGTGCTTTCTTCTTCCACGCGTACGAACCAGGGGTGGTATATCGCTTTTTCTGCTATTTGGATTGATTCTGGATTGATATCAGTTCCTTGGATAGAATACTGTTTATTTTGTGCGAGAGTTCGGGAGGCTAGTATAGATAGGGTATGGGCTTCCTGTCCTGTAGAACACCCTGCGCTCCAGATTTTGATTTCTTTTACTTCCTTTTGCGCTAGCTTGGGAAAAATATGTTTTTCCAATAGATCGATTTGCCTTTTATCGCGAAAAAAGAAACTTTCTGAAATATTGAGAGAGTTGTAGATGCATTGCCATTCAGAGTCCGTGGTGGAACTTTGTTGCAAGTGGTTCACATATTCTTCTTCGGATAGTTTCCCATATAGTTTCGAATTTTTCCGTAGTTTTCCCAAATGCTCTTGGTTGATCCGGTTGGAAAGATCGATTCCGAGCTGTGATTCCAAAAAGATAGCAAGTGCCCCGGAAGTAAATTTCATGGGTAGAGTTTCCAAATCGGTTTCACATTTTATCAATAAATTTCTGATTTGCAAGTAAAAAATCTATTTCGGATAGGATTTAGAGGCAAATCGGAGTGTTAAAAAAGATCCTTTGTATTTTTATTGTCCTGTAAGCAAATCGGAAGGTGGATGTTTAGAATTGTTGCATTCTATGAAATATGGGTTTCAGACCCTATTAAAAAAAATTCGTCGTAAAGAATCTAATATTTTTGATAATTGTATTCTTGCTACTATCGCTTTTTCAGCGGTTCTGATTGGTTTTGAAACAGATAAAGTTTTGTCAGAACGCTTTCGCACTTTTTTCTATTATGCGGATTGGATCGTTCTGTGGATTTTTATCTTTGAGATCTTTTTCAAATGGTATGCTTACGCTCCCAAGGTTCACCATTACTTTCTCGATTCCTGGAATTTATTTGATTTTACTATTGTTGTTTTTAGTGTTCTGCCGTATCTCGTCAACGTTGATGGGTCCACGAATATGGATACGGTCTCTGTTTTGCGTATTTTGCGTTTGGCGCGTGTTTTTCGCATTTTTCGCTTTATCTCTATTTTAAAGCCTTTAAAAATGCTAGTTTTGACCTTACTGCGCAGCTTGCCCTCTATGGGGTATGTTGCTCTTCTCATTCTGATTCTTTTCTACGTTTATGGTGTGATTGGAGTATTCCAATTTGCAAATACTGACCCAGAACATTTCGCGAATTTGCCACTTTCTGTTTTGACCTTATTCCAAACGATTACCGGTGAGGGTTGGCCAGACCTTTTATTTAAACAATTGAAGGGACCCAATCCTATTTTTGCTTCTATGTATTTCATCAGTTTCATTGTTTTGGGAAGTATGATTATTTTAAACCTTCTCATTGGTATTATTGTATCTGAGCTAGATAATTTAAAAGAGACAGATGCCAAGGGTAGGGAGTACGTTTCGTTTCGCGGTCATATCGTTGTTCTGGGCTGGTCTACTAAGATTGTATATCTGTTGAACGAACTTATCGAAGCCAACGACGGCAAGAAAGGTACAGTCATCACTATTTTGACCAATAAGTCCAAGTATGAGATGAAGGATTTTCTCAACCACCATATCGACAAACCGGTGAAGGGGATTAAATTTGTCTTTCGTACGGGAGATGCCTTTGAGAAGACTGACTTAGAAATTGTCAATGCTAGTAAGGCTTCTTCGATCATTATCCTCAATGACGATGGCAATAAAAACGACGCCTATGTCATCAAAGTTCTGATTGTCCTGATGAATTTGTTTGAGACCGATGAGGTTCCTGTCATTACCATTCCGATTCGTAATATCAAAAATGATTCCATTGTGCGACTTATCAGCAAAGACCAGGTTTACTCTGTTTTGGTAAATGATATGATTTCACGCCTTATCGCCCAGGCTTGCCGCCAGCCCGGTCTTGCTGTGGTTTATGACGAGCTGCTTTCTTTTGACGGCAATGAGATTTATTCTAAATCTTTCCAGAGCTTGCAAGGCAAGACTTTTGGTGAGGTGGTGAATTCTTTCCAAGAAGCCTCCGTTTTGGGGGTGAAGGCAGCGGATGGAACGGTTCGCATCAACCCCTCTCTATCGCACTACGTCTTGCAAGAAGACGACGAGGTGATTGCAATTGCCGCCTCACCTTCGACTTTTGTCTTACCGAAGAAGGAGTTAGAGTCCCTCTCCCTTTCTTTGAAACCTGCTGCACAAAAGTCTGAGCCTTTGCCTGAGCATATCGTAGTTATCGGTGGCAATAACCTGCTCTACTCGATCATCGAGGAGTTGGACTCTTATGTTGCGATTGGTTCGAGTATTACCATCTACAGCGACAGCGAGCATTTCCAATTCCAAAGAGAGCTATTGCCAAAAAATTTACGTGCTGAAGTGAATCACTCTGCCTTAGATACCGATGCGCGCGAACAATTGGAAGAGATTCCCTTTCAACGCTTTGACTATGTGGTTCTGCTTACCTATAGCGATGTACTCTCCATTGAGGACGCTGATTCGTACAGTATTATTCTTTGGTTGTATGTGCGGGATATTTTAGAGTCAAAGCAATTGAAGTTGCCCATTGTGGTCGAGATGCTCAACAATAAAAATGAGGTACTGGCAAGACCGTCAGCTTTGGATGATTTCGTGATTTTAGATAAGATCGATAGCCGTCTTTTGGCTCAATTTTCCCAGAATCCCTATTTGAAAGAGATCTACCAGGAGTTGTTTGACGAATCCGGTTGCGAAATTTATCTCAAACCAGCCCTAGATTTTGTCCAAGTAGATAAGGAATATTCTATCCATGAGGTTTCTCATATTGTCAATTGCATCGGTGATTTATTCATTGGTTATAAAACGGAACCTGATGAGGAGGATGAATTGCACAAACGTGGTATTTTCTTGAATCCAGATAAATCAGAACGGGTGACTTTTGCAGAAGAAGACCGGATTATTGTCGTCGCTAGGGTAGAGTATCTATAAAATTGCTGCTTATTGTACCTTTAGCATTGCTCTTTGCTTGTCAACCCACTGCTGGTTTACATCATGGCCTCGTACTGGTGTAAGGATAGGGACTCATTATGGCAAAATCGAAAAAAGTATTTTTAGGATTGGATCAAGAGGAAGTTGCTTACTACTATACCTTGTTGCAAGAAGAATTGACTGACTTTGATTGTGGTAGCTTGTGTAAGGACGACAATGGTGGGGTACCCTTTTGCTGTGTTGTCGAAAATGCGGTTCCGACGCTCTACAAAGAAGAATTCAAACTGCTCAAGAGTCGCTCCAAACTTTGGAAGGCATGGAAGCCACAAACCAAAGAAGATAAGAAGATGTATGAAGAACATGAAGGCGGAGATACCATTTTTTGTGAATGCAAGGGAGTTGCCTATTGTGAACGGGAAAACCGTTCGATCAGCTGCCGTACCTTTCCTCTAGAGCCTTACCTCGATACTAGAGGTGTCCTCGTAGGTTTGGTATTTATGAAAGAGTTTACCCACGGCTGCCCTTTGACCCAAAGGCCCAAAGACATCCGACAGGAGTTTGTCGACAACCACTTCATTTTTTGGGAGAAGCTCTTGCTGCGCAAGGAAGACGAGTATGAATTGTATTTCAAATCTTCTAAAAGCTACCGCATCTCTCGTGGAAAGACAGGCAAAAAATTTAAGATTTTCTACCCTTCACACCTAAAGGGAAAAAAATACCTTAAGAAGTATGTTTAGGGTATTTAGGGACTAACGACACTCACTTGCTCAGCTTTGATAGCTAAGGAATAATTGGGCTTATAGTAACGGTACAGCATAGAGCGTAGTAGCTGTTTCATGCTCTTGCGTAGGCTTTTGATCTGCTCTACTTCGATCAAATCAAAAATAATGGGCATGACCTTAGGTTCGTCTATTTGATCCAAGGTACTCACCAGTTGCAGTTTCAAGTTTAGTGTTTCGTGTTCGTTGTTCAAGGAATCCAATATACTAGGAACCGCTGATTTTTCTTTGAGAAAGCCCAACGAGTCTGCAACGGAAATTTTTACCTCTTCCATTCTGTCGTTTTTCAGTGAGCTGATAAGCTGTGGAATGGCACGCTTGGCGCGTAGACGGCCGATGGCAAAGGCAGCTCTTGCCCGAACTTCGATAGATTTTTCTCCACCGAGAGTTTTGATAAGTCCTTTGCTGCCACCGTGTTTGCCTAACTTGAGCATAGCTTCTACCATAAGCATTTTCAGGTCAGATTCTGTTTCTTTGGCTAAGGCTTGGGAAATATATCTAGCAAAGGAGGCTTTGCGGAAGCTGATAATGGCTTTTGTCGACTCTTCCCGTACCTCTGGGTGCTTGTTGAGTATCGTTTTCTTGAGAATGTACGAACGTCGTTTCAGATTTAGTTTGGCAATGGCTCGTATCGCATACTTTCGTACTTCATAGTTCCTGTCTGCAGTAGCAATTTTCACAACGTGCCTGTAGGCATCCTCCAAGTGGAAGGAGGCAATGGCCTGGATCGCAGCGGAGCGAATTGCATGGCTATGGTGTTGTAAGAGTGAAGTAACCTTATATGCGGTTCTTTCGTCTTTTACATAGCGCATGGCTTCCAAATAGTAATATTTGTCTATATCGGAGTTTGTATTGGTTAGTTCTAAGATGTACGGGATAGCTCTGTCGTCTTTTAGAGAGGCTAGGTAACGATAGGCCAATGTCCGTGTATCCATATTGCGGTGTCGAATGAGTTCGGTAATTGGGTAGAAAAAGCGTTTGTCTTTTGTTTGTAAGGCATATTCTAAAATCAAATGGAGGGTCGATGGATCGGTATTGTGACCCACTACATACAGCAGATCGTCCTGCCAATCGGGTAGCAAAGTATCTAAGCGTTTGCCATAGGAAAAATAGACTTGTACGATAAATGCCTTGGTTTCTGATTCGGTATCTTCAGCGCGCAAAATGGCTGGTAGATAAGCAAGCAGATCTTCTCGGTTGTCGTGTTGGATACGGAACACCGCTACTCTTCTGGCGTGGCCACTACGGAATAGGTCTTGTTTTACCAGATCTTTTTTCTCTGTTTCTGCTTTCGTTTCTTTTGTTGCTATGCCTGCACATTGTATGAATAGAGTAGAGGCAAACAAAAAACTTATGAATAAACGTGTGGAAACCATAAAAATGTATTTAGCATAGCAAAACGGATGTTCTACCACTGCATATTAAACAAAAACCTCTCTTTCTGTATCCATTGGTTTTTAGTGCTAGTTTTTCGCAAGTCGAAAATGAGCTATAGCCTCTGTTAGAAGCTTGCACTCGATTCTTGCATCTTGTCCTCATAAGATGCATTAGCAGCGCGTTTGTGTTCATAGGCTTCGGTTAAAGTGGGATCTAACTCGATCGCACTTTGGAAATTGCGCACGGCTCGTTTGAATTCTCCATTTTTGTAATAGCAGAGGCCAAGGTAGTCAAACGCCTGGGCGACAAGTTTGCTATTTACATCTGAGTTTGTGATAGTTGTAAGCTCATCGATAGCTTTTTCACGGTCGATGAGAGATCCCGTGTCGTACAGAACCTTGGCTAAAATTAGACGACTTTGCATATCATTGGGGTCCATATGGGCTGCTCGGTACGCCTCATCTTTTGCTTTGCTCTTGTCTTGGTTTTTGGAATAGAGCAGAGCCAAGTTTCGGTGCGCTATTTTGATTTCTGCGCCGTTTTTGGAGTAATTGAGCACATCTTTGAGATATTTCTCTGCAAGCTGTAGGGTATTTTCATTGTTCAGATAGGCATCTGCCAGTTTCAATTTGATGCGGTAGTTACTAGGGTCTTTTTTTACTATATCAGCATAGTAATTTGCAGCTTCCAAATAAGCTCCATTGGCTCTCTTGTAGTCACCTAAGGCTTCTTGGTTCTTGGTATCATTTGGAGTGAGAGCAATTGCCTTTTTCCAAGTATTTTCGGCGTCGATTGGTTTGCCAGCGTTCTTGTAGGCAATTCCCAGATTGTAGTACGCATCAGCATTTTGGCTATTGATTTGGATAGCTTTTTGGAAGGCATAGACAGCTTCATCGTAGCGTTGCGATTCGTCTAGGATAATCCCTAAATTGATATAGGCACTTTCTGTGTAGGCATCGCCAGGTGTGGCTTTGATCACCCGGCGGAACAAAGATTCTGCTTCCGGTAGGTTGCGTCTCGCGTATTCGAGGTCTGCCAATTGTAACAGGCTTTCTACATCATTCGGTTGTATTTTCAAAGCGCGTTGTAAGGACGTCTTCGCCATAGTAGGCTTCTTTAGGTCGACCAAGCTATCGGCGATGTAGCGGTAGACTTTGGGGTCGATAGAACCCGTAGCAAGAGCTTTCTCAAAAACAGAAATAGCTTCGTCGCTTCTTTTGCGTTTTATGAGAACGACACCCAAATTGTAGAGATAATGGGCACTGTTAGGCTTGAGATTGACCGCTTGGCGGAAATAATGCTCAGCCTTATCCAATTCATCGCGGTGGAAGTATATGGAACCCAGATTTGCATTTGCCAGCTCGGTCGCCTTACTAGTGGCAGGAACGGCAATGACCTTACGGAAGTTTTTGATAGCTTCTGGGATCTTGCCTTGTTTGTAGAGAGCCAGGGCTAAATTGTAGGCCAACTCTGCGTCTTTTGGGTCGCTTTCTGCGGCTTGGCGTAAGTTTTCGATGCCCTCTTCTGGTGCATTGCTCTCTGCGAGTAGGATACCTACCAATTTTTGTACCCTTGTATCATAGGGAGCGGCATCTTTGGCCTTTAAAGCCCACCTTTGTGCTTGTGAGACATTCCCTTGGCCTTTGTAGGAGAGAGCTAGGTTGTAGTAGGCATAGAAGTTGCGTTTGTCATAGTTTGCTGCTGATTTGAGTTTATTCATCGCAGTGTCAAAATTTCTATTGTGGTAGTACATCACCCCTAAGATGGTCAGAGCAACGGATTTATCTTCTTTCTGTGAGGAACTATTGACAAAGTCAGTGCATTGCAAATAGGCCGCTTTGATTTGGCGGTTTTTGTACAGGTTGATGCAACGGGCAAGTTCGGTATTGATAGAGTTTTCAGGATAGTATGGTAGTAGTAAGAGTTGATCCAAACGCTCTTTCGCGCTGTTCTGGATGCTTTCATTGTTGGTAAGGACTTTTGGTTTATCTGCTTTATTGGTGGGAGTTGTATCTTTTTTGTCTTTGTTACGACCAAAGGGCCAGATATTGGTGATAGCATTGGGGTGCTTTTTTTGCACATACCAGTATCCGGCGACAAACGCACCAACTATGCAAAGGAAAAGCAGTGTCCACAAAAATATACCAAATTTAGAACGTTTGGGGTTTTCATAGTAATAGGGGCTTTCTTCTATAATTTCTGAATGGTATTTTTCTTCCTCATTTTCCAGGTTTTCAAACTTCAACCGATTCTTTTTGTCCATTGCTTACATTTCTCCGCTCTGTCGTAGTAATTCGTCCTTATAAACAGAATCCAGTATACCGTTGACAAAACTCACCGAACTATCTCCTTCGAACCTACGTGTTAGTTCCAAAGCCTCGTTCATAATGACTTTGGGGGGAGTGTCACGTAAGTTGATCATACTATAAATAGAAATACGCAATATACAACGGTTGATAACGGAAATCCTGTTAAACTCCCAATTTTCTGAATACGTCTTAATAAGAGTATCGAGAAGTTTCCAGTTTTTCACAACTCCTTTAATCAATTGTTCGCTATATTCTCGTTCCGTTTGGTGAATTTTTTTTTCATACCAATGAAAATTGAGCACTTCCTCAAGGGTATGTCCTGCGATTTCTATTTGGTACAACCCTTGTAAAGCTATGGTACGGCTTTTATTTCTAGAAGCCATTAGATTTGTTTCACCAGGTTGACCATTTCAATAGCGGTGCTGGCGGCTTCGTGTCCTTTGTTACCTGCTTTTGTGCCTGCTCGTTCGATGGCCTGTTCAATGGATTCT
>JBCCIA010000013.1:0-36997 GCA_039028475.1 Spirochaetota bacterium | reverse complement strand
TTGGTTATTAAAATAACTGGCTTATAAAAAATTTGAAATAGGGGAGGGTAGTAATGAGGCCATATTTGCATAAATAGCAAATATAAGAATAAAGTACTAGTTGATAGATAAAAATACTTTAGATTGCGAACGAATAAAAAAGCTCCTAGTGAATGTAAAAAAATTATTATCGTTTCTATATAGAAAAATTCTCCAAAGAAAATAAAGCATGTCAAAAAATAAGAATCAAAAAAAAGACCAGCGATAAAAAAATTTAGTTCAAAATTTTTAAATTTATGAAATTGAAAAAAGCATACAATAGCCAGTATTTGGAATATTATATGTGGTATTCCAACGATGTAGAAATTAAAATAATACTCAAAATTAATGTTTAAAAGAATGACCCAGTCTATCAGTAATAAAAAACCGGTAAGAAATAATACGAAAGCTCCTGAGAACAGTATTCCATTACCAATGATTAAAAATTTCTTTTGCTCATAAGGAGTGTCGTTCGTAACTTTATAATATTTTATTTTATGCCAAAGATCTAATAATTTAGAATTTGCAGCAGACTTCATGATTCTTCCTAACTCTTGCTATGTTTGCTATCTTACTATTCAAAGAATTTCGGAATAATATGTCTACTCATAAAGGCATTTTGATTGGTTTCCTCTGCCCTTCCTATACGTGAAGAGGCCAGAATATATCCTTTGAGTCCTCCTTTTAATATCTAATTTATGGATGACTACAATTCATTCTTTACACATCGAACGGAAAACATATAAGTTTTTGCTAAAGAACTACGGTATATCTCACCCTTATGCCAATTCCAAGAGGAGTGTGCAAATGTTCTATTATAAGCATCCTCTTCTGTTGCCCCGCTACTTGTCCAAAACTCAGCATACATTCCTTGCACGAAATACCAATATTTCCATTTGATTCCAGCAGGTCTGACAGAAAAATTATACTTATTGACTTCTGTTTGCTCAAACTTCTTGAACATTGTATCGGGTTGGCTCTCTTTTAGAGTAATCCCAATATCATTCTGACCTCGCCACCCTGTCTTATCTAACTCCTCCTCAGACATACCGATAGTTTTTTCTAATTGTTTCCAATCATCATCTGACGCTACTCTCCAACCGATAGGGCAAATATTTCTTGTATCTGACACATCATGCCAGTCATATAACCTACCGTACTGTAAGAGGTTTTTTTCGTCATCATTGGCAATAAAAGCTGTTTTGATCTTTGATCCATCTTGAAACTTAGTACTTCTAAGATTTTCTGCAAGCCAGACCTGATTGCCAATTTTTACTGTATGGTATGTGTTTCCTTCCACATCTTCAACAGTATCTTTCAATGTATGTAACTTCTTATTTTCAGCCAATGCAACAGTAGAAATTAACATAAAGACTCCTATACTTAAAATAATTCTTTTCATTAGATTTTCTTTATTTTCATAGAGACCAGGTAAAGCCTGTTTTCTCTTCAGAAATGCTCCAGAGCTTTTCTGCTAGCGGTTTATCCAAAGCATGTGGCTCTAATTCGCATTTACCAACCGGACCAGTCCAATAACCTCTTCCTGTAGGTCCATAAAAACCCTTTTGATCCAGATCTTCTTCTATGGCACATAGCAACTCAGGATAAGAACCTTTTTCTGCGGATTGTACAAAGGGAGACAACGTCATCAGATACCATACAAATCGCATCATAAAACTAGCACTGGTTTTGATCAGTGATGTGGATGAAGCACCTGGGTGGCAGGCATAAATTTTTACATCGTTCTTGCCAGCCTTTTCTAATCTGTCTTGCAATTCATAGACAGACATGATTTGTGCCAATTTACTTTGGCTATAAACATTATTGGCATGGTAGTTTTTATCCCAGTTCATATCATCAAATTGGATGGTTTTTATACCCATGTTATATCCCATACTACCTACAACCACGATACGTCCTTTAGATTCTTCGATTCGTGGGTAGAGCAGACCTTGGAGTAAGAAATGCCCATAGTGGTTTACACCTAATTGGCTTTCAAAACCGTCTACGGTGAACTGCTGCTTAGGCACCTGAGCGATAGCACCATTGCAAATAAGTGCATCGATACGGGGAACAGTCTCAAGTATCTCTTTCGCTGCTTTTCGGACAGAAGCCTGTTCCCCAAGATCCATACGTACAAGTGATATGTCTGCATTGTTACCAAGCTCTTCTTTCAATGCGGCGATGGCTTCGGAGGATTTTTTCGGGTTACGGTTTAGCATTACTACTTTTGCCCCCTTTGACAACAGTATTTTCGAAGCCTCAAATCCTGTACCACTGTTAGCACCAGTGATGAGATATGTTTTTCCGTTGAGGGAGCCAATGCGTTCCGGTGTCCAGCCTTTTGCTCCAAATGTATTTTGTATAGTCATTGTTCTAACTCCTTGTCTGCCAAATAATTTTAGTTTTTATCATTTTCTTTTATAAACGAACAATCGTTTATTTATATTGCAAAAAAATATACTTATCTCTATACTCTTGAAATAGATCTCCATGATAGTTCATACAATCTATCCACATCTGCTTTATTCACTTTTTGGTTGTATTCTACCATTTGCTTAAAGTATACAACTAGCGGTGAGAAGAATAGAATAGAGATTAAATGGGGTTTTTCTTTAATCAGAATTTTCTCCTTAGTACCCTTTTCTATTACCTGGTTTAACTCAGCAGTGATGTCATCCAAATCATTCTGACTGATTTTTTTAATTAAGGGAGAGTTGACAAATTGTTCACAAAATGAATAAAGAATGGGGTCCTTTAGAGTAAGCTCATAATAGTTATAGAACATTGCTTTAAATATACCCTTGGTTGGAGCGTGAAAATCAATGCCAGAAATCAAAACTTTGTATAGCTTGCCTTTTGCATAGATGAAGACCTTATTGAGCATATCCTCTTTGTTGTCAAAGTATACATAAATCGTCGAAGAAGATACATTTGCTTCTTTTGCGATCTTTGACATAGAGGTATCGGCAAAACCATTTGTATAGATCAATTTGATGGCTGCTTCACAGATTGCGATATGCTTTTTATCGTCCTTCACCCTCATATTTCTAAAATAAACGACCATTCGATTATAGTCAAGTATTTTTTATTGCAGGCAAAGAAATGAAAACGGGAATATTGGGGGCTTTGAACTTGACAGAACTGTAAGAATTCGCCAGGCTAACCCCAACATGCAACCACTATCGATAGGCATCCAAACATTTCGACAGATGATAGAAGGCAATTACCTCTATGTAGATAAAACTCAAAATATCTATGACCTGATCAAATACCCCAAAGGAGCCTATTTCCTATCTCGTCCACGTCGATTTGGAAAGAGCTTACTGATATCCACTTTAGAGGAGCTATTTCGGGGCAATAAAGAGCTATTTAAGGGTCTATGGGTATACAATGCTGAGTTTGCTTGGAAACAGCACCCAGTCATTCGTCTTGATTTTAGTAAACAAAAGGCAAAAACTCCAGAGGCTTTGGTACGATTTCTTGCAAAAGAAATTGATATAATTGCTGAAAACTACAATGTCGAATTAAAAGAAACAGACTATTACTCTAAATTCCAAGAACTTATCCTGAAACTGAGTGAAGCAGAACAAGTTGCAATCCTCATCGATGAATATGACAAACCTATCATCGATCATCTTGGCAATACAGAGTTGGCGATTGAGATGCGAGAGGTGATGAAGGGGTTCTTTACTGTTTTAAAGGGCAATGATGAGCATATTCGCTTTTTGCTTCTCACCGGAGTGAGTAAATTTTCAAAAGCCGGGGTGTTTAGCAACCTGAACCATCTTGCAGACATTACCCTTCGAGACGAATATTCTTCTTTGCTGGGAATTACCGAAGAAGAACTGATCGACTCATTTGCTGATTACATCCAAAAGCTACAAACAAAAGAAAAGCTATTTGGTGATACAATCATTGCTAAAATCCGTCATTGGTACAACGGCTATCGTTTTTCTTCAGATGGAACAATGGTTTATAACCCATTCTCTACACTATTGCTTTTTGATTCGCAAAAGTTCCAACACCATTGGTTTGAAACAGGAACTCCAAGTTTTTTAGTAAATCTATTGCTGCAAAAACAATATGATGTAATGGATATCCCTCTAAAGGTGAGTGAGTTATCGTTTTCTTCTTATGAGGTAGAAGATCTTAGTCTCATCGCTCTGTTGCAACAAACTGGATATTTGACCATCAAAGCTTACAATCATGAACGAATGCTCTACGAATTGGACTATCCCAATTATGAAGTGAAAATGGCATTTCTGACCTATCTCACGAAAAAACTCTACAAACGAGAATACTCAGACTCTATTCTATTTGATATTATTGATTCTTTAAACGATGGAGATATAGAAAGTTGCATGGAACATATACGTAAGGTTTTTCTAAACATTGACTATGATTTACACCTAGCACATGAAAAATACTACCAAACCATATTTTATTTGCTATTCACTCTAATCGGGATGAGAATCCAAGCGGAAGTGAAAACCAATCTTGGTAGAATCGATGCGGTTATCGTTGACAAACACATCTATATTTTTGAATTCAAAATCAACGGTAGCAAAGAAGAAGCCTTGCAGCAGATCAAAGAAAAAAAATATTATGAGAAATATCTAGGAAGCGGTAAGCAGATCTATCTTGTGGGTGTTGAGTTTGCAAATAGGAATATCTCTGCTTATTTGCAAGAAGAGGTCAAAGAATAGAGAAATGCCAAAGCCATTGCCATTGCTGTAAAAATGTGTTATACTTGCGTAATTCTGTGTATCGACCATTTTACTTTGCTAATGTATATTTACAGCATCTATCGAATACATTGCAGATAAACTTGAGTTTTCTCCAAGGTACTTAAGTGATTCGCTCAAAACAGAAACAGGAAAATCAGCTTTGCAATATATACATCTGTTTTTAATCAATGAGGCTAAGAATTTATTGCTGCAAGACAACTTGACGGTAGAAAAAATTGCCTTAAATCTCGGCTTTGATTACTCACACTACTTCTCCAGGCTTTTTAAGAAGAAAGTTGGGATTAGCCCTACGGAGTATAGGAAACAATTCATGTATACCAATTAGCTATAAAAAATGGGGAAAATCAAATCCGTCTAATGGTTATTTATGGATAGCTAATTTTTTCCAATTAGTAATTTACCCGAGAAGTTATTAATTTTATATTCTTTTTTATTATTATATCCCGAAATTGTTGTTAATAATACTTTAAATTTAAACTTAGAGTCTTTTCCCACTAGTACCATCTCCTCTCTAAGAATATAATTATCATTCTGAATTCCTTTTTGAGACAATTTTTTAACTACATCTGTGAGGTTTAAAACAATACGTACCCGGCTCCTTTCTTTGACAACGAGTTCGTTGGATTTTTTCAAGTCCCAGGAAAGAGAAAGGTTGTAGGCTAGATCCAATGAATTGGATTTGGAATAATTGGTATGAAGAAAATAAAGATAATTGTACCCTGCGACTGGAACACCTTTTTGATCTGCAGCTTCATAGTAAAAGAGACTTGCGTCATGAAAGGTTTTTTCCAACCCAAGTACTTGGCGAAAATCATTGGCAACAAGTATTTTTGACTCTGAAACAGGGTTTGGCAACCAGTTACGCAATTGTTCCAAAGCATTTCGTTTTTCTAAATATCTTAACTTTGAATTGATATTTTTTTTGATCTGAGGTGTTATGGAAAGATTTTGCACCAACTTGTCATTTTGGAGAAGTTTGTTGTTTAGCAAAATCTGCTTGAGCTGTTGCAACTGACTTTTTTGGGAAACATAGAAAACGCCCCAAGGACCGAAAGAAATACAGATTAGAATTAGACATAGGGACATAGGAATGATTTTAATGCTTTTACTCTTGTTCCATATCTGGAAAAAACTTAGCCCCATAAGCCATAAGCTACCTGCAAGGATAATATAGCGTTTTTCTGTAAAACCATACTCACTAATCCGTTTGCTGATAGAAAGCAAAAGCAGCAATAAGATCGGAATAAGCAAAAGATAAAAGAATTGAATGACTCGGTTCACCCAACGAAAACCTTCTCTAAAACGAAGTGGATGCAATAATAGATGACAAAGTATCCCTGGAATAGACAGAAAGGTAATCAGGTAAACAACACCTCCCCTTGGCCAAGACTGTTGCCATAAGATCTTAATACCATAGGCATAGAGGATCAATAGATACATTGCAACTAGTGGTAAGAGAATGTACTGGGTAAAAACTTTTAATCCTTTCGGGTATTCTTGTTGCTGGTTCAATAATTCGAAGTCCTTTGGAATGCCAGATACAAAAAACCATGTGTTAAAAACCCCCGCCAGAAATAAGAAAAGCTGGAAATACCGAGTATCTTTAATCTTAAAATCAAATAGAAAATCAATGGCAAAGAAAGCTATAATGATACCTAAGAAAAGTACGCCTGAGTAGAGCATTGATGCCAAGATTCGAATAAAAATTTCTTTATTAAATTGCCAGAAGCCGATTGCTTGCTCACTACCAATATAGGCAGCAAACGCAACTGAGAGGTGTAGAGCGAAATTGATCAATAAAAAAAAGATTGTAGTCGTTATATTCCAATCCTTTGGTAAGAAAAAATAATAAAGGCATAATGTGAAAAGGACCAATACCCTCAATGCATAGAGAAATGATTTGGATACCTGTTTTCTTTCTGCCCAGAGACGAATCGAGAGGAATGAAACCAATCCCATTGCACAAGGTAGGGTAAGTTTTGTAATCTCTTTATCTGCATTTTTATGTCCTACTACATATATCATTATGCTAGTTCCCAAAAAACTAGTCAGAAGGACGAATGGAAAACGTAAGAAACTGTCTTGTGCTTCAGAGAATATAGTAGTTAGAGAGGGCAATTTTTTTAGATAAGACATCATTTTAGAATAACTGTTCTTGTTATACATGGCAATAAAGATTTTAATAAACAGGTTGAAAAAGTCTATCCTATCAGGATATATGGAGAAATATCCATTAGACCTTAGAAAAAATCTATTATTCATTTTCGCTCTATCCAGAAATATTGGCAAAAAATGTTTATTCAGTAGAGGAGATTGTCATCGCCAGCAACATTGAAATAGTATTAAATCCAAAAGAGAAAAACCTTGGAGATAGCTTTATCGTTCGACGTGTACTGCCATTTGCCAAAAAGCGTGCCGTAGGGCCTTTTGTGTTTTGGGACCATATGGGGCCAGTGACTCTCAGCGAGGACAAGCCTATGCTGGTGCGTGCTCATCCGCATATTGGGCTTGCGACGATCACCTATCTCTTTAGCGGGGCGATTTTACATCGGGATAGTCTAAACAATGAACAATGGATCCGTCCGGGAGAGGTCAATTGGATGACGGCCGGTAGTGGCATTGTTCATAGCGAAAGAGCTGAACCGGCTACACCAGAAGTTTTGGAAGGTATCCAGTTGTGGGTTGGCCTACCAACAAATGCCGAAGAGGTGGAACCTAGCTTTGTCCACAAAAAAGAAACAGAACTACCCATCGTTGAAAAAGACGGAATCCATTTACGCTTAATAGCTGGCTCTGCCTTTGGTGAAATGTCCCCCTTACCGGTATATTCCCCTTTGTTTTACCTGAATGGCCAAGCAAAAGCTGGTCAGAGTTTTTCCCATAGGCTTCCTGAAAACCAAGAGGGTGCGATTTATATTGTAAGAGGTAAGGTGGAAGTAGAAGGGCAGCAACTACAACAATTTCAAATGGCATGTTTTTCCCAGGGAGGGGAGGTCAACTTTCAGGCAACGGAAGACCTAGAGTTTATGCTATTGGGAGGAGAACCTTTTTCTCAACCAAAACACATGTGGTGGAATTTTGTTTCGCATGATTTACAGCGTATCGAGAAGGCCAAAGAGGATTGGAAACATCAACGCTTTGCCAAAGTAATCAACGAAACAGAGTTTATTCCTTTGCCCTAGCAACAAACCCAGATGGCTTCTTTGTTTATTTGATCTGGGATTCTAATGGTGATTGCCATAAAAATGACTTATCTATAATGAGTAAGAAATTCTAAGTCGCTCGTGTTACCAGATCGTCGTGCAATGATTTCTCCAGTTCCTTCTGGAGAGCACTTTTCGTATTTTTCTTGCTTGGTTTTACAAAAGTCTTCAGCCCCCAAACGAAAATAACTCGGATGTACCTCTGCAGAAACTGTTACAATAGATACGACTCCAGAAGACTTCGCTTCCACTGGAAAAAAATCACTTGCTTTGATAGTACTAAATTGCACGTAGATGTTTTGTTTTCCTTGCTGCTTTTTCCATAAGGCTTGGCGAAAACCTACCCGATCAGGAGTTCCATAGCGCATATGCAAGTTTTCCATTTTATCGAAGAAGAAACCCTCCCAGTTTTTTTCTAGTGGGTAGTAGTGGATAACTTGATAGGTATGGAGTTTTTTGTTTTTTGACAATAGGCGGATCATTGCGTGGTCTGCATCGTATAGGTACTGTTGCATATCTCCGTATTTTCCATTGTACCGTAGGTGCTTTTCTGCAAAGTAGCTCATGTCACTTTGTTTTTGGCCAATTTTTAGCATACGATAGAATTGAAGTGCCCCTGCAAAGACATCTATCGTGAAAAAAATAACTGATAAACCTAGTATTGTTCTCATCATTCCCTCTATTAGCTTTTAAGTGTATTGGGGAATAATAAAATACCGTTTAGACTAGTCAAGAATTATATGAATAATTATAGTAAAAAATGCTATATTAATTTCTTCAAAATGTAGCGTTTTTTGCTATTTTAATTTGAGTCCAAAGACAAAAAAAAACCGGGGGCGCAAGCCCCCGGCAAAGAGAGAGTCATCAACATCGCAAGGAAAGCTTAGCCCGTACGCGATTTGTGGACAACATGAGTAACAACACCCCAAATGTTGATTCCTTGTTTGCTATCATATTCGATAGGTGGATTTTCGGTTTTTCCGTTTTCCAAATAGGATTTATTTTTTTTTCGGATAAATCTTCTAAGAATGAATTCTCGATTTGCTACAGCGACAATCAAGTCTTTGCTTCTCGGTTTTAAAGAGCAATCAACGACAAGCAAATCATCGTGAAACACGCTTACTTGCGACATGGAGTCACCACGGACTCGCATTAAAAACGTATGCTCCTTATTCTGTACCAGGTAGTTGTCTATATTTAGGCAATTGCTGGAACCAAATTGTATAGGAGAAGGATTATTAGCTAAAACACTGACAGAGAAAATTGGCAATTCCATAATGAGACCATTTTGTAAAAGAGAAGCTGAAAAGCAAGAAAAATACTACAAAAATTTTAAGTAATTTTATGATTTGTGGTATGTGTCTGTCCCTTAAAAAGGCGGTCGGTATATGTATATTTTTTTGAAAGAGATTGACAAGTCGGTGATTCCTGGGAAATATAAGGAAATATGAGTGTGGATCTTCATCTAATCCTCTTGATTATGAGTATTTTTCTTTGGGCCTCTTCTGGGATTTATTGGATCGTTATCCACTACCAAATGAAACGTTCACTGGCAGGGGAGAATAATCTTACTATTTCCCTCTTAACCTCGTTCTTGGCCGTGGTTTCTGCTGCCCTAGCATATAGCCGTGTAGACAACGATTACCAGTTGTTTTTTACCTTCTTTACTGTATTTTTACTTTTTATTTCTTTTCGCTATTCCATTGCTTCGAACGAATGATCGCATGAACTTTATCTATGGCATTCTATTAAGCGGTGGTAGTGGGACTCGTTTTGCTAGCAATTCTCCGAAACAGTTTACAGATCTATGCGGCAAACCAATTCTTGTGCATGCAGCCCTAGCTTTTAAAAAGTGGGGCTTACTCAAAACCTTGGTGGTGGTTGCCCACCCGGATCATTTATTGCAGACGGAGGAAATCCTTGCCGATTGCCTAGATGGCAGTGATAAGATTGTCGCAGGCGGGAAGACAAGGCATGAATCTACTCTAAATGGTATTGCTGCAACCAATGCAGGGTCTAACGATGTTTTGGTTTTTCACGATGGAGCGCGGCCTTTTGTGACTTCTACTGAGTTTGATCTCGTGGTCCATGCAGCTATTCGTAGTGGAGCCGCTTCTACTGCAGCCAAAGCAACGGATACCTTAGTAGTGGCATCGAAACGAGAAACCTGTGAATCCTTCCTCCAGCGTGATAGCGTCCGTCTTATCAAAACGCCGCAAGCCTTGCATACTTCTGTTTTAACAGAATTAAAGGATAAAATGCTAGAGGAAGAGCCTACAGACCTCTGTTCTTGGGTGCAAGTGATTGATCTGCAAGCTGAGTTGGTTTCTGCCAATCCATACAATCTCAAAGTTACCGTAGCGGAAGATTTAAAAATTGCTACCAGCTATTATTCTTATTTCCAAGAAGACAACTGATTGATTTCTTGGAATATAATTTAGTAGAACTTTATGAAAAAGCTCAAACTTATTTTATTACTTCTGGTGACTTCTTTTTTCGCCTTACAATTGGTTCCTAAAAATTCTAAGATTCGCAATCCTAAAGCGGTAGATCAAAATTTAGAAATCAAAGTAGACACTACTATACACAAAAGTCTGCGACGTGCCTGTTACGATTGCCACTCGAATCAAACCAATTGGCTCTTATATACCAAGATTTTTCCCTTATCTCTGTATTTTGAACACGAAGTCGAAGAAGCTCGTGAAGAACTCAACTTCTCGATTTGGGAATCATTTAGTTTGAAAAAGAAGAGTAAAAAGTCCTTTGAAATTGTCGAGTCCTTGGAATTGAAGGAAATGCCACCTGAGAATTATGTTGCCTTACATGCAGAAGCAAAAATCTCTCCTAAGGAGTTGGAAGCCATTAAAAAATGGGCTGATGATATTGACAAAGAATATGCAAGGAACCAACAGTAGCAATTTTTAGCCATGAATCCCTACCAAGAACTGCACACGATCTTAGAAGAATTGGCTGTTGTAGTAGAAAAAGAAGAAGTCCCTGTTTTTCACTACCCTGAAGAACAGAATCCGTATGACTTTTCTTTTACTTGGAATGTTGCTAAAACAAATACGCAAAAACCTGTCTCACAGCAATTACTGCGCCAGACAACTTTGCAAGCAGATGAAGTCAACTTTACCTGTAGGCGTTGTCCGCAAAAACTTTCTGGCATTCGTAATTTTATCCACCATGGCAAAGTTCCTATTCTCATCTTGCATTATACTGGCGAATACCGCCCAAATAAACCGATTTTTGCGAAAAGATTCCGTGGGCAAATTTTTCGTACACGCGAATCCGAAGACTTGTTCAATCGTATGACGGAAAAGGTCTTTGGCTTGGACTATAAGAGCTTTTATTTCCAAGAATACCCGGCTTGCACCTTCTCACACGAACATTCTGTTCCTGAGGATTGGCAGAAAAGGTTGCTACAATGTAACCTACATGTACAAAATACCATCCAACAGTATGGTATCAAAGGAATATTTCTCTTGGGAGCTAGTGCGGTTTTTTACTATGGTAGGCAGCACGCGCAGCAAATGCTCGACAATAGTACTACTTTTGACTTCTCAGGACTGCAAGTTCCAGGAGTCGTTTTGCGTTCACCGGAAGCTATCCTACAATTGGAACACAAAAAGAAGCAGTTTGCCGAAAAGCCCGATTCTGCGGAATACCAGAAGTTCAAAGAAGAAGAAAGACGAGTGAAAAAGAATATTGTTGCGCAATTGTCTCGTTTCCAAGATGAGATTGGGTTATAGTCCTTGCTACAATTTGCCGAAGTCGCTTTAAACATTCCCTTTGAATCGGATACTCTTACTTATGAAATACCACACGAGTTTACTAAAATAGATGTGGGCATGCGTGTGCAGGTACCTCTACGCAATCGAAAAGTAGAGGGAGTCATTGTCGAAATCCACCGGCAGTATCCAAGCCATCATACCAAGACGATTCTCAAACAGATCGATAAATCTCCCGTTATCAACCAGGAGCAGATCGACTTGGCTTGGTGGGTAAAAGAGTACTACCTTTCCAGCCTAGGGGAGGCTATTTTTAAAATGCTACCCTCAGGCAAACGCAAGCGGAATTTGCAGGATTTTGCTGTTTCTGCCGATTCTGAACTATTGCAGTTAAACGAAGAGCAACAGTCTGCTTACGAAGGAATCTTAGGCACTTTTCACCAGGAAGCTACCCATTTGTTGTATGGAATCACTGGTAGTGGAAAAACGGAAGTCTATATCCACCTAATCTACCAACTCTTAGAGAATACCGATAAATCAGCTATCTTTTTGGTTCCAGAAATCAGCCTTACCGTGCAGACTCTCAAACGTTTGGAGTTGATCTTCGGCAATCAGCTTGCTATCCAACACTCTGCTTTGCGTAAGTCTGATAAATACAACTCCTATTTACAGATTTTGAGTGGGGAAAAGAGGATCGTAGTAGGGACGCGTAGTGCCATTTTTGCTCCCGTGCCTAAGCTGGGTCTTGTGATCATCGACGAAGAACACGATTCGTCTTATAAGGAACATTCCTCACCACGCTACCACGCCCGGCAAATCGCTATGCAACGTTGTAAAAAGAACGGGGCTCCGCTAGTTCTAGGAAGTGCGACTCCTTCGGTAGAGCTTTTCTTCCATGCCATGCATAACAACGTATTCTGCCATAGGCTTACCCAACGAGCGAAAAAAGCTAAGCTCTCAGAAATTCGTATCTACGATAAGAAGGAAAACGGCGAGATATTGGGCTCAGAGCTTCTCTTCCAGATCAAAAAACGCCTGGAAAAAAAGGAGCAGAGTATTCTGCTGCTCAACCGAAGAGGTTATAGTCCGCTCATTTATGCCAGAAATGCAAAAAAGTTTATCGAATGCCCGAATTGTACCGCAAACCTTTGCTACCACAAAAAGGGCCATGCAACCTGTCATCTATGCGGTTACACTACCAACCTGAAAACGCTAGAAAAAGAAGTAGGGGAGGAACTGGATAAGTTTGGTGCGGGAACGCAGAAGTTGGAAGAGTTTTTGCTGGAAAAGTTTCCTACAGCTCGTATTGAAAGGCTCGATCAAGACGCGGCTCGCAACAAAGAGGTTCTTGCGGAAGTCATAGGTCGCTTGGTAGCTGGTGAAATTGATATTTTGACCGGTACGCAGATGATTTCGAAAGGTTTGGATGCAGCAAAAGTTACTTTGGTTGGTGTTGTGAACGCCAATATAGGCTTAGGTTTACCAGATTTTCGCGCTGGCGAACGTGTCTACTCGCTTCTTACTCAGGTGGCTGGACGAGCCGGCAGGAGTGAAAGACCCGGTGAGGTGATCATCGAAACCAACAATAGCTACCACCCGGTGATACAATTGGCTACTACACAGAATTATGAGAATTTCTATAAAACCGAGATACACGCACGCTACCACACATTCTATCCACCGTATTCTCGCTTGATCCGCCTCTTGGCACGTTCTAAAAGCGAGGAAAAGTCCCAGCAAGCCATTGATACGGTGCATACCGCTCTGGTGCAAGCTATCGATGAGGCAAAGGAACAGGATGACAATCCAGAGCAAAAGATCATCGTCTTAGGTCCCGCCGCCTGTACATTTTATCGCATTGACTCTAATTTTCGCAATCATATCATTATCAAAACCAATGTGCATTTAAAAGTGAAACAGATTCTTAGACAAATGCTAGATGGTTTAAAGCTACCGCATAAGGTATATTTAGAAATCGATATTGATCCTGTAGATCTGGTTTAACGGTATACAAGCCCAAAACATTCCTCTAAAAAAACATCCTTTTGCATAAAATGGTCTTGATGTCTCAGGAATGCCGGATTATTTTATCTACAAATGGTATCTCGCCTAGGCAACAGTTGTCTGTCATAGGCTTAGAATCGAATCAAAGAGTAAGGAGACTGGAATGGCGGAAAGAATTGTCACAATCATTGGCATGGGTAGGGGGATTGGTAAGTGTTTGGCGCAGAATTTTGCCAATGAAGGTTTCCAAGTTGTCATGATTGCCCGTCGTATGGAGGTTTTACGAGAAATCCAAAAGGAACTGCAAAGGGAAGGCTATACCTCACACCCCTTTACTTGCGATGCTGGTGACGAAGAAGCTCTGAAAGCCTGTATGGAAAAAATCCGTGAGGATGTCGGAGATACGGATGTTCTCATCTACAACGCCGCGAGTATCAAACAAATCCATATATTACAAGAAACAGCTACCACTTTGACGGAAGACTTTAAAGTCAATGTTTCGGGGGCTTTGGTCGCCGTCAAATCGGTGTACCCTGGAATGAAGGCGAATGGCAGTGGGACAATTTTTTTTACAGGAGCAGGCTTCGCAAATGCACCGGATCCACAATTTGGTTCTTTAGCAATAGGCAAAGCGGGAATTCGTAATCTGAGTTTTTCATTGCAGAAGGTTCTGGAAGGGGACAGTATCCGAGTTTGCACCATCACAATCAGTAAGAACTTATCAAAGGATGACCCCAAATACAATGTCCAAGAGGTTGGAAAATTCTTCTTACAAGTGTACCAAGACAAGCAACAAATACAAGGAGAAGTTGTATACTAAATGCAAGAAGAAACCTTTGAACAAAACCCTGTATCTGAGTTTTTACGGCAAAAATTTTCTGGTGGCTGTTTGGGTTGTTGGTACTGCGAAAATGAAGTATGTGGCAATGCGGACATCGCAAATATCAACTACAAGAGAAAAGTCAGCCATGCGATGATTTGCCAATTTTATCACAGAAACAAACCCTCCTCGCAAAAAATACAACTATGATCCAAACCTTGCTGATTGTTCTGGGTTGCCTTTTGGCTGCCTTTTGCTTATTGACAGTGTCTATTCTTATTTTCTTGAACCGTTTGCTTACTGCAGATTTTTTGGTGAAGAACATAGAGTTGCAGTTTAACTGCCGTGCTTCGATTGAAACTGTCAAGATCAGCCTCTTGCATATCTTTTTTAATATCATCCTAGAAAACTTACAAATCACCTACCGAGATGCAGAGGCAGATCAAGCTATACCTTTGCAAGATAGGCAGAGCATCACTCAAAATGTATTGCAAGTAAAACGGGTTGAGTTGAAATTGAGCCTCTTCGCTCTCTTCAAGAAAGGTATCAAAGTGCAGAAGTTTATGTTTTACGAGCCTCTACTCAATTTATTTATCAACAAAGATGGTAGTAATAACATTTCCGAGTTTTTCTATAGACCTGAAATAGTTGCAGGAAAGGCCAACCCTAAATACATCCGTCCGATTGTAGCCAAGGCTATGCAGGAAAATGCGGCCAGTACCAAGAAAACAAAACCATTTAGCATTCGCAACATGCCCGTCTCGGCTCGTTTGGAGAAAATAGGCATTAAGGATGCGCATGTGAATCTAAAGGTGCGTAAGACAGGACAACTCTTACAACTCAAGGGCTTGCAAGCAGTAGTAGATTCTATCCATGTTCACCCCAATAAGTTACACCTCTATAACGCCTTAAAGTTATTTTATAGTTTTGATTTAGTTATCATTGGCAAAGATAAGAAGGAAAACGCTCGCTTTTTTCTGGATTGCCAGGAGGATTTACGTCCCTTTTTGCAAGATACGGGCACAATCGATCCTTCCTTAGTCTACCGGGTCAATGTGCGGCGTACCTCCTACATTCGCAGTATGATCATTGTCAATTTGCTCTCAGGGGTTATTTCTGTGTTAAAGACTTTGGGAATTCGCTTGGAAAGTACCACTCGCGAGCAGCTCCTACGCAATACTATACTCGAACTCACTTTTTACCAAGGTAGGTTGACCTTACAAAAAAAGGCGAATTTGCTCTCTACCAGTCTAGACCTAGAGTTTGATGAGAACAGTTGGCTGCAAATTACCAATAATGAGCACCTATTTTTTGGTTCCTTCATTCTTTATAAAAAAGAGTCACGCAAGAGTATCAATAATATAGACACCTTTGTCCATTCCGCCTTACGCGAGGCCTATAGCGAGATGACACGGGAAAAAGTATTTGATTCTATCATGAAAAACGACAGGATCCAGATTCCTTTCAAATCCTACGGTGACATCCGTAGTCCGAAAGTAGACTTGGATATTAAGATACCCTCCATAGGCGGGTTGTTCAAAGGAATTGTCCGAGGAGGCAGTGCGGGAGCTGGAAAGTTATTGGATAAAGGGATGGATCGTTTGAAAGACTGGCAACCCTAGGATATCGCTTGACAATATTTATTCTTCTTGCAATCTAAAAAGCTCCGTTTTGACTTATAAGGGTATTATGAAAAAAATAAGCATTATCATCGTTGCATTTCTCCTGGTTTTATTTGCGATTATGGGAACGGGTTTGTACTTTCTCAGTTCTCTTGTAACAGAAAACTTTTTAGTCCAGCAAATAGAATCTACCTTCAATTGCCGAGCCGAAATACGCAAAGTCAACCTTAGTCTTTTTTCCATCTTCTCTTCTCTCGTTGTAGAAGACATCAAGTTAGCTCCACGCGATCTGGTTGCAGACAAAGGTACCGCCCTCAAAGACAGAGAACCTATAAAAGATTACCAAATTGGTATTAAGAAGATAGAGCTACAGCTTAGCTTACTTCCTTTACTGGAAAAACGTTTTGAATTGAAAAAGTTTTTGATACACGAACCGGAAGTAAGTATGGTTCTCTATAAAAATGGTGATAACAATCTCGCCTCTCTGTTACAGACACCTAAAGTTGTTGACGGCAAACTCAATCCCGCTCTAGAAGAAAAACAAAAGTCGTCATCGGACAAAGAGAAAGAAACAGATCCTTCTGGCAAAGAAAGCGACAAAGACAAAGAAGAAAAATTTAGTATCAAAAAATTACCACTGTCTGCTAAATTGGAGCGAATCGGCATTAGCAAAGGAACAGTCCGTGTACTGGTAGAGGAAACCTCACAGAAGTTACTGCTGGCCAATTGGACAATTATGATAAGCTTTATTGACATCAACCCACAGGACTTGAAAAATCACAATTCGGTGGATCTATCCTCTTCTTTTGCTCTCTCTGTGAAAGGGAAAAGTGGTGAAAGTGCAAAGATTCTCTTTGGAACAGAAGGCAAAGTGGTACCTTTCACCGTTGAAACAGGCTATGTCAATCCTGTAGTGAATTACAATGCATACCTCAAGAAAGGTACCTACATTGCAGCTTCGACTATTGCAGATGCCCTGAAGTCCCAAATCCCCTTATTCCAAGAATTAAAAATGGCACCAAAGTCTTTGGAGCAAGAAGTAACCTTACAAAAAGATGTTCATTTCAAGATGCAGTACAGCCACGGAACCATTACTTTAAAAGAAAAGGTAGAGCTTCCCTTCGGTGCGTATGACTTTCGCTTCCAAGCAGAAAGTTGGCTACAAATCACCAATAATGCACATTTTTTCAACTCCGCCATTGTTTTTTCCAAAGACGAGTCACAAAAGGTTACAACAGCAGTGGATGCCTTTATTGCAAAGAATGCCAAAGACCCCAATATCGATAAAAAGGCAATCCGTGACAAACTACTTGCGACTGTTGTGAAAGATGCACGACTTTTCTTAGAATTCAAATCAAAAGGTAATTTGGCTTCTCCTGATCTAGAACTACTTTCCAATATACCTAGTTTTAGCGAGCTTTTACAGGGAGTTGTTTTAGACGTATTAAAGAACAAACTTGGTGATGAAATCAAAAAGAAAATTCCTGGTGGTTTGGATAAGCTATTTTGACTAGCAAGCAACAAGCCATTTTTATAGGTAAGCAAGAGAAAAAAATTTCATATAGGCGAATATATACCAGTCTATAGGGAAGAGGAGTTTGATCCACATGTTAGCTAAAATCATGGAACGTTTACAAGATAAATCTTTGCAAAAAAAGCTATTGATTGCCTTTGTTGTTTTAATTCCTGTCGGTTTCTTTTTTAAGGGCAAGATCGATGATTGGCGAGGCGGAGCTGTAGGAGATGGTTCTAAGAAGGTGGAATTTACCGTAAAAAGAGGTGAGGGTTCTATTTCTGTGGGCAAGCGGCTGGAAAAAGAAAAGCTCATCCGTTCCGCTTCCTATTTCCAATGGCTACTCAAAATAGGCGGCAACACCCGCAAAATCAAACAAGGCATGTACATCCTACACAATGGCATGCATACTAGGGACGTCATCCAAACCATTCTTTCCGGCAAGGTAAAAATGCGCTCCTTCACCATTCCAGAAGGCTATAACAACCGGCAGATTGGTGATCTATTGACCAAGAAAGGCTTTGTGGAATCTCGTGAGACATTTTTAGAAATTACCCGCCAAGAATCCTTGCGGGAAAAATACAAGATCCCTGGTAAAGATGTAGAAGGTTACCTTTTTCCTGATACGTACAGTGTACCTTACCACTACCGAGCAGAAGACATTGTCAAATTAATGCTACGCAGCTTTTTCAAGAATCTCAAAAAAATTCCACAAGTAGAGGGTATGTCTGCAAAAGAAATTCATAAAAAAGTGATCTTGGCTTCGATCGTGGAACGAGAGGCCAAACGAGATGTGGAAAGGCCAAAGATGGCGGGAGTCTTTGAAAACCGTATCAAAAGAGGTATCAAGTTAGAGAGTTGTGCTACTGTACAATACCTATTTGACAAACCCAAGAAACGTTTGTTTGAAATACACCTTAAGAAAGAATCGCCGTACAATACCTATCTGCACTACGGCTATCCACCTGGTGCCATTTCTAACCCAGGTTTTGCTGCGTTGCAAGCGGCTTGGAATCCCATTAGCACTGAAAATTTGTTCTTTGTCTTAAAACCAGATGGTTCGCATTATTTCTCACAAACCCTGGCAGAGCATGTGCGAGCGAAAAGAAAGTATTTGGGTGGACAGTAATATTTTGTTAATACAATACAGCTACCGGAGAACCACATGGAAGTAAGTCTGTTAGACATATGGTTTCGCCGTATGCTTTTATTTGTAACCTTTATTTTTGGTATATTGCAATTTGTTCTAACAGATAAGAGCATATGGATCAATGCAGGTTTTGTAGTTTCTATGGCAGGGATTGTGGGTTACTATACTAACTTTCTCGCTATCAAAATGCTCTTTCAACCGAAACAGGGCAAGGTTCTTGGTTGGGAGGGTCTGGTGCCCAAAAACAAAAAGAAAATTGCTGCGAGCTTAGGAGAAAGTATCCAGACTCAACTGCTAGCTCCTGAAATTATCTTAGAGTATATCTATGAGAGAAATCTGATCGAGAAAGGTACAGAAAAACTGGCGGAGTGGAGCGACCAGTTTTTCCAAGATGAATCTGTTCGTACTAAAATTACCGACAAAATTATTAGTATTCTCAAAGAGAAGGGCCCTGACGTTCTAAATAGTGTTTTTAATTTCTCTGAGGAAAACATCAAAGAGATTACCAAGAACCCACAAGAAATCAAAAAATACTGGGAAACCTTGCGTGAAAATATCATCGAGTATCTGCGTCAGCAAGAGAACAGGGAAAAGGTGGCCCTTTGGATTCGTAGAGTCATGCTAGAAGAACTTCCTGCCCTAGCACACTTACTGAACCAAACCTTGGATGATTATTTAGAAGCAAAGAAAACTTTTGGTGGTATTGGGATAAGCATTAAAAAGATGATCTCCTTCAACGATGATGCCATAGAAGATATTTTAGAAAAGTTTATCCGCGACCCAGATACCAGCGAACAATTTATGGGAACGCTAGATTTAGCTGTCAATCGCATAGAAGAAAAACTAAAGTCGGAGTCTACACAAGAATACGTTTTGGGAAAAGTAGAGAAGTGGGTAACGTCTATCGCTGGCTATACCAGACAAAATATACTTCCTCTCACTATCGATAAATTAAAAAAATATCTGGATGACCCGAAAAACTGGGAAAAGTTGGACAAAGCTATTTTTAGTATCTTGAACTGGGGCAAAGATAAGACCATAGAATTTATGAACTCAACAGAAGGCGCTGAATATCTGAAAACCAATATAGGCAAAGCTATCCACCAATTGAATGTAACGCAACTAGTGGAAGAACAAGTGATGAAGTTGGATACAGATGAGTTGGAGAAAATGATCTTAGACAATACGGGTGGCAACTTGGTTGTTATCCAAATCTTAGGTGGTGGCTTAGGGATAATCGCTGGCTTTATCCAAGTTCACATTGCCTTTGCCTTCCCTGTAGGTATCCTTATCGCTGTTGCCTATATTTCTCACTACCGCAACCGCAAAAAATACGAGAAGATGCACTGAGGTGATACAGGACTTAGGTTACGTTCTCCGTGTTGTTGACAATATATTGATGTGGGTGGTAATCATTGCGCTCATAGAACCTAAATATATTATAAGATGGAAATCACCACAGTTCCCTCCCAATAGGCGCACTGTTTTAACGCTTCTCTTGCCTATTTACCTGGCTATCTCTGTTCTTTCTATTGCAGTCAGGACTGAAGTTGTTAAAAATCTATTCAATGACAACGACCTGAGTGAGTTCGAAAAGTTTGAATTGCGGGAAGGTGAAAAAACAAAGAAAACTCGTGATGTGAATAGCGAAGACTTTTAAGGTCTGGTGACAAGTAACGAAAGTAGAGAAGAGTTTTTTTAGATTTCTTGCATTACTGAAAAGTGAATGAGCAAAATAATTGATACAATAAGAAAATTTGGAGTTATCGTAAAATGCAAAAGCTTTTAATCTTAGTCTTACTTCTTTCTTCTTTTTTTAGCCTTTACTCTAAGGATAAGATCTTTGACCCAAAAATAAATAGAATTGTTGAAGAAACGTATTCTTTGATAATCGAAGAAAAATATAAATCTGCAAAACAAAAAATCTTTCAATGCCTAAATATCTACCCCAAAAATTTTCAGTGTTTGATCCAATTGGATATTATTTACAATTGCACCTACAATGCAGAAGACGCACAAAAAACGCGGGCAAAGATATTAGAAATATGGAATCAAGATTTTAAGAGGGATTGGATCAAACAAGGTCGACCGATTCGAACCAGTACATGGGCTCGTTTTGTGAAGATATACGGAAGCTATTCTGTAATTGGCACAGAATATTTTGTTCCAGAAGTTTCTGGGGAAGGGGTATTGACGTTAAGCAATTATTACAAAATAATCATGCGCCCTCTAAAAAGAAACTTAAAATTCCGTATATTTAAATTAGAAATGAGCAATGTTGACCAGAAATATTATGTATTGAGTGAAATATCCAATAACGGCTTTACACAAATAATACCCTATGGTTCAAAACTTCCATCATTTTTACAATTGATGCAAGACTTTGAAAAGTTACTAAAGAAGGCTAAATTATAATCTGAAAATAACAACAGATATGGCTCAAGAAGTCTAATCTATAGATACTAATGAAATATACTCAATTACTGGCACCTATAATTTCTATACGAAAACTACTCTATCCTCTAGCATTTTTAGTCTTTATCGTGGGTAATCTCCATGCAACGGGTTACTGTCCTATAGAAAAAAAATTAAAGAACAATCAACTTAGGATTCTTTTTTTATTAAAGGAATATGCAATTGCTTATGGGCAGTTCCCCTCTGAAGAGCAAGGGTTGATAGCTTTATATGAAAAACCAACCGTGGGTGATATTCCCCAAAACTATAAACCTCTCGCTCGTGGTAAATACGCAATAACTGATCCTTGGGGAGAACTCTATATCTTAAAATACGATACTGTTACAGAAGAGCCACGTATCTTAACTTACGGCATGGACAAACAACCAGGTGGTATTGGTAAGTGTCTGGATTTGGATTTGAGCAAACCAATTCCACAAGAGTTTATTGACGATGAAACAAAATGCGGCAAAGAAACAGTATGGGAGATGTTGGGTAGGTATGCTTGGAAGGCTATACGTATTCCCCTACTCATGCTCTTGTTCTTGATCGAATTAGTTTACCATATAATTTTTGAAACAAAGCTATTTCCTTAAAGAACAACATACCCACTATTTTTCCAAATAATAAGAAATACAAGAAAATATTCAATGCCTATAGTCATAATAGTATTTTTTAGTAGAACGCAGTTTATCCGCTAATTCACCGGCTTGTGGAATAAAGGTTTCGTCTAAATATAGCTTTTCAATGTGCGTCATAGAAAAAATCACCTCTGGCAGGAATAGAAAGTGATTGCCAGTAATTCTAAGTTCTCTTAACTTTGTTAATTTTCCAAAAGATTTCGGCAATTCTGTAAGATAATTCTCACCAATATACAGTTCCTCTAAATTCTCCAATTCACCAATCCACTCCGGCAGTTTTACCAAGTTGTTGTTATCTATATATAAAAAGCGCAACTTTTTTAGCTTTCGCATCGAATTAGGAAGTCTCTCTATTTGATTGCTTGAGAGGCGTAGCCACTCCAAATCTTTTAAGTTCCCAAATTGTTTGGGTAAAGAAATGATTTGGTTATTACTCGCATAGAGATAGCGTAGTTTTTTCAATCGAACCAACGACTGGGGTAGTCTTGTGATGCGATTCTCCATAAACCAAAATTTTTCCAATTTTTGTAAGTTGGCGAGGGAGTAAGGAAGTTCTCGAATTTGGTTTGTATGCACAAAAAGACCTCGCAACTCTTGTAGATTGCCTATTGATTCTGGCACAGCTGTAAGCCTAGCGTGAGCTACTTCTAAATTGCGGAGATTTTTCAATTGTCCAATCCAATTGGGTATCTCGGAAATCGCGGTATCATAAAGATAAATTTTTTCTAGACCTTGTAATTCCACTAATGTGGCAGGTAATTTTTTTATAGGTGTATAGTTGATGCGAATCGTTTTTAAATTTTTCAAACTGTTGATAGAATCTGGCAATACGGTATGCGAGAAGCTCATCATACTTAGGAAATCCATAGTTTTAATCCATTCTGGAGTTACATCTTTATAGCCAATGGTTTCTAAGAATTTATAAATGCTTTGTTTATTTTTATTAGAAAGAATTGTAAATGTTGTAAGAAAGAGGATTAAAACAATGGCCTTCTTTAACATAAAAGGATGGACTTAGTTTCAGAATTTAAAAATAGCAACCCTACTCTTACTAAAAATAGGGATGCTATTGAAAAGAGTAAGAAAGTTGTGTTTAACTCTCTATGGGTTCTTCTTCTTGAAGTTGGGTGTACCAAAAGTCATTCCAAGCAGTTACAGCCTGTATGGAGCCAATATAGCCAAGATCATCTACGAATTTGAGTAGGTTGGTTATCGCATAGTGGTAGTAAAAAGTCATATTTTCTTGCTTAGTATTTTTCATCATATACCGAAAATGTAATGCGCCTAAAAGGAGTCAAGTAGAAAACAGCAATCTTCTCGTAGATGCTCCAAAGGTTAGACTTTTCCAGCCTAACCTTTAGCAAATACTAATCTTTCTTTTTTGGTAAGATTTTATTTACCGTATCACTACCTATATTGAGAAAGACGCCTTCCAATTTGGTACCTTGGAGCAATTTACCAAACACCTCTGCAACCGATTCTCCACCCAAAATGGATAGAGGAGCCATGGATTCGGCAACCTTTTGCAAGAGTTCTTTATCACCAAAGGATTGTAGAGCTGCAATCAGATCCGGTGAAATTGCCTGTGCTTTCTCTACTACAGCCTTGATCTGAGCTTCTAACTTTCGCTCATACAAGTCTTGGTTCTTTCCAGCAAAGAAAATATCTTGTTCATTAGACTTTTTCTCACGCTCTAAAATTACTTTTTTGATACTCGTCTGTAGGTTCTCCTCATTGAGTTGGTTGTTGAGTTGCAGGGAATTTGTTTGTTGTTTGGCTTCTATCTTAGCTATCTCTAATAGTGTCTTTTTATCCAATTCACTTTTTTCATAGTCAAAGATCATCTTACGGGTATCATATTCTGCTTCCGCCGTTTGCTGCCGTACCTGCTCTAAAAACTTAGTGATATCTAATTTGGCAGACTCCCTGGTTTTGGTTGCAGACTCTTCAATCAAGGACTGTTGTGCTTCTACTAGCATAGCTGCAATGTTTTCATCTTGGATATTGACCTCAACTACCTCTACGTCATAGATAAACATATTGTTCTCACTGAAGTGATAGCCTAACTTTTCACCTTCCCCTAGGACAATTTTACGAATTAGTTTAAAAGCCTCACTGTAGAATTCATTGATAGTGTAATTCTTGACCTGTGCTCGAAGAATCGAACGTAGGCGATCGGTGAGAAACTTTACGTAATTTTCTACATTGAACCAGGAATTAGGGTCATCGATAAAGTTAAGCCGATAGGAAAGTTTGATTTGGATGGGGACAAAATCTTTGGTCTCCAAACTGAGTGTGTCGGAAACCTTATTGTTTAGGACACGTAGGTAAACGTCCTGGATCAGTTTCTGATCGGTCTTTGGGTTGCCACAGGAAAGAGAAAAAACTTGGATTTCTTCATCGTATTCTAATAGGTAGGTTTTAGGGCCAACTATAACCTTACGTTCTCCTGATTTGCTAACGATCATAATTGCGTAGCCTGTCCAAACATCAATAGATACGGCTCCTTCGTATTTGGTGTCAAGGGTGATGGTGCGTGGTGGAGTATAGGTCTGTTTGCGTTGGAAACTGTCTCCGGAGAAAACTTCTGAGGCTTCTTCTACAATAAAATAATCGTCAGAGTCATCTATAGCTGCGGCAGCTGGTGTTTCTGCGGTTCGGGAACGTTCTTTGCTTTTTTTCTTTGAAAGTTCACGCCGTAGTTGGTCGTTGATCTCTTGGGCTTTTGCATTTCCAGGGAAGAGTAGGTTGACCTGCTTTTGGCTCAATACGCGTCGGACAATCACCTCTTTGCGTGGATCGGGGAGGCACATATCTGGGCCGCGTCGTAGTGTGACTTCCCCATTGATGCGATTCATCACGTACCTAGCTTCTCCGGTAGGGATGGCTACTGCGTGGTGGATTTCATTGTCTCCATATTTGATCGTTGCATGTTCCCGGCGTGGAAAGTAGATCATCATATCATTGCCAGTGAGGAACAATTCATCCCCCTCTTTGTATTGTTTGTAAGAATCGGTGCCAGGTTCCCCTTCTTCATAGGGTGCAATGACTTTGATATAGATACCTTTGATTTCACTCAATTCAATGGCTCGGTATTTGCGTTTGCCGTCTTGTTTGATAAAAGACTCCGTTGGTTCAGGAAAAACAACCTCGGGGCCACGCACATAACGCTTATTGCCATTCTCATCAAGCAAAATGCAGTATTCCAAACGTTCCAAGGTAACTGCTTTGCGGATGTATTCACCATTGGTATCCTTAACAACTTCTATGCCGGTAGGTGGAATGTAGAAAGAAACATCTGTTCCTTTGATAATAAGTTGTTGTCCTAAGGAAAGCTTTTCGACATCGAAAGCTGCTTCTGCACCTTCTCCTTGGCTTTTCATTACCGCATTTCCCCAATTTTCTCTCGCTGCAATTTCATCATAGACACGAACTACAAGATATTGGTTCGAACGTAGGTGGTGGCCTTTGACTACCTTGACCATTTGTCCAGGCCATAAAGGAAAAGCAATCGGACCTGGGATATTGACCTTATGTCCAACTTTCAGTTCAGCCATATTGTTGACGGTGCCCTTTTGCGGATTAGGACTCTCGGCATCCTTGGCTGGGTTTTTCATAGTAAGATACCAGCTTTCTGGAGCGATGGCAAAAGGTTCGATAGAACGTTCTAAAGAACATTTCTCAAACCTTTTGCTGCGGGAGTTGAAGGAGATTGGTTGATCGGTAGTAGAAAGACTCGCCTTGTACGGCCCTACATATACATTGATATTTCCTTTGGTTTGATCTGAGATAAAAGCGTATTCATTGGGAGAGAGAATTAAGTCTCGCTCTCGTTGTCTGTCGTCTGGCATGAAAACCTCCTGTTGCGCTTGTACGATTGTAGCAGGTATTACAAATACGTCGAAAGATTTTTCTTTTTTTCGCTGAATTTATCCAAACGAGTGTCCAAGCATATGTAGTAGGTTTATAAAAAGCTGATACGTTTTGATTTTGTGATTGCGTTTCAAGATTAGTCTATTTATGTAGGGTATAGAACCTAATTGTATGTATATACACCTAACTAATTTTAGGAAAATCTCAATAAAAGCGGAGCAGTGTTATGATTCTTTTGAATCCTAAAAAGAAAAAGTTTGAGAACTTAGATGAAAAGTCACGAGAGATCATGTTAAAAACCATAGAGTTTTTTGAAAATAGAGGCTTGAAAAAGCTAAAGCACGATGACCATGAACGTGTTTGGTATGCTGATTTTCTAGAGTTCCAAAAGAGCGTGAAAGCATTTGCTACTTTGATGACTCCCGAAGGTTATGGACCAGAAGACTCGCGCTGGGATAGCTATCGTATTTGTGAATTTAATGAAATTCTAGGATTTTATGGACTTTGCTATTGGTACACCTGGCAGGTTTCTATGTTGGGTTTAGGGCCGATTTGGTTGAGTAAAAATGAGAAATTAAAACAAAAAGCAGCAAAACTTTTGGAAGAGGGCGAAATTTTTGCTTTTGGCCTTTCTGAAAAGGAACATGGCGCTGATTTGATTTCAAGTGGCATGCGTCTTATTCCACAAGGGGATGGAAGTTATGTCGCGAAGGGAGAAAAGTATTATATTGGCAATGCCAACAAAGCTGGAATGGTCTCTACTTTTGGCCGTGTCTCTGACTCCAAAAAATATGTTTTCTTTGCCGTGGATTCGCAACACGAAAAATACGAATGTATCCGCAATGTCACTAACAGCCAAAATTATGTAGCTCACTATGCATTGCACGATTATCCGATTCAGAAAGAAGACATTCTCTCGATTGATCGAGAGGCTTGGGATACTTCTTTGGCTACGATTGCCTTTTGTAAGTTCAATTTGGGTTGGGCTTCTGTTGGAATCGCTACCCACGCCTTCTATGAAGCCATTAATCATGCCTCAGCACGTCGTTTGTACAACCAATATGTTACCGACTTCCCACATATAAAACAACTCTTCGTAGATGCCTATACTCGTTTGGTTTCTATGAAGTATTTCTCTGCTCGCTCTATCGACTATATGCGTTCTGCTTCGGAAACTGACCGTAGGTATTTACTTTTTAATCCAATGGTCAAGACCAAAGTAACGATGCAAGGGGAAGAAGTGGTTAACCTAATTTGGGATGTTATCGCTGCGAAAGGCTTCGAAAATGACAACTATTTTGAAACAGCTGCACGTGATATCCGTGGACTGCCTAAGCTTGAGGGAACTGCACATGTGAATATGATGCTGATTACCAACTTTATGATGAGCTATATGCTAAACTCCGCAGAAGTTCCCGATGTACCAAGAAGAGCCGGTAAAGAAGACGACACTTTCCTATTCAACCAAGGTGCTACTACCAAAGGAATGAAAACTGTTCCTTTCCAAGATTACAATGTAGCTTATTCGAGTATCGATGTTCCAAATGTAAAGATCTTCCGCGAACAAATCGCCCTATTGAAAGAGTTCTTGCAAGAGTGCCCACCGAGTAAGGCACAAACCAGAGACATTGATTATATGCTATCTTTAGGTGAAATGTTTGCATTGATTCCCTATGGCCAGTTGATCATAGAAAACGCTCAATTAGATGGTTTAGAAGACGACGCTCTAATGGACCAAATCTTTGACTTTATGGTGCGGGATTTCTCGAAGTTTGCGGTACAGGTTTTCTCCAAGCCAAGCAGTACAGAGAAGCAAATGGAAGTTTGCAAAAAAATGATCCGCAAGCCATCGGTGGATGAGGATAGGTTCATGCAAGTTTGGGAAAAACATGTATATGCTCTAAAAGACCAGTACAGTATGAATCCATGAGAGGTACAATGTTTAAAATACTCTTAACTGTTTTGTTGACTTTTCTTTTTTCTGCTTGTAGCAAAGAAATTAAGATCCACCTGCGTAAGGATGTGAGTAAATTGGAACCTTGCCCCAAAAGTCCGAATTGTGTGAGTTCACAAGGAAATGAGTCGGACAAGGAACACCATATTGCTCCGATTGCCTACCAGGGTGAGAAGACTATGGTGAAAGCAAAGATTCTCCAAACTCTAAAAAAGTTTCCTAGGGTTAAGATCATCAAGCAAACCGATGCGTACGTCTATGCCGAATTTACTACCCTGATCATGCGCTATACCGACGATGTGGAGTTTTATATCAATGAAGGTAAAAAAGTCATTGATGTGCGCTCTGCTTCGCGTGTTGGTAAGTCAGATCTTGGCAAGAACCGTAGCCGTATCGAAGATTTTCGCAGTAAGTTCAAAGTCTTATCTGCTAGTAAATAAATGGAGTGCCCTAAGCCAGCTTGCTTCCGATACGTTGAGTTGGTTTAGGACTTCCCGTTTTACCCCGGCGAGTGCAAGAGACTGTAACAATAAGTCGGTGGGCGTTTGTTGGAAGTTTAAGGAGAATTTGACTGGTATAGTATACTCTGCATGAGATTTTAAGTCATTTTCTGGCAGTTTGCTTATCCATTCGCTATTGCGAGACATGAGAAATTCCCTCGCGATACGATTTTTGCTACTTATCTTTTGCTGCTGGTAGGTATGTGGTGAGAAGGCTTCTAACGAAGTCCGTCTATTTACCTTATACAATTGAAAGGTTTCATAGCCGGTTCCACGACAATGTGTTTTGCTATTCTCTGCCATAAAGCTCACCCCTGCCAAGAGAAAACGTTTTGCACCGATCCATTTGGCAAAATTTGCAGCCAAACCAGTGAGATTCCAGGAAGGGTTTTCTAACATTTCTAAACTGGGAAAGCAGCCTTGTAGCACTTGATCTATAGGAAAACTGGAAGAATAGAGCAAAACTGGATTGCCCAAATCCCAGATTTTCTGGTTTCCCCCCAACCATGTGACAATAGGAATATTCTCAGCCAAAGAGTCACGAAAGTGGAAAGTAGTACCTCGGCCAGAATCAACGGAGAAAATCAGATCTGCCACAATTCCTTGTTTTTGCAAAAACGCACAGCAAGTGTCGGCTACAATTAAAAATACCTGTTGGCGGATTTCATGGATACGCGTTATTTCTGCCTCTAATTCAGGAGCGGCTCCTACAAAAAGTACGTTTTTGATGCCAGAAAAGTCAGACCTTTGCAGCCAGAAGCATCTGGGATGTTTTCCTGATAAATCTAAATTACGGAAATAGTTGCGTAGCCAAGATTTAGAAAAAGTAGCTTTTGTAGCGGCAGAGATACTCTTACTTTCCTCTTTGAGAAAGTTATCCAAAGAACGCCATTCTTCTGGATAATTGCGTGAATAATAGGGTAGGGAGTAGAAGAGAAAGTTGCTTGGTCTTACAAAATTTAAATTGTCGCTAATATGTAAGGAAATTTTTTGTCTTTCTGCGAGTCCTGTGAGGATTTGGATCTCTTTGTCGATCTCTGTAAGTTCTAAGCTACCATTTTGTGGTTCGATACAAAAAATGTGTTGGAAAGGGGACTGGTCGTATTCCAGGAGTCTGCGAATGAAGTGGCCACAGCCAAAGCCAAAACACACCAGGCAGGATACCGTTGTAGAAAACTCGGGACGCAAGCGCTCAAAAATCCGCTCGGCTTCTTTACCAGGATTAAAGTTCGAATGTACGAATTGACCCGAAAAGCGGTTTCTTAGGTTCAGTTGGCCATTTTTAGCGAGGGAAACTACAAAATCTATCTAGTGAATCCTGCCTTTGTACTAGAGTTTATTTTTCTTCATCGTCTTCAAAGCTAGCATCATCCTCAAAGTCATCGGAGTAATCCCCGTCTTCGTCAGAAGCTTGGCTTTTCTCTTCATCTTGTGGCAATTCATCCTCTTCGGTATCTTCTTCTACAACAGGAGCAGGAGACGAGAAGAGAGCGTCTAGATTCTTTTTATTTTCATCTGTATCTGAAGTTTTTTCTTCCACTTGTTGCTTCTCTTCTGCACTAATATAATCGTATTGAATGAGATTTTCGGAAAGGGCGTGTAAGGCTTGTACTGCGATTTTACGGCTTTTTAATTTTTTGGGTATGTCTAGCTTATCTATTTTATCCAACGCACCAAAACCAGCTACTGTAGTTTCGTATTTTTTATACCTGGAAAGCTCAATTAACTTAACTATATCGAATTCTTCCTGCGAGTTGCTATTCATGAAATTGTGTTACTCCTGAGGTTGACTCAAAATTCTACTAAGCCCTGGGAGAAAGCAGAATGACTTAGCACAAACTTGTAATTGCAAAGATAGGACGAGAGAGGGGGAAAAAGTAGGTGGTTTGTTTGTAGCATTCTGGTGATCTTTCTAGCTTGACAAAATTGGGCTAAGTCATCCAGTATTTATAAAGTAGACTGATTGTCAAGGTTATAATTGCAAATCTTTAATTACTTTTGCAAAAATTGTATGTCTAAGAAAACAAAGTAAAGCCTGGTACAGTCTATTCAGAATCATGAAACAAATACAAGCCTTCGTTACGCTTTTGATCGTTTTCTTCCTATTTTCCTGTTCTACGCACAAGCAGTCTAATTTTCATGTTGAAAAATTTGTCGGAGTCACCCTAGACGGCAAAGAAGTTGTTATTCGGAACCTAAATGCAAGGCGCGTTGCCCTGAATGTGTACTCGCCGACTTGTGTACCCTGTTTCAAAGAGCTACCAGCACTGCACTATCTTTACGATGAAATGCAGAAAAACAAGGCAGGTGAGCTGTACATAGTGGTTGACCCCTATTCGTTACAAGACGGCCAAGAAACAAAAAGTGCTGCAACTGCACTCCGTTCTGCTCAGGCTATGATGCAATTGGAGAAGGAAAAGCGCGGAATTCGTATTCCCATACTAATCATGAAACCTCCTTTTGCAGTAAAGCCAGAGGGAGGTTTGGTTACGGGAACTCCAGAAACCCTATTGTTTGACACCAAACCTCTTTCCCTGTTCTATAATTTTATTGGCCCACTCAGCGAAGCACAAGAAATTAGTGAGATAACCCAAGAACCAAGGGTTGTGTTCTTCAAGCGTATGTTTGCCGGTTTTTAAGTAAAATCTTGACATGACTTCGAGAAAAAAAGTGATAGGTATATGTTTGCGACTACAAATATTGGTAAAAGATCTGAGAATTAGAGCACCCATTTTCAATACGGATTGCGTGAAATCATAGAAATACAAAAAACAATGGAATACTAGTATGTTGAATAAGATATTGAATGTCCTCTTTGGCAGTAAATATGAGAGAGACTTAAAGAGATTACAACCGATTGTCGAGCAGATCAATGCTCTAGAGCCAGACATTAAGAAACTAAGCGATAGTGAACTCCAAGAACAAACAAATAAATTCAAACAACGCCTGGAAGCAAAGGAAAGTTTGGATGATATACTGCCAGAGGCTTTTGCTACAGTACGGGAAGCATCGATTCGTACTCTAGGAATGCGACATTTTGATGTCCAACTTATGGGTGGTATCTCTCTACACTGGGGAAATATTGCAGAAATGAAAACCGGAGAGGGTAAGACTCTTACTTCGACACTACCTATCTATCTCAACGCACTCACAGGCAAAGGTGTGCATGTTGTAACAGTAAATGACTATTTGGCAAAACGGGATGCAAACTGGATGCGGCCTGTTTATGAGTTTTTGGGTATTACTATAGGAGCCATCCAACACGATATGGACCACGAAGAACGCCAGGCTGCCTATGGGTCTGATATAACCTATGGGACAAATAATGAGTTTGGTTTTGATTATCTGCGTGATAATATGGTGGCTCACATCTCGCACAAAGTACAGAGAAAACACTACTACTGTATCATTGATGAGGTAGATTCGATTTTGATTGACGAAGCTAGAACTCCGCTTATCATCTCTGGTTCTACAGACAATACGACAGACATCTATGAGAAAGTAGATAAGGTGATTCCCTACTTACACGGCAAAGAAGAGTTTGATGTCCCAGAACCGAAAAAGGGAGAAGAACCCATGCCTGAGTCGGAAAAAGAGTGGGATTATGAAATCGATGAGAAGGCTAAGAATGCCCTCTTAACCGAGAAAGGCGTGGCAAGTGTGGAGAATGCCCTAGGTATTGAAAACTTGTATTCACCAGAAAATACAGAGATCGTCCACCATGTCAGCCAAGCCTTAAAGGCACATAAGCTCTATAAAAAAGACGTCGATTATGTAGTACAGCAGGACGAAGTCGTTATTGTGGACGAGTTTACCGGTCGTTTGATGGAAGGGAGACGCTACTCGGATGGATTGCACCAAGCTATCGAGGCCAAAGAGCGTGTGCCAATTGCCAGGGAATCACAGACGCTTGCCTCTATTACCTTCCAAAATTTTTTCCGCATTTACGACAAGCTTTCGGGGATGACAGGTACTGCAGATACAGAGGCAGAGGAGTTTGCTAAGATATACAAGCTCGATGTAATTGTCATTCCTCCTAACCTCAAACTGAAAAGACTCGATCATCCAGATCGTGTATACCGTACAGAGCGAGAAAAATTTGATGCCATAGTGAAAGAGATTCGAGATTGCCAGGAAAGAAAGCAACCCGCCCTCGTAGGAACTATCTCCATCGAGAAGTCGGAAGTTCTTTCTATGCTGTTACGGCGTGAAGGATTACCACATAATGTGTTGAACGCCAAATTTCATGAGAAAGAGGCTGAAATCGTTGCCAACGCCGGCAAGCCAGGGTCTATTACAATTGCAACAAATATGGCGGGAAGGGGAACTGACATTGTACTGGGAGGTGCTCCTACCTACAAAGAAGAGTTGGATGAATGGGAAGAACCCGACGAAAGCATCCAGAAGTTTAAACTGGCAGTTAAGCGTTTGGAGTTTAGCGTTGCTGATGGGCTGCTTATTGCTTTTCCCTCTAAGTCCAAGCAAAAGATAGGGAAATCGATACTAGACGATGCCAAGCGTTGGAAAGAAAACCATGATATCGTTTTAGAAGCTGGCGGTTTGCATATTTTGGGGACGGAAAGACACGAATCTCGGCGTATTGACAACCAGTTGCGAGGACGCTCTGGTAGGCAAGGGGATCCTGGTTCTAGTCGCTTCTACCTCTCCCTGGAAGATGATTTGATGCGGATCTTTGGTAGTGATCGTATCTCTGCTATTATGCAGCGTTTGGGTATGGAAGAAGGCCAGGAAATAGAGCACAAAATGGTATCCAATGCCATTGCCCGTTCCCAAAAAAGGGTAGAGGCACATAACTTTGATATTCGTAAGCACCTTTTAGAATACGATGATGTGATGAATCGCCAACGTATGTTCATCTATGAGCTACGCAACTATGTTTTAGAGGGAACAAAAGATATTAGTGAGATCATGAATGTCTGGATGGAAGAGGTTATCGAAACCCAGGTATTGGCGAACTGTGAAGGGAATAACCCGAATGCTTGGAATACCGAACTCTTGAATGAGTGGATTGGTTCCATGAATATCACAACGTTTGTCGAAGTAGAACAATTGAAAAAAGGCAAAGATGCCCAATCCGAACTGTTCCATTTGATTCTAGAAAACTTCAAAGCAGTCTATGAGAAAAAGTCAAACGCTATTGGTTTAGATGTATGGAAGCAGCTAGAGAAACAAATTTTGCTGGATATCTTGGACCACCGTTGGAAAGATCATTTACACATAATGGATACCTTAAGAGAGGGTATTTGGACAGTTGGCTATAGCGAGAAAAACCCTTTGATTGAGTATAAAATCCAAGGTTTTCAAATCTTTGATCAGATGGTGGATAGTTTCAAACAAGAGATCATAGCCTTTTTGTTCAAGGTTGAGTTAACGGAAGAAGGGCAAGAAAAGATTCTCGAAGAAGATACGGAATACATACCTATTGGGGAAGAAGTGCACAACGTAGATATCTTCAATGAGGCCGTTGCAACAGGTGCACAACCATATACCCGAGTAAGCCAAAAGAAAGATAGGGAAGTGACCACTAGTGCTGGTGGAGCTTCCAAAAGAAAGAAAAAACGCAAAAAGCGTAGGTGACATCATGAGAACTATTTTACTACTTTGCCTTTTTGTATTCCAGCAATGTGTCAGCAACCCTGACAGGCAGCTAAAAGCGGATAAAGATAAGCTATACAAAGACTGTATGGCTACATTTTCCGATGAACAAAAGTGCAAATCTTTTGTTTCCAACCAAGCCAAGGAATTTGTCAAAGAAGATCCGGTTGAAGTAGTTCCCCTAGACCCAGAGGTAGAGAAAAACATCAAAAACCGAGATGATCTAAAAGATACCTTACAAAACCGCAACGAACCGTTTGTCATCAGTTATATCGGTAAGCCCGATAAACGTTTCCGAGATAGCAGTGGGCGAACCCATTTGATCTACTACAGACCCATAGCCCGCTACAGTAGAAAGCACGACCCCGATATCGAAATTGATGTAATTCTCCGCCGCAGTAAGGTCAGTAGAGTCAACCATACGCCACCTCCTACGACACCGACGGGTTTTGATCTCTTTACCAATAAGTTCGGCCAGAAAAAAGCAGAGTAATTGCAAGAAGCAGATACAAAGCAGCATTTAGAAAAAAAGCTAGGCCCTTGGATGCTTTGGGGTCTGGGCGTAGGGTATGTTATATCCGGGATGTACTTTGGTTGGAATTTGGGATTGCCAAAAGGGGGAACCCTTGGTTTGGGAATTGCGACTCTGTTTATCATTGTCATGTACGTCACGTTTACCTTTAGCTATACTGAGTTGGCAGCTTCTATTCCAAAAGCTGGTGGAGCCTTTGACTATGCTTCCGAAGGTTTAGGAAAAGAGCTTGGTTTTCTTGCTGGTGTGGCACAAATCGTTGAGTTTGTCTTTGCCCCACCTGCGATCGCTTCTGCTATTGGGGCTTACATCAGTGCATTTCTACCTCCGCAACTGCACGCGACCCTTTATATCGCGGTTATTGCCTATTTTATATTTACAGCTCTCAATGTATATGGAGTGCAGGCAGCCGCTTCCTTTGAATTGGTGATTACTATTTTTGCCGTATTTGAATTGCTCCTATTTGCTGGCGTTACACTACCACATTTCCAATGGGAGAATGTGACAAAGAACTCTTTTCCGCATGGGTATGCAGGAATCTTCGCGGCTATCCCCTTTGCCATATGGTTTTTCCTTGCTATAGAAGGAGTTGCTAATGTTGCAGAGGAGACAATTAACCCTCAGCGCAATATTCTACTTGGTTTTGGTTCTGCGATTTTGACTTTAGTTATCTTGTGCATTCTCACTTTTGTTTCATCGATAGGAGTTGATGGTTGGGAATCCATTGTTTATCCTCCAGGGAGTACGAAGCCTTCTAATTCCCCCTTATTACTAGCATTAGGAAAAATTGTCAAAGAAGGGCATGTTCTTTACCACCTTTTAGTTACGGTTGGTTTGTTTGGTTTGGTGGCATCCTTTCATGGAATCATTCTTGCCGCAGGACGTGCAACCTATGAGTTTGGCAAAGCCGGATACGCACCTTCCGCCCTAGGAGAAATTCACCCCAAATACAAAACACCAGCAAAAGCTTTGTTGGTAAATATGGCTGTGGGAATTGTTGCATTGTTTACAGGAAAGACTGATGAGATCATTACTATTGCTTGCTTCGGGGCTTTGACTCTGTATATTATTTCCATGCTTGCTTTGTTTGCCTTGCGCAAGAAACAGCCTGATCTAGAACGGCCATTTCGTGTCCCCTTTTATCCCTTCTTCCCAGCTATAGCGTTAAGCATTGCTGTCTTCTCTCTATTTGCAATGGCATACTATAACTTATACCTTGGTTTGATCTTCCTCTTGATATTGCTGGTAACTTATCTATACTTCCGTCATGCACAACGGTAAATACTTTTAGATACCATTCATCCACTGGTAGTATTCGGCTATTTTTCCAGCAAAACAGTAGGGTAAATTTAGCAATTGAAAATTGTTGCCTGTGATGGTAGAAGTATTTTGTATTTCTAAATTACCATCGTATAGGCGTATTGCTTGTGCTATAGTAGAATGATCCATAAATTGATGCAATGAACGTAACCTACCTACTTTGCCAGATTTGACTTCAATGGGTAATAAATTTCCTTCTATATTCATAACGAAGTCCAATTCAGCATTGGAGTGTTTTTCTTCTCGGGTCCAGAATAGTAAATCCTGTTGTAAGTTTGTCTGTAGTTCTTGTCCAACAACATGCTCTGCGATCAATCCACGATAAAATGCATGTAAGCTATCATATTTAATGAATTCAGCTTGTAGACCTACTTTGTAGTTTAGCAGACCTGTATCTAGAAATTGTAGCTTAGGGGCTTTTTTATAATTAGCCATACTCGGTAAAATGAAATTAGTGGTCGGATATACTAGCCGTATCAGCATTGCTCTTTGTAGGATGCGTAAGGCTTCCCCTATCTCACGACTACGATAATTTGAATTTCCAAAACCTTGGAATTTAATTCGCTTGCCTGCTTCAAAGGATAGAACTTCTATTGCAAATCTTAGAATTTGTTCTTGTGAGCGAGAACTTGCGTATTTACTAATATCATCGCTATAAGAATACATCAAACTTTGATAAACTGATTGTAGTTGTGAGATACTTTCTCCCGCAAAGTAACGGGAGAGAATTTCTGGCATACCGCCTAACATCGTATAGTTGTGGAAAAGTTTGAGTAGACTAGGGATAGCAAAGTCTGGACAGGGAACTGTATTGTAATATCCAATTGCAGTATCATTACCACTAGCAAGTAGGAATTCTTCAAAACTCATTGGATAAAGAAATTCAAATTCTACTCTACCAACAGGAAAACTAATATTTTCTTTTTCCATAAGAATCTCTAATAAAGAACCTGCTGCAATTACATGGTATTCGGGAAGAGATTCATAAAAGTAACGCATTAGCCCAACTGCAATCGGACTATTTTGAATTTCATCAATAAATATGAGGGTTCGACCTGGCTTAAGAGTTATATTCTTACTTAAAAGTATTAGTTGGACACAATCATGTACAGCCAAAGGCTTTGAAAAAACTTCCTTATCTTCTGTAAGTTCAAGGTTGAGGTAGATATAATTGTCGAATTCTTTTGCAAATAAAGCAATAACCGTAGTTTTTCCTGTTTGGCGAGCACCTCGGAGAATAAGAGGTTTACGATTTTTCTTTTTCGCCCAAAAAGTTAATTTTTTTAGCAATTTAC
>JBCCIA010000012.1:0-37012 GCA_039028475.1 Spirochaetota bacterium | reverse complement strand
CAGAGTTGTTAGGAAAAAACCATATAAGCTGGGTTATGTAGAATGGAATGAATCAGAAAAAAATCTTAAGGATGCATTTGCTGATAAAGAATTTTTATCAAAGAAATTTAAGATTCTTAGAAAAAGCGTAACGGAAGGAATAGATCGTTGGATTACAGAGACTCGTAAAAATGGATTGCAGGTAGAAACTTCAAAAACTCAAAGTAAATAATCAACAAAAGAAGACAAGTCACTCAAAATTTACATATATATTTTTATTCTGCAAAAAGAACAACAATCTAAAATGAATACCAAACAACAGATACAATTCGCACAGCAGTTCCAACAATTGCACCATGGCAACCAAATGCTCATCCTTCCAAATGTATGGGACGTAGGTAGTGCTAAGATTTTTGAAAAAGCAAGTTTTAAAGCCATCGCAACCACCAGTGCAGGAATCTCCTATTCATTAGGATACCCAGATGGAGAACAGTTAACCGTTAAGGAACTGGAAGTTCTCATTAAAAAAATCACCGAAAAAACCAATATTCCACTATCGGTTGATATAGAAAAAGGCTATGGTGACACGGCCGAAGTGGTGAGAGAAAATGTAAGGAAAATTATAGAAGCAGGTGCTGTTGGTATCAATATAGAAGACGGAAACAATACTCCTCACCCTTATTTGGATGACCTTTCATTAATGGAAGGAAAAATCAAAGCACTATCACAATTAAAAGATGAAATAGGAATACCATTCGTAATCAATGCGAGAAGTGATGTCTTCTGGTTGCAAATAGGTGATAGCCAAGACAGACTGCAATCGGCAATCCAAAGAGCAAATGTGTTTATAAAAGCAGGAGCAGATTGTATTTTTTTACCAGGTGCACTGACGAAAGAAGAAGTGAGTTATTTAGTGGAAGCAATCAACTGTCCCTTAAATATCATTGCCAACCCTGTCTTTAATACATTGCAAGAATTGGAAGAAATAGGCGTGAGTCGACTAAGCATAGGCTCAGGTGCGATTCGTAGTGTATTGGAGCATACCACTCGTATTGCCGAAGAACTAAAGAATTATAGCTTGGATACTATGCTAGCTAACAAACTAACATATGGCCAAGCGAACGAGATTTTTGCAGATTGAGACAATAGGCTTTAAGGTAAGTTTTCGAGATATGCAACGATTGAATGGTAACTACCCCAAATATGCTCGGCGGATGCTTTTGCTCTGATACTCGTTGCCATCCCAATAAGGGCAGTTGTAAGAAATGCAGCCAAATTCTCCAAATTCACAGTAGAATTCCTTTTTTTGTTTTTATAGTGATTAGTAAGTGAATGAAAAAAACCACTATGGATTCGCTCGAAATAACCATCTACCAAAGGGCCTATACAAGGGTCCAAGGAGCCTCGTTCAGATGCCGTATTGCAGAATAAGCAACCTAAACCCCATAGTTCTTTTTCTCCATAAATTGCAATCGTATGGAAAACAGTTTTAATTTCTGTAACTTTTGCACCTTCTTCTTCAATAGGTTCAAGCAGTTGCTGCAAAAATGTTTTATTATAGTGCTCTAGAGCACACTGAAAAATATTTAGTTTGGATTGAAATTCAGAATACATACTCTTTTTATTGATTCCGAGTTCATGGGCTAAATCACTCGTACTGGTTGCATGGTATCCATTACGACGAAATACCACAATAGCCTTTTCCAGTAAATCAGTTCGATCATATTGTTTATTCATACTCATCTATTTCTTTGCATTTATTCTTGACACAAGGTAACTGATTAGTTACCTTGTCAATACAAACGATTGCTTACATATATGGAAAGATAAGCCAAGATGTAAAGTTAAGTTTAAAAGGAGATCATATGAAACACGAAATTCTTATATCCAATATAGGTCTTATTCTATCAACCATTCCCATTACGCTACATGGTATAGAAGTATTGTTTCCCATGCAAGCCCGTTGGATTGTAAATTGGGTGTTACCATTCTTTGGGTTAAAAATACCAAACAAAGATAAGTCTATTACATACAGCGACCAAATCAAAATGTTGGAGACAGCCTTAGATGCAGCACCAAAGGAAAAGATAACAAATGCGAAAGATTACATCTTCTTATTGATCTTCGAGCAACGCCAGGGTTCCATCGGTTTCATAGCAATAGCCATTGGCGCGATCTACGGATTGACGTTGGGCCTTGTTGGACGGAATCCTCTCCACCTTGTATTTGGTATCGTTGCTGTTTTAATGACACTGGTCAATGCGAACCAAGCCGGACTTTCCTTTTTAGGAAATCATCCTAAAGTATCACAGCATGGTAGAAACGTAGGAATTCTATTTACACCTTTTTGGGCAGCAGTAGCCGTATTGAACTGGCTCGCGTTTTCTTACTCTTTGCATATATAACAAGTGATTTGCTCTCGAAAAATGTGCTATATTTGCGTAATTTTGTGTATTGACCTTTTGTAAGGAATCCTATATATTTATATCGAATGAAATTGCATTGAGAAAGAATGTGATTCATCGACAAAGGAGATTGACTGCAAATGGAAATAGTAACAATAGCTACCGAATGGGCAAAAGCCGAAGTTTTTTCATCCAAATTCTTTATACTGTTTGGCATCTTGTTCATATCCGCAAGTATAGGGTTTTGGCAATGGGGAAAAACCGATGTGGCGAAAGCGTTCATATATCCAACATTAGTGTGTGGTATACTACTTCTAGCCGTAGGGAGCGGAATATTGATAGCCAATAGAGCAAGAGTCACCGGCTTTGTAACTGCTTATAAAGCTGACCCAGCCGCTTTTGTAAAATCAGAAATCACCCGCACCGAAAAATCCAAGGGAGAATTTAGAACCATTGTATTCAAAATCATACCACTCATAATCACCGCTGCTGCACTACTCATAATCTTAACCAATGCACCAATATGGCGAGCCATAAGCATCACAACCATAGCCATGCTGGTAGTAATCCTATTTGTCGACAGCAATGCCAATGCTAGAATCGAAAGTTACCAGAATCAATTGAAAGTAGTGGATAAGTAGTTAAGTTACGAGAGACAATAAAATTGTTAGAGCTTTTACAAAAAGCTGCTTAGTTTTGCTATGGTTTTCCAATTGCGTGTAGTTGCTACAAGACCTAATTTTTTTTCGATAAAAGGATTGGCAAGTTTGGTTTTACCATATCCATTGGGACAATACAAGAAAATCTGTTTCCCAATGCTATGAATGACTTCTCCTTTTTGTAAAAAGTCCTGTAAAATAGCCAGATCAGAATTAGAAATCGTACGATCACAGAAAGTAACCAGACAGCGATTTCCTTCCTCTTCTCTTTGTGTATTGGTAAACGGTGCTTGCTTTACGAGTTCGTTCCACTCGCTTTGCTTACAGACAAACACACTGACATCCCAAGTGAATGTTTTCACAATAGCTGACTCAAGCTGTCTTTTCCATTCGCTCGCGGAAGCCTTTGCGGAGAAAACCACGTTACCACTTTGGATATAGGTTTTTACATTTTCACAACTAAGGGATTCGTACATTACTTGTAAGTCTTTCATTTTAATGGGCCGGTGCCCACTGACATTGATTCCACGAAGCAAAGAAATGTAGCGTGTCATACTGTTTTTAGTCTTTAGGATTTCCAGCGAATGGTAGTTTGTAAGGGCCAACCCAATTTTTCTACGACCAATACCAAATCAGACCAGATCTCTTTTTTAACTCGATTGTTGTCTCTACCGTTGCGTAGCACGAAGCTTGGGTGGTAGGTCGGCATAACTGGTATTTGCTTGTATTGCTGCCATTTGCCGCGCATTTTCGTAATGCCCTCCGTCGTGTTTAAGAGGAATTTGGTAGAAGGGTTTCCTAATGTAACAATTACCTTTGGTTGGATGATTTCTATTTGTTGTAGTAAATAGGGGTGGCAGGCTCCTACTTCCTCTGGATCAGGAGGTCTGTCCTTGTAAAACTGTAGGTCTACGGTAGGACGGCATTTTACAACATTTGCGATATATACGCTCTGGCGTGGAACTTTGATGCCTCTTTCAATCAGGCGGGTTAGGAGTTCTCCGGCTCTACCTATAAAAGGTCTGCCTTGTAAGTCCTCTTGTTTGCCAGGGCCTTCCCCAATAAAAAGCAACTCTGCGTCTGGATTGCCCTCGCCAAAGACTGTTTGGGTGCGCGTTGTGGCTAACTTACATTTTTCGCAGGAGGTGACTTCTCGTTGCAAACTAGCTAATTGTTCCAATTTGTCATTCATTTAGCAGATCCATATAGTTATAGCTTGTTTTGAGGTTGTAAGTATGGCCTTATATTGTCAAGAAAGGCTTGGGAAGTAGCACATTTTCTGAGGAGTTTTTGCAAAAGTTGAAAAAGGATTCATTCCTCCTAACTGGCATAAAATTCCACTATGTATGCCTTTGGTTCTCAGTTCTTGTTTTTTTTTAGTTTTGCCAAATAAGATCAAAAAAAAAATTGTAGGATGTCTCTATAGCTTCTATAAACGCGTATATCTTAAGAAACTCATTTTGAGTAGATATCGCAGAATATTTTTGGAGATACACATGAATAAACTAACAAGTCTTATTGTAGCATTATTGCTAGCATTTACTATAAATTGTAAGGAAGAAGAGGACAATAACGACCAAAACCTAGCCCTTTTGTATTTGGCATCACAGAATAGCAGTGGAACAGTAACATATGGAAACACAGCTACTGGTTCTTCCACCGGCATATCTGGCAGTTATGGTACTTCTTCAGGGGTCAGTTCTTCTGTATCCACCTCTTTTTCCAGTGCCACTCTGACTAGTAGTAGCAAGCTCGTTGAACCTAGCATACGAGCACAAATCCAAGACCAAGTACAGGGCAAGATACGCCAAACCTCTACTTGTACAGCTTCTACTAGCAATATCAGTGGAACTGTTACAACGGCCAGTACCCTAACCTGCCTATCGGGTTCAGCAGCCTATACACCAAATGTAACATTTTCCGGTACCTATGTTGTGACTTGCCCGACAAGTACTACTTCAAAAGCTACTTTTAACTATACCTATACGGGTAGTACTGAAATTGTATATTCTAGTTGTAACTTAAAAATATTTGATGTGAAAACGTATGTTGATAGTGGACAACAAACATACCAATCTACGACTACTACATTGACTGGAACAGTATCCGCATCGAATATCAGTGGAACTGCAGTTTCTGAAATAGATTCCTCAACCGGGCAGTCGACAAGCAATGCAAATAGTACTTCAACTATCACTTCTAGTGCCCTTTCCGTAGACGGAGGAACGGCTTCTGCGGTAGATATTACTGCCAAAACGATTACAGAAAGCCTAGTATTCACAATTTCGAGTTCGAATGGTAGCTTTACCGTAAATTACATTTCAGGAACCCTTTCTTTCCAAAACCAGGGTACTATCAATGGTGAAAGTATTGATGGGAGTTATACAATTGATTCCTCGGGTCTCTCCCAATATGGAACGGCAATAGCTTCTATTAGATAGGTCGTTCAACCAGCTCGGCCTGTAAAATTTCTCAAAAACGTCTTCTTGCAGTTTTGCAGGGAGGCGTTTTTTTATTTCATGGAAAAAAATTATTGATTTTGGGAAAAATCTGACATGCCAGGCTGTTGTTCTAAACAGGAGAAACTTCTGTATGAGACTTTTAGCTTTGCTATTCATTTTTCTTTTAGGTGCCTGTAAACAATCGACAGAGCTATCCAGCAATAATCTAGTGCGTTTTTTGACGCTTTATGACTCTACTTCTACAACTCCTTCTTTATCTATCTCAGGTAGTTTATCACAAGATGGAACGGCGGTCAGCAATACTTTGATTACCACCAGTTCCAGTACTTTGAGTACCTCAACGAGTATTGTCAGTAGAGGAACGACAACTTCGGAAAGTATCCGTTGTGTGGATTATAACCTCACACAAGGAGAAATTACCTGTATTCTAATCATCAATACTTCCTATCTTACTGGCGCTACAGATGGCTGCTATAGCTTGTACTATGCATCCACTGACAATGACAAGTTAGAAAAAATTGCCAAATTCCAATCAATTTCCGTAGGCAACGATATACAATTGGCGCATTCAGAAGCTCTTCCTACAGGGGCGCAGTATTTCAAAGTTTTCTCTTGCAATGGTTCCAGTGAGTCTCTTCTCGCTTCTACAACTATCACCGACTATACCGATAGCTCTGGATTTTTTACAGATAGTGATGGAAATTATTCAACAGACCTTGCAACTGGGCAAAACCATACTTTGACCATCAAAAGACCGACAAAAGATCTAGGGGATATTAGTGTCGATTTGCGAGCTGTCAATACCACAGAAGAGATCGATACTCTCAAAAATGACCCTTCTAGTTTACCAATTACCATTCCCAACGGTTTTACACATCAAGTCAATAGTTTACAATCGAAAACGGATGGTTCAACGACTGGTGTGGCTACAACAAACACAAATCCAAACAGTACAGCAAATATAGATATCAATACCCTATCGCAGGAATCTACTAACGATACTAAATTCACCCCTGCAACTAGTACTACGACAACAACCTCTACGAACACATCTACGGCAATGGAAACACCACCTACTCTAGCTTATACAGGTAGTCCGTTTACCTTTAGCAATACAACTCCAGTTAGCCTTGTACCTACCATTACAGGCAACATTACATCCTGTACAGCGAGTCCAAGTCTGCCAAACGGTTTATCTCTCAATCAAACTACCTGTGCGATCACAGGAACTCCTTCTTCCGAACAGTTAGCAAAGAATTATACAATTACTGCGAGTAATACTGGTGGAAGTGTGAATACTACGATCAATGCACATGTAAGTTCCGCAAATTATGTTTTAGACTTTGATGGTTCGGATGATAAGGCAGTTACCAATACAATAATTCCCTACAATTCTACCGCATTTACAGTGATAGCTTGGGTGAAAACAACAGCGGATGGGGTGATTTTTGCTTGGGGTTCTTCCACCATAAATAATTTCACAATTGTGCAAATCCACCTAGGAAAATTACGTTTGGCTATGGGTTCAGGCAGTTCTCCTGTTTACATCGATGGTTCTACAACGATTACTACAGGTTCTTGGACACACATTGCTGTTACCAAGCGAGCTGATGATACCGTTACTCTCTATGTCAACGGCTCTATAGACGGTTCCGGTTCTGTATCTTCGTCTAACTATACGGTTTCTCCCTCTGTTACCTCTATCGGTGTAGGTTATACCAATGGAACCTTCCAACAATACTTTATCGGTAGGTTAGAAGCTGTAAGCATTTGGCAAATTGACCAGTCAGCAGGGAATATCAGTGCCTTCCAATCTACTCCTCCGGTAGGGAATGAAACTGGTCTCATAGCTTACTATAAGTTCAATTCACTTAGTGGAACCTACGGCTTTGATTTTACCTTCAATGGCTATGATTTTACCCTAAGCAACTTTGCCTTGACAGGTAGCGCTTCCAATTGGATTCCAGCGGTTCATCCGTAGTTTTGTTTGCAGACAGGCTGTTATAGGAGATTTTTCGGAATCTCCCTCTGCAAAAGAAGAGCTTCCTGATTGTTTGCTTGCATGGCTAAAATACGATTCACATATTTTTTCAATTCGAACCAATGGTTATTCAGATAGTGAGCCTCTGCGACAAGTAGCATATACTCCAGTTTCTCTGGTTCACGTATTTTTAAACGTTCTGCAATATCCATGCAGTTTTGGAATTTTCCTGCTTGTTTGCAGTATTTATAAGTTTGTAAAAACAGTTCCATATCCCAAGGGTTTGCTTCTGCCATTTCTAAAGTAAGAATAGCAGCTTTTTCCCATTGCTTATCTTTCGCATAAAGTTGGGTTAATAAATCCAGCAAATTTTTATTATTAGGAGATATGGTATATGCTTGCTCAAAAGCAGCTATAGCTTTTTCTATTTGGCCTTCTTGGTAAAATGCTTTCCCAATACCCACTTGTTTTTGGTATCTGGAATCCATATCAATATCTTGTGGAGGACTTTTCGGCGTAGTATAAGTAATCTTTAGCAAGCTAAAATCATCTGTAAATTCTCCCATAGCTTGGATACTTTCATAGATTTTTTCTAATTCTCCTCCACCTTTTTCTAAATGTTTCAAAAATAGATGTTCGTCCTCATTGATCACTCGTACTCCCTGGTCTTCACTGATTTGGATATCATCGCGACCATCCGAACCTACAAAAATTACATCTTCATCCAATAAACGAAAGGTTTGGATAGCCAAGGATTTGGAAAAACCAGAAATCCCTAATTTATGTAAAAGTAACTCTTCTTCAATAAAGGAAGCTGTACCGTCGCGATAGAGGGCCGTCCAAGGGTGTTCTGCGTTGATGTAGTACATAAAACCATTGCTGTCATCTACAATCCCCATCACTACAGAAATCAGCATAGACCCATCAAAAGACTCAAATACATTTTGTAACTCTATGAATGTTGATTTTAACCATTTCTCCGGAGTAATCGCAGTAGACTCCTGTGATATTTGGGTGCGAGATACAACTGATTTGAATACAACACCTAGTACAATTGCGCCACCAGCCCCCTGTATAGATTTTCCCATTGCATCGCCGTTGACGAATATGGTATACGATTTACCATGTAGCTGTATGCTATCTGCAATACAGATGTCACCTCCAATCTCATGTTTTTTCTTGCGAAATTGGAATTCTTTTTTTTGTTTTAAGAGAAAACTGATATCTACATTTTTGTTTCTAACGTAATTCGATGTCAATGGTTTGATGATCAGGGTCGTAAGAAAATAATCTCCATCTTGTTTTTCTTTAAGAACCCTTACTTGGCTGAGAGTCTCTTGCAATTCAAAGGTGCGTTCTTCTACTTTTTTTTCTAAATTTTGGTTTAGCTCTTCTATAGTTTCAACCTTTTCTTGCAGGTTGCGGTTTAATCCTTCTACAGTACTGTATAAGTTGGCAAAACGACCAGCAAGCAAAGCAACAATTCCTAAAATATAGGAAGAAAAAGCATAGCCAGAAGCAAAAAAGCCAATATGGAAAAATATAGAATCTAAAATGTCAAATATTCCTGCAGCAACCAACAGGACTATACCAATGAGCAATACGATAGCGTCCTTATTCTTTTGGTATGCATTTTTGCCTAGAATATAAAATAGGTAGAATAGAGAAGCCAAGGCAGATATTTGCCAAGTCAAAAGGATGCTAGACAGTGTAGGCAAAGGGACCAACAGAGTAACCAAGGCGAGTAGTATACAAATGCCGCCATAGATCTTAGTAAATTTCTTTACTTTTTGGTAAAACAATACTTCATGAAAAGCATACATACTGGGCAAAATCAAATACGCTGACATGTACTCTAAACGTTCAAAATAGCTCGTATCTAGATTGCGAAACTGGAAGAGAAAGTTAGAACGACAGAGGAAATAGACAAAAACAATAAAAGACAGAATGGCAAAATATAAGTTGTACTGTTCCTGTCTTCTCAAAGCATACAAAAGGAGATGGTAAAAACCGATAGCTAGGTACAACCAAAGTAAGATAAAACCAGTAGAGTCAGATACCTTCTCGCGTAATTTTTTTTGGTAGTCAATTTCATAGCCATCTTTGAAAAAAAAGCCCGTACCAGTATGCTTCGGTTCTCCTTGTATTTTGATGAGTAGGACATTATTTGTTTTCAGTATATGTGTAGGTAGTTCTAAAACCAGTTCACGTAACATACGGTAGTGTTGTACGCCAGTATTGTCAGCTTTTCCTTGCGACTCCAGTAGTTTACCGTTGACATATATTGAAAAAACTTGCCCGATATAGGACATGCGCAATCCGATGCTTTTATTTTTCTTAAAGAAATGTGTGGGCAGGGAAAATTTTGTGAGAAAGGAGTAGGTGACAACTGGTTTTGTTCCTGTATAATGCCTTTTGAGTACTATGGGAAATTGGATTGTCTTCCAGCTAGAATCCGCTTCCTCTAAGTATAGGTATTTTTCATCGAAACCCTGCTTGCTGTACCAGGGGTATGGCGGACAGGAATCTTTGTTTTTCTCCGCATTGCTACATTTGCGTACGAGGTCAACAAGTGGAGCAGCAGAAAGGGGAATTGTCAGATAGTAAGAACTCATAAAAAGAAACAATGCGAGTATTTTTCGAAACAAAAGCTGCCGTCCTAGTAGTAAACTTTTCCTAATATTTTTATCATCTCACTTTGTTTTGTAAAGGAAGAAATAGAAGCAATCATAAATTGTCCTTGCTGGTGAATTTCTCCTATGTTGTCGCTGTTGATGCCACCTATTGCTACCAACGGGATAGGTGTCTGTGCTTGCCAGCTCTGCAAATTGCCAGCTCCGATACAGGGATGTGGATCTTTTTTTTGTTTGGTGGGATAAATTGGGCCAATGCCAGAATACTGCCAATACTTTGGGTCTAAGGCTTGGATGTCAGCGAGGCTATGAGAGGATGTGCCGCGAATGCGAGTTGCTGCTAAAACTTCCTCTTTGGCAGTCGCTGGAAGCTCTCTGAAATCTTCTTTGCCGAGGTGCAAACCAAAAGCACCTATGGCAACAGCTACCTGCCAGTGGTCGTTTATGATGATGGGTAAGTCAGAATATTCTTGTTGCAACTGCTGGTAGAGAGCTTGGTATTCTTTCTGCGAATAAGACTTCGCTCGCAATTGGTAAAAGCGAATTTTTTTCTCAGCTGACCAAATCTGCAATACTTGTGTGGGAGTTACTCCTTCCTGCTGGCAAAAATCGATATCTAGGATGGGATAGACTCCACTAAAAAAATTGACAGCCATTACCCACCACCAACAAATTTGATAACTTCAATGCGATCTTTGGCTTGCAAAACAATGTTTTCCCAGCCACCCCGTTCTATAATTTCACCATTGTGTTCGATTGCAACAGTGGTTTCTTTTACTCCCAAATGCTGTAATAGGCCGCTTAGGCTAGGGTTTTGGAGAGTTGTGAGAGAGAGTTCTTTACCATTTACAAACATCGTTTCTTCCTTATTTTGCTAATTGACAGTTCCTTTAGATGTGCAAAAGATGTAATCATGACGCGATTTTATAAGTTTCTACTGATAGCTCTTTTTGCTTGGGGACTTGCCAGTAGCTGTACCAGCCGTAAAGATGATAGGCTGGATAGAGCCATTTTTACCTATGCTATTTCCTGTTCTGGAGGTAGTTTGAGTAGTTGTCGAGCCACCTGTCCTGCAAACTGTGGGATTTCTACAGATACCTCTCTGACTAATTCTGAATACCCCTGTATACGCGATTGCCAATCCAGCTGTGATTCCGTTTGTGACCTTTCTAGTATTTTACTACTTTTGAATTCCGAGTAAAAACTCTCTTAGGAGAGTTTTTACTCCATTCACAAATTAACTATTTACTTTTTCCACTCTCAAAATTTTACCTAGGAAAATGGCAATCGCTCCAGATGCAAAGCTAAGTAAGGCTCCCATTTTCATTTCCAGCTCATATTGCTTTACAATTGCTTTTAACTCTTCCGTGCTTGTGAGGTGTGCTGGTGGATTTCCAAAAGCAACACCGGTAACAAAAATGGCTACTGTAAAACCAATGGCGGCTACTACTCCCAAAACAAAGACTTCCTTTGCTCCTGTATGGGGAGGAAAGCTCATTTTTAATACTTTATTGCCAAACATTGAGAAAGAAAAAATCCCAAACGTTTTACCAAGTAAAATCGCCGAAATCGTAATCGCTGTACCCATTCCGGCTGAACTAGCGGGAACCCCAGCATTTGATAAACCAAAGAAAAACAAACCGATATCGACAGGAGATTTGAAGAAGTGCTCGAAATGATTGAGCGTATCTGGAATTGTTTCCATCTCGCTGGCGTCATACAATTTATCGTCGTGCGGTTTTGCAGGCATAAAGGGAACAATAAAAACCAATGCCAGACTAGAGTGGACTCCTGTAAACAATAAGCCAAACCAAGCAGGAATGCCACCGAAAATCACATAAGGCCAAAAGTTTTGTACTCCCTTTCTACGTAGAAGGAAGGCCATAGCCATACCAATTAAAAGAATCCCTAAAAATTTTGCATGTACATCATTTGAGTAAAAAACAGCAATAATTGCCATACCGATTAAATCGTCGAGAACAGCCAGAACTAACAAAAATGTTACAGCCGGGTGAACGGCTCCAAAAACAATCTTAGCAAAGAGCCAGGAGTAGGCAATGTCTGTAGCTGTGGGAATCGCCCAGCCGTGAAGCATAGCTTTTTGTTCTGGCCCTTGTTTAAATATCATTGTCATCACCACAAAAACCACAACAGGGCCAATTACTCCACCTAAAGTGCCTATAACCGGCAGTGAAGCCTTGGAAAGAGAGGAAAGTGAGCCACCGGGTAGAAATGCTTCTGTTACCTCTTTCATGGCAATTCCAAAGAAGAAGACCATAAAAATATCATTCACAATGAAGTGTAAATTGAGTTGGTGGTGCCCTATCTTTAAGGGAAGAGCGTGGTGGATGAAAGCATGGTAACTATGTTCATTTACGTTTGCCCAAATCAGAGCAATCAAAGAACCGACAATCAAGAAGACCGAATATTCAAAAAGAATGCTAATCGGCTTTGGAAGTTGTTTGGTTTGACTCATTTCGACCTCGATAAAAAATTCTTTCCGTTTTGAAAGTTATAAAAAGAATACTATATCAGTATCCCAATCCTTGCAAGAAGAGTTTTGAAAAATTACTTTCTAACTAGGATTTTACTAGGTTACTCTTGGTTCACAATATGAGACATAGCTTTTTATTCCCATTCTGCATCCATTTCTTTGCAATTTCTTTACTCTCTATACTTTCTAGCCAGGCTGTGCGAGAAATACATATTCGTGGAGTAAGCCCTGCCAGAAAACAAAAGATCCAGCAGGTTTTGGGTATTAAAATGGGAGATACGCTCAATAAAACCCAGTTAAACCATAGTTTGAAACGGCTCTATACCCAAGGTGTGTTTGCACAAATTGAGTTCTTGCAAGAACCGCTTTCCCAAGGTATACGCTTTATCGTTGCTATACACGAAAAACCAACCCTCACGCAGCTGTTGTTCGCTAGTGAGAAACTGAACTCTAGTCAAAAAGCAGCTTTGCAGAAAAAATTTGTAGGACACCTCTGGAACCAAAATCTACAAAAAAAGCTAACGCAACATATCCGAGAGCTATTAGAAGAGAATTCTTACATTGCTGCCAAGACAGAGTTCGTGAGCAAACAACTCACCCCCCAGAACTGGCAAATTACTGTAAAGATCAAAGCGCAGGGAAAATACCGAGTCGCAAAAATAAGCTACCAAGGTTTTACTCCTGGAGAAGAAGCCTTTTTTCGTAAGCGTTCTGTATTGCAAACGGGTAGTTTTTTCAGTCGGTATTTCAATATCCGAGACTACCGGGAGGACATTACTCGTATGCAAGAGTATTTCCAGAAGCAAGGCTACTTGCAGGCAAAGGTCAACGCTAGCGAACCTGGTTGGCGGTACGTAGGAAAAAAATATTTTTGGAGTGATTCGGTCGAAGTTAGCTATGCCTTACGAAAAGGTAGGCGATTTCGCTATATTCCCTTCTCTCTGCGTACCAGTCCTAGCCATACTACCTTATATGCCAGTAGAGGTTCTCGTAAATATGAAACCTTCCACTCTACTTCTATTCCCAATGTACGGCAAAAGTTGCTAGAGTTTAAAACTTTTTCGCAGTCTCTATCGCTTGGGCAAGCAGTTCCAGGCTTGTACCAAAGTTCTTTGCGTGACAATTTAACTACTAGGCTGCGGCGCGAAGGACGTCTTCTCGTAGCAGTTCAAGTGCAAGAGCAAAACTATACCCCTACAGCAGACTTTTGGCAACAATTTCACAACTGCCCGAACTTGAGTTATCGTAGGAAAAAACGTTGCTATGAAACACACCAGGATTGGAAACTTACTGCCTTACAACAATTTCTAACCTCTAATCCACAAGCGCGCCAAGATCCTTTCCAACAGATGCAGTTTCGCGTACAGCGGTATTTTCTTACCCTTATTGAAGAGATTGTTTTACTTGGATTTACCAGTGAGCAGGAACAGACTTTGGCCTTTCTGCAAAAGAAATATAAGGGTAAGCCGGCAAATCCTGAGTTTTGGGATACATTGCAAAAAACATTGCAAAAGCTGCGAGACACACAAGAAATCAAAACCTATTTCCGCCGCGGGACGCACCGTAAGAAAGCCTATGTAATTTTAAAAGCTATGCCGAAAAAATAAGTATGAACCAGAAAAACTCTATTGGTGCCCAAGATCTACTCACGTTGCGAATTATTACAGCTAGCATGACTGCCGGGCCAACTTTCTTTTTGGCCTTTGTGTTGTTTCAGCAGACACAAAATGTAGACAAGACTCCTCCTGCGGATGCAAGTATTATTCCTATTCTTACGGGGCTCAGTGTTCTGTTAGCAATCGTTTTTAATATTCTCACACCTTTTATTCTCAAAAAAACAACCGCGAGTTATCGTTCACAAAATATGCCACCGTTGCGTATCATCCAATCGAACCTCATAATACGCCTTGCCCTAGCAGAAGGCTCGGCACTGCTTGGACTTGTTTGTATGTTTTTAGCTGCGATGCAGGGCTTTCGTGAAATGTATATCTGGGTGAACCTTCTTCCATTAGCAATTCTTTACTATACTGTGTTGACGAACTTTCCTAATAAACAGGTCATTGAGAATAAGATGAAACATTTGGATTGAGGAGACTAAATACAAGAGATATATAGCTGTCTGCTGTGAACTTTAGGAACGATCTCTCAATTGTCATTACAATTCTTCAAACGTCCCTTCCAATTCAGTTTCACATTTACTCCTCGCACTTGCAGTTGTATAGGGCATACCGCCATTACTATAAAAGAGTAGTCTTTGGTTTTGTTTTAGCCGACACCTTGCAATTGCATTATCCTGTGTGCAACTTTCAATAGCGACTGCTGTCCCACCATTGATTGGACAATTTAAGGTAACAAAGTCAGTAGTAAGTCCTGTGAATTCCCAACAGTAGGAAAGTTTTTCACTATGGCAAGAACCACTTGTTGTATCATTGTAGGGTGATACAAACGAAAGGAGCATGAGTGCAGTATCAGGCTTTGTACCCATGCAAGAACAGCAATGGATTGGTGTCTTATAGGCAAAATAACCAAAAATACATAACACTAATAATGGAATATATAGAATCTGTTTCATTAGTTTTGCCATGTTCCTTGACGAGATTCACAGTCAGCTTGCATTGTATCTGTTGTCCATATTGTATTTGTTTGGTAGTAGTAGAGCCTTTGTTGGAGCTTTGTATTGGTTTCTGTGAATATGCAAGTTCCTATTCTATTTTCTTCTGGACAATCTATATTTTCAGAAAAGCTACCATTTCTCATATGACACAATGTTTGACTACTGTATTGGTGGTGATAGGAAGAGTAGGAAAAACATATGCTTTGGTTAGTAAGATCACAAGAACCATTAAAACTTAGGGCTGGTTTGTTGGATTCTAACGCAATCAATACTGCGCTAGCGCTTACACTATTTGGACCAGGGCATTTGCAAGGGTTGTCGTCACACCCGATGCTTGTCAAGATGCAGGCGATACATACAGCACATAAATGATAGGTACGCATAGCCCAGATATGAAATTACTCTTAACATGAGCAAGGAAATTTTCTATTTTTTTACAATATACAAGTTTAATGAAAAAGTATCACTAGCGAAATTTTTTATTCATAAAGCTCAATCAAGCACTCTGTAAATCTTTCAACTTGCGATTCTCTTGCTTCAGAGAATCATATTTTTCTTGTAAGGTCAACAAAGCGTCTATATCCAAATCAGAGTGTTCTTTTTTGCTCGAATGGAAATCTTTTTTTAGCTTATCATATTTATCTTGCAACACCATAAGTGCTTCGTTTTGTTCTAAGTGGTTCTCTTGCAGGTGTTTGTGTTCTGTTTGTTCTTTTTTTAAAGTAAGAATTTCTTTTTCTTGTTCGATAATTAGGTCTTTTAAGGTCTTAGAAGACTCACCTTGTTGCTTTTCTACGACACTTAGTTTTTTACGTAAGTATTGGATCTCCTGATCTCTAGACTGCAAAGAATTCAATAGAAAATCATAATCGTCTCTTTGTACACGAACAAATGATTTTGCCACTTCATCGTTGTTTTGATTTGTACCAGTACTGTATGTCATAGCTGTCTCCGCATTATCACTAACTAGGTTTACTATTTTTTCAGAGCCTACTTTTAAGGACTCTAGGCTTTTTTGAAACTGCAAAAAGCTAGTATTGTCCAGAAGTGGAGGTACAGTCGAAAGCCCTATTTGTAGGGTCTCAAAAAGTGAAAAGAGTTTGTTGCTAAAGGATTGGTTTTGCTTGCAGTAAAGCATGAGTTTGTTATGCCCTGCGATTAGCTTACGCATTGTATCTTGTTTTTTAGCAACTATTTCCATTCCTAAGTATTCCTAGGTGTTCCAGTGTATGGCGAAATTAAAAATTAGTCAATAAATTATTTAATCTGCATTGTCACGCTTGATCAGTCTTTTGGTTAGAAGTCGTGCCAGAAATACACCCGCATAGGGATATTTTTTTACCATTTGGATAAAGCCATTGCGTGAGATAGGAATCAAGGTAGAGGGAGCTAGGGCCTTTACGGTTCCTGTTCGCTTATTGTGGTGCAGAAAGGCCATTTCACCGACAAAAATATCCTCTGGTGTTGATTCAGCAATTTTTTTACCCTTTAGGTATATCCCCAAGCGACCGCTGGTAATGTAATAGAAGTAATCACTCTCAGAACCGGCTTCAAATAATACATCCCCACGAGATAGGTGGATTGCAGTCTCTGTTCCTAATTTCATGAGTTCGTTATTACCAAAGCGTATCTCAGCCGTGTTAGAAAATTCCAATGTTACTTCATTGCCTATACCATTGTACTCCATTCTATCGACAAAGTTACGCGTCATCATAATCCCACGGCCATGCGCCACTAGCATATTGTTTTCACTGGAAGGATCTGGCAACTCTGCTTCGCGAAAACCTTTTCCTTCGTCTACAATACGAAAGATTGCTTTTGTGCCATTGATATCGTAGTGAACACATACTTTTTTGTTACGAATTTCTTCCGCTTTAGCAAGGTCTTTTACAACTTGTGTTAGGTTTAAATTATCTTGTAAATACTTCGATTTCTTTTCATAGCCGATTGCACAATTTCCATGTTCAATGGCGTTAGAGATCATTTCATGCAAACATAGGGCTATACGGGTGTAACTTTGCAAGTTGCGGAAACCAGCAGCATAACAGAATTCCATGAGAGCGTTGGTAACTTTCGGAACAAGTGTTGTATCATTTTTTAAGATGATCCGGCCTTTTTTATGAGCTGTGTTTTCTGATAGAAATTGTTGTGATTCAAACAGGGAAAGGTTGGCAGTTATAATACTCGCTACAGTAGGAAGTTTGTGCAAAATTTCATGGATAAAAATAATATCTGCTACCCCTAAACGAAATAAAGAGTCGGTTTCAAATTTAGAGAGGTTGCTTGCCAGTACAATAATAACTGTGCCGTGCAACCAGGGGTCATTGCGGATTTTTTCAATGACCCGCGAAAATTCTTCATCTGCACGGTATTCCAAGAAAAATAAACGGGAATTGGTTTGGCCATATGTCAGATAATCGATTGCTTTATAGAGTTCTCGATGGATTTCAGGACGAAACGGCTTTTCCTGTTCTTGGGCATTGCGAGCACTTTTCAATACAGCTCGAATAATATCTTTGCTATGTGCATATACAGAAAAAGAAATAATATCTTTTTTTTCTTTCATTTTACTTCAAAACCATCTGCAATAGGGTAAAACATAGACTTTTTGCATAAAGACAAGGTCTCCTAGAAGATAACAAGTGATAAGAGATATCTTTGCAAGGGTTCTATTTTTTCATAGTTGCAAAAAGGGTTAGATTTAAATTGACAGTTTGCAACGATAGGTTCCACAAAGACTTGGTGAATAGATAAAATGCCAATTTACTTAGTTTGCCTAATTCACTCTTACTGCCAGAAACAGAAAGGATAGGCTTCATAGCAAAAAAATCGGGTTTTTCAAACTTGCATTGCAAGGCTAAGTCAGCCATGGTTTTTCGGGTGTAGTTATTGATGTGATCTTTGGCTTCTAGATAATGTACTCCTTCCCGCATGCCTTTGATACTGCGCTTTAGTCTAGCCTTCCACAATTGTAAGGGAAAATTAGGTGTTTGTAAGAATAGAAAACCTCCTGGTTTTAGAATAGAATATAGGTATTTTAGAAGTGGTTGCGGATAAGGAATATGCTCAATTACATCCCAGAGTGTTATTATATCAATCGAATTCTCAGGGATGCCACTCTCCTGTACAGCTCCCTGGTGTACATTGTTTAGCTTATTAGTCTCTCTAGCATAGCGTACCGCAGGGGGAGACATCTCGTAACCAGAAACCTGCCAGTTTTGCTTCTCTTGCCCTATCATTTTCACAAAAAAACCTAGACCACAACCAACGTCTAATAAACTCCCCTCTGGCTTTTGTAGAAATTTTTCAATAAATTCTTGGTAGATATTGCGGTGCGCCAGATCCCACCAATCTAAGTCAAACTCTTCTTCATCAGACCAATAGCCATCGTAGTGTTCTTCCTGTTGGTACGTAGAAAAGGCATGGCCACAGGAATTGCAGCGAACAATGGGAATTCCATTTTCAACGAAAACAGTCTTATTTTGTTCTGAGCCGCATAAATAACATTTCTGATTCATTGAACTCATCTTTTCGGGAAGTTGTTAGAAAACAAGCAGTATTCCATGTGCGAGATTTGAAAAAAAAGATTGACAACTATAATTATGTATAGTATTGATATGTAAGAGAATTGCTATGACAGTTTATATTCGAGAAGCGGACAAGCAACAAAATATTTTACTTTACTCTTTACTGGTACAAGCCCTGGACAAAGGTTTTGTTCCAGTCTTAATCTTACGAGACCGGAGTTTTTCTTTCTACCGCTTTTTACAATTTAGCAAAATGATGCGTATACCCTTCGAGAAGACAGGTGAAATGCTGGTAGCTACAATTGTCAACGCCCATCATATGAAGCAAATCATTCGCTCCGTATCTGCAATGGACGGCAAAACTCATTTTGCTATCTTTGTTGATTTTTGCCAGCACTATGTGGATAGAAACCTACCTCTATCTTTACGAGAATTCTTATTTAAAAGAGATTTAGAAGCATCAGGAGTATTGCAACATGAGCAACCAGCTTTCTTTTTTGAAGTCAACTCACTAGAAAATGCTGAATTGCAATCTTTGCAAAATCATTTATTCTACCATGCTAATATTTGTCTGCAGCCACAAAACCGTCTACAGCCCATTCAGAAATTATCATTATCCAAACGACAAAAGAGGAGTCTAGACGATGGGAGTACAGATTTTACCTTATTCCATATCTGTGAGCAAATTATCGCAGGATTGGAAAATTTTCCGCAAATCACTACGCAAACAAGACCAGTTCTTCTTTGATAGATTTTTTCTGCTCGCGGAAAAGAACGCCCAAGCTGGCAATGCCCAAGGCAACCCATTCCCTATGGAAACTGCCCTTTTGAGTGTCTGCCTAGAGCTTTTACAGGCAAACCACCACTTAGAGAGCAGGGTAAAAAAGTTAGAGGACAAATATGCAGGAGATTGAAGGCTACTTGTTAGATGCCTGGGTAACTTCTCCACAGGTCAATCTTTGGATCAAAGGGAAGGATGGGAAAAATTATTTTTTTACAGATACCTACTATCCAGAGATCTATGCATATCCAAAAACAAAACGCGGAGAGAGGCTTTTCACGCAAAAGATCCAAAAAGGCGTATTTTTCCAAGAAATTCTCGACCCAAAAAAGGAAGTTTGGTCTGGGCAAAGTCTCCCTGTATATTCAGTGCGCGTAGCAGGCGATTCGCATCTACGTAAATTACGCCAGCAAGCGGATCGCTTAGAAGATGATTTAGAACTGTTCAATGTAGACTTTATGGATATCCACCAATATTTCCTGTACAAAAACCTGTATCCATTTGCCGAAGTCAAAGTGCGTATGTTGAGTAAAAGTCAGATCCGTGTAACAACTCTGGGAGAGAGAGAAAATTTCTACAAACAAGAAATTCCGCACTTAAACCATATTCATTTGAAAACGGCATATGGAAAGTTTGTCTTGCTCAAAAACAATCCCATCATTGTTGAGATTCCCCAAGAAGAACCTACGTATCTCTATGGCAAACCTGAGCTAATTCTAAAAGAGCTGAACGATATTTTAAACAAACAAGACCCTGATATTATTTTCAGCTATGAAGGAGATGAACATATTTTTCCTGGTCTTTTCTATTGGTCTCGCAAATACCAAATTCCCATCTACTTAGATCGCCACCAACAAGTATACATCCGAAAAACAAAAATTAGAAAAACGAGTTATACTAGCTATGGCAAAGTAATTGCTAAGACCACTCCCTTTCCCTTATATGGTAGGATTCATATCGACTTATCGCATTCTTTTTATTATTTACAATCGAATCTACAAGGAATCTATGAAATGTGCCGGCATTCCCGTTTGCCCATCCAAAAACTTTCTCGTTCTTCACCAGGCAATGCGATGAGTGCAATGGAAAACGAAAAAGCGATGGATATGGGCTATTTGGTGCCTAGAACGAAAGGGCAGCCGCCAGATATCAAACCATTGCGAGACATTCTCAAATGCGATCAAGGTGGTATGTCGTTTCGTCCGCCCATAGGAGTTTTTGCAGATGTCATTGAGCTGGATTTTCGTTCTCTCTATCCCAATCTCATGCGGCTCTACAATGTATCAGGAGAAACGATCAATTGTTCCTGTTGCAAGGATGGTGGCAAAAAAATCCCCGAAACGCCGTACCATACCTGCGGGAAGCGGCAAGGAATTATTACCAGAGCAATTTCTATTTTATTGGATCGCAAAGAGCAGCTCCTGCAAGAATTGCAAGATACGGAGCTTACTCCTACAGATATCCAAGACAAGAAAAGACGCATCAATGCTCTCAAGTGGAATTTAGTAACTAGCTTTGGTTATACCGGTTATAAAAATGCCAAGTACGGCAAACGAGAAGCTCATGAAACCGTTACAGCCCTCGGGCGTCGTACCTTGCAGAGGGCAAAAGAAATTGCCGAAGAACACGGCTTTCTCTTCTTACATGGCTTAACCGACTCGTTGTGGCTACAAAAACCAGGTATGCAAGCCAGAGAAATACAACAGCTTTGTCAATGTATTGCAGAATAAACTGGTGTTCCTATTGGATTGGAAGAAAGACATTCTTACATTGCTTTTCTAGAATCGACTATGAAAAAAAATAAACCGACGGCTACACGTTATGTGGCTCGTAGCACAGATGGGCAAATGAAATACCGTGGCATTGCTTTGCGTCGTCGGGATACACCTTTCCTCATAAAAAACTTTCAAAAAGCATTACTAACCGAATTGCAATCCTACGGCTCACAACAAGCTATACAACAAGACTATTCGAGATTCACAGCAATTCTCAATGAATACTTGGTAAAAGTTCGAGAGCGAAAATTTGCTATAGAAGACTTTATTTTTCGCCGGCACGTTTCGAAGTCTGCTAAAGAATACGAAACAAATTCTGTAGCAAAAATCATTTTAGAAATTCTTGCAGAAGATAAAAAAGAGTTAATTGGTGGGGAGAGAATTGAATACATTGCTGTAGATATCAGATCCAAATCAGCACACAATCGATACGTACCCTTTTATAAATATAAGGCAATCTATGGGATTGATCTAGAATACTACTGCCAAAAGTTGCATAAGGCGTTTGCGGAAATCCTCTCTCCTTTTGTCGAATCAGCTCCCTTACTACTCAGCTAAGCCAGTTTTTTTACTTGGCAGAGAGCTTTTTCGATAAAATCAATGATTTTTGTTCCTACAATTCTAAATTAGCATTATGAAAGAAAAACTCTCTATTCTATTGCTACTAGTCTTCCTCTTTACTGCCTGCGGAGGACCTTATGTTAAAATTCCAGAAGATACAAAGTTAGGGACTGAGTTCCAAACGGAAGAAGAAGAACTGTATACAGAAAAAACTGTCAAATTAGTATTGAGTCGCTTGGATAAAGATTATCCCAAGGGTACTAAAATGCGTCGTGACGCCCATCCCAAACACCATGGTTGTGTATTGGGTAGCTTCCGAGTCAATAAAGACGTTCCGGAAGAGTTTAAACATGGAATTTTCCAAAACGAGAAATCATACTCTACATGGATACGTATCTCTAATGGTTCTATCAAACCTAAAGAAGACAGCAAAGGTGACATCCGTGGCTTTGCTCTAAAACTGACAGGAGTGGAGGGGGAAAAAATTCTTTCAGATGAAAAAAATACACAAGACTTCCTATTGATAAATCATCCAGTGTTGCCTGTTGGTAGTCCGAAAGAATACTACCAATTGTTTGAAGCGGCATTCCGAGGCTCTCCTGCAAGCTACATCTTTGGTTGGAATCCGTTTTCTTGGAAGTTGAATGCTCTATCGATCGTCAGAAAGATTCGTTCTAAAAAAATTTCTAATATGCTAGATATCCGCTATTGGAGTACGACACCTTATAGGCTTGGTAAATATGCGGTGAAGTATTCTGTAAAACCTTGTCATACACCCAGCAAAGCAATAGCCAATACAACAAAGCCAAATTATTTACGTGAAGTGATGGTGGCACACCTGCAAGAAAAAGAGGCCTGTTTTGATTTTATGGTACAAAAGCAAGTGCATCCTACTGAAATGCCTGTGGAAGACCCTGCTGTTGTGTGGGATGAGGAGAAATCTCCCTTTGTCAAACTAGCTCAGATTCATATCAAACAACAAAAATTTGATTCTAAAGAACAGATGGATTTCTGTGAAAACCTTTCCTTCTCTCCCTGGCATAGCAAACCAGAGCACAAACCACTAGGTGGTATCAACCGAGTCAGAAAAGTTGTGTATGAAAAGGTTTCCCAATTCCGCCACGAAAGAAATGCAGTTGAGCGAAAGGAACCAACAGGAAAAGAGACATTTGCCAAGGAGAACAAATAAATCAAAAAGAAATCCTCTTGACAAATAAGAAAAAAAACAACAATTTCTCGCTATGAAACGTTTGCCTTTGGGGATACAGACCTTTTCAGAAATGATTGAGGACAACCACTTCTATGTGGATAAGACTGAGTTTGTATCCCGCTTGGCTGCTGTTGGCAAATACTTCTTCCTCTCTCGCCCGCGTAGATTTGGTAAAAGTTCTTTTCTAGACACACTCAAGGAAGCCTATGAGGGCAATAAACAACTTTTTGCAGGTTTGCACTTAGAAAATCATTGGGATTGGAATAAAAACTATCCAGTTGTAAAAATTAGTTTTGGTGGTGGACAAACTACTACTCTAGCTAGCTTGCAGGTAGCCATGCAAGATATGTTTTTAGCGTTTGAGGAATATTTTTCTTTGCAATTGAAAAGCCAATCTCTTGCAGGCAAACTAAAAGAACTTCTTTTTGCTCTTTACAAACGAACTGGGAATAAGGTCGTTGTGTTGATCGATGAGTATGACAAGCCGATTCTCGATGTAATCGAAAAAGACAAGATTGCAATTTCCGTTCGCGATGAATTGAAAAGTCTATACTCCGTAATCAAAGATGCGGATGCTTATGTGAAATTTGTGTTTATTACTGGTGTGAGTAAGTTTTCTCGCGTTAACCTTTTTAGTGGTTTGAATAATCTCACCGATATTACTTTGGATTCTGAATTTGCTACAATTTGTGGTTATACACAACAGGAAATAGAACACACATTCCACGAATTATTAGATAACGTTCCCATGGGTTTGCTAAAAGAATGGTATAATGGTTATAACTTTCGTGGTGAAAAAGTCTACAATCCTTATAATATCTTACATTATTTAAAAAATAACGAATTTCACAATTATTGGTTCGAAACGGGAACTCCTTCCTTTCTCATCAAGCTCATTGAAAAAAGAAAATTTCCAATTCCCAATTTGGAAAAAATTGAAATCACAAATGAGGCTCTCAATAGCTTTGATGTAAATTCGATCCAGTTAGAAGCAGTTCTATTCCAAACTGGCTATTTGACGATCCAAAAAATTGAGCAAAGAGGAATTATGAAGGTCTATACTTTGGAATATCCAAATATAGAAGTAAAGTCTAGCTTAACCGACTCTATTTTAAAGTATCTATTAGATGTCAGTACGGAAAAAGAAAGAAACAAGAGCAAATTGTATGACTTGTTGTACAACGGTGGTGTAGAGCATCTCAAAGAACTCTTCCATTCTTTTTTTGCTTCCATCCCCTACCATTGGTATACAAATAATACAATTGCTAATTATGAAGGCTACTATTCTTCCGTTGTATATACCTATTTCGCAGCAACTGGTATTGAAGTCAAAGTAGAAGATGTGAGCAATCATGGACGGATCGATTTAGTCGCAATCCTCAATAGTCGTTGCTATATACTAGAGTTCAAAGTAAATGAGTTCACACAAGACTCTTCCGCAATTGGACAATTGCAGCAAAAAAAATACCATGAGAAATATGTTGGTTACGAAAGTACCTATTTGGACTCAGGTAGTGTCAGAGAAATTTATCTGGTTGGAATAGAGTTCAGTAAAACTGATAGAAATATTACTGGATTTGATTGGCAGCAAGTAGTATAGTAATTTTATATTTCCTCTACCAAACGAATTGCAGTTTCTAACCTCTGTGTAAAGTCACCAGAAATGATATGGTAAGGAATTTTCCTCATTTCTAACTCCTGTAAAAACAAAGCATGCATTTTTTCACGTTCGTGGGGAATGTCACGTAATGAATCGTCAATCCAGGGAATGTCAATATTCAGAACCAAATAAGCATCGTAAGATTCTGCATCAGCAAGATCCAGTACTTTACTAGGACAATATCCCAAATAGTGATCGGCATAAATTTTGGTAGTCAGCACATCGGTGTCACAAAATAAAAACCGTCTAGCTTGTGGAATCTTTTCTTGTACTGCCCGTCTCTGTCCGTGTGCAATTGCAACAAAATGCTTTTCTTGCAGAGAGTCCAGATCTACTCCTTCGGTTGGTAGGTACTCTCTGGCAAACTCAGGTACCCATTGTGTTCGAAAGTGTCTGGCTAGTTTTTCGGCAAGAGTTGTTTTGCCAGTAGATTCAGAGCCGTAAATAACAATGGTTTTTACAAAATAGGGTCTTACCATCTCTGGGAGGAACTGCCAGTTTTGCCAAGGGTTCTCACGAACCTGTGTCCCTGAAATAGGAAAGGTTTGGCGTTTCTCATCTATAGCTATATGCTTGCAACTCAAAGCCTCTGCCAAAGGTCCTCCATAGGATTCTGAAGTAAAAAGAATATCAATTTTTTCTGGATGGTTGTCAAAAATAGTATCTTTCCAGATTTCCCAAAAATTAGGGTTTTCGTGCGGCTCTTGTGGATTTTCATCTCTAACGTGCAAGACTCGTACATTCGGAAAACTACTTTTCACCCACTGAAAGCGTATTTCTCCTGGAATTGGCTCTCGTTGTAAGCTACAAACCAGAACTGTTAACTTTTGCACCTGTGCTGCTGCGCATTCAATGAGGTATTGGTGCCCTTTGTGCATTGGTAAAAATTTCCCAATGATCAAACCTCTTTCTGGTAAATCCATTTGATATGCTCCCTTCATTGACAAAAATCTTTGTTCCATTTTCTTTACTAAAGATGCCTAAGAGGTCGTCAAGAAGGAGTTGTGAATGACACGGATCAGCTTATTTTTTCTATTTTTTACTTTTTTCTCTTATCTACATGCAGATAAGAACTATGATCTCACGACTGCTGCCCGTTGGGGTAAGCTGGAAAAAATTCAAGAACTTTTACAGCAAGGAGCTGACATCAATTATACCGATTTTTATGGCAGGACTCCCGTTATCATTGCTGCCTCGCAGGGACATATCGAAGTCATGCAATATTTGATACACAAAGGTGCCGATACAAAGCGAAAAGATAAAAATGGCAACAGTATTTTGGATTTTGCTTCTCACAAAGCTCGTCAGTACCTTATTAGCAAAGGAATTGTGAAAATTCCTAATTCAGAAAAGAGGTGTCACAGCGTTGTAATGGAATTCTATCGTATGAATGTACATAGCGTAAAATCTGGCTATTCCTCCCAAGCAAAGGTTTTTGCGGAAGTCTACCAAAAATATGGTAGCAAAAAATATTTTGCAACTTGTCTGCGAATCTATATCAACAGGGACATGGATAAGCACTATTCTGTAGGTATGTTTTTATTTAAGAAAGGGTATGGAGGTTTGCAACAGTTCCGAATCGCAGAGGTTATTTTGAAACGGGGATTGATTTTGGCAGAGCGTGCTGAGGACCCAATCCAAGTGAGCTTTTTACACATGATAGGGCAATTGTTTTGGGAAGAACAACAGAAGAAAAAAGCAGAACCATTTTTACGTAGAGCATACCAACTTGCTGAAGAAAAATTTCCAGGTACAATTCCCGCAATGACCAAAGAAAAACGCCAAGCAATTCTACAATACTTGAATCCTAAAAAGACGAAAACAACTCCAAAAGAAACAAAAGTAAGCCCTAAAAAGCCTAGCGTACAGTAAAAATCTTTTGGGCAATGTAGAATACATAGCCATAGTATTGTTTGTATGTATTGTAGAGCTGGATCTCTTCCATTTCATTCTCTACCAGCTCTCTGGCTTCTGGGCTGTACCGGTGCTTTTGTAAAAAACTATCCATACGCTTTTGCATAGGCAGGTAATACTTGTCTAACCAACAAGATTCGGGAAGTTGGAATGTTGCAATCGGACTGTAACCATGTCTCTCTAAAATCTGAACTTTTTCTGAAATAGCGGATATTTCAGGATACTGGCTTTGCCAATACTCATTTAGCTCTTTGGGTCGAGAGCTTGTCAACCAGGATATCTCAGTGACTGCCAAGTAACCCTTGGGTTTTAGGTATTCTCGCCAAGCCTTGATTCCCTTTTCGAAACCCATGATATAGATAGCACCTTCTGACCACATCACATCAAATTGTTCTTGTGGAAAAGGTAAGTCTTCCATAGAAGCCTGCACTGTTTGTACCACTCCATTTGGTTTCTGTTCTTTGGCTCTTGTTTCTAACTCCTGGAGAAATTCTGGAAATAGGTCGATGGCAGTTATATTTGCATTGGCTAAGCCTGCTAGACACATAGTTTGCGCCCCTGTTCCACAGCCAATATCAGCAATGGAGAGTTTCTGTTTTGTATCTAAATCGAGAAACGCTAGTGCTTTTTGTGTGATAGTATCATCCCCAGGCCCTTGCCGTAAGCCTTGCCTATGAAAATCGACTAGTAATTCTAAACCTTGCATATCTGTCTTTTGTATAGAGGCTTTTTTTTATAAAACCGCTTTTTTATCTTATACAGTATAAAAAAGCGGCTTCTAAATTTGTATCTAACTATAGTTTGTTGGATGTATCAATTTTTTTCTTTAAGATTTTACCTGTTTTGGGGTGTATGTGATAGATCTCTTGTCGCAATCTACCTTTCGAACGAAGGGGCTTTTTATAAACCCACAAAATATAGGATGATTTGGAGCAATAGTAATTAGAGAAATCAGGTTGCCCCTTTTTTCTATAAAGTCTTCCTGCTTGTCCTGTCTTTTGTAGCTTTTTTTCTGCTTTAGTAATACACTCACTTTTTGCAGAATCACCTAAACCATATAAGTAGCTCACTAACTTTTTTTTGGTCATTTTACCTGTTTTGAGAGAAAATACGTAATCATCAGGAATGAAAGCCTTGGATTTTATTTCACGCGAGTATTGTCTGGCAGATACACGGGCAGATTTCTTGGCCTTCCATTTATGGATATATCGATTGTAGGTTTTTACAATCTCTTTTTTGACACCTTCCCGGTAACGCAATCTTTGCTTTTCTTGAAAACTCATCCGTTTACGACAGTTACTGGCATCTACTTCATACTCTTTTCTTCTACTACCAAATTTGACAGTTAATGTATCTCCACTGGTAGAGAGGACTTTTGCTTTGAGATAACGAGAGCTTGATGGTTTTTTCTTACACTCTACTTTATCTCCTTTGGAAAAGGCGCTCAAAGGTAGGCAAAAAAGCAAAGCAAGGAGAAAGGATAATTTTTGTTTCATAGTAACCTCTAAAGTAAGTTTTCTTGTAGTTTTGCATGTTTGCTAAGAAATTTCATTCCTATTCTGAAAATAAATGATCAATTGTAAAATTGGTAAGTATTTTTAACTAGAAATCTCATTCTCATAGAATACTTGTAACAGAGGATCTGGGTTGAAGGCAATTTCTTGTTTTTTGGCCTTATACCTATAGTCTCTTGGGCTAAGTCCTTTGAGGTTTTTAAATGCCCGGTGGAAGGCACTGCTGGAGCTATACCCTAAATACATGGCAATTTGGATGATCTTTTCTTCTTTGTCATTTTCTGTAGTGAAAATCCTACAGGCTTCTTCAATACGTAAGCGGTTCAATAGATCATTGAAGTTTTTAAAGCCTAATTCTCTTTTTATATAATCTCTTAAGATGTATTCTTTGGTACCTAATTGGTCGGATACCGTTCGAATGGTTAGACTTTCGGATAGATATAGCTTTTCTTGCAAGATCAGTTTGGCAAATTGCTTTTGCATGGGACTTTCTAATTGTTTTCCAATGAGTTTTCTTGAATAGAAAGAATACTCTTCTTTCCATTTCGAATACGATAGTAAGAAGCTAATACTGATACCTGCGTTACAAATACTGAGAAAAATGTGTATATGGTTGGTATACACGGTTTTGAGAAATATGACTCGCAGCAAAAACTGCAAAAAGAAATACGCTCCTAGGAATGTCATAAAAAAACTAAAACTTTTTGCATAAAGGTTTTGCCGGTATTCATAGTAAAAATTTGCAAACCCACTGACAATTAGAAAGAGTGAAAATACGGCAGGGTAGATGCTTATGAGAATTTTTTTTTCATCTATGTGTAACTGTGTAGTGGAGAGTATATCATTTTGGATCAGGGCAAAGATGGCAATCGTACCAAAAACTTTCAAAAATAAAAGAGCATACAAAAATAAGCTCATTTGGAAATCCTTGCGGAACAAAGATCGAGACAGAATCCAAAAGTAGAACGAAACACTGGCGTGTAAGCAATAGAAAGGGAGTTGGATGATTTTTAGCAATCCAGAACTATGTATGGAATAGGTTGGATTTTCAAAAGAAAGTAGTTGGTATATTATAGAACCTATACTACAATAGGTAAACGTTAAAATATAATTTTCTTGTTCTCGGTTTTTTAGATCCCGTCTCAATACCAGAAGTATGAGTAAGGTAGCTGCAAAGGAAAATCCATGTGCAAAAAAGAAAATCTGGTAGAGGTACATAAGAGAGGAACTCTTATCACCCCTCTTGTCGAAGTAAAATCTTTAGTAAGTTTTTCAAATTGCCATTCATTTGGGTTTTCATAATAGGACCTAGTAAAAATTCACTCAGCGCAAGAAGCCCTTTTAGTTCGGTAATATCTGTAATCTCGAAGTAGGTACCTCCCTTTTCTTCTCGGAAAATATAGGTATCGGTGAACTTCATGTCACTTAGTGTACAGTTTGCCACTATCTTTTCATTTGGGATGAGTTCAGTGACTTTGTATTCCCCTTTGAACTTCTTGATTCCGATATCTACGTCGATGAGATAAACCGGTGGTTCTCCTTGTTGTCTACTTTTTACTTCACTGCTTAGAATGGAACTGTTGTATTCTCCCATGTTTTCTAACTGCGAAACATGTTGAAAAACTTGCGATACGGGAAGGGGTATATTTGCGTGGATGACTGTTTTGACCAAAATAAATCCTAATGTAAGCTATATAGCTGAGTTTAGGCACTCAGAACTCCAATGTCAAGCTTTTTCATGGCAGGAAAATCTTGTATGTTTTTCGAAATGTTTATTGCTTTTTTTTATAGCTCTCTTTTTCGAATAAGAGATATGATCTTTTTTACTCTTTCAATGATAAAAGCTGCTATTTTGATGCAGTTACTGTTATTATTGTTACTTTTACTGGGAAGGTATCGAAGCAAAAAAATTACCAGCTTGGTATTTTATAATTTGAGCATCGCTGCTTTTGTTGTTTTTCCAGAAGCAGTTAAGTTTCATGCTCCACGTTTTATTATCTGGCCTTTGCTGGTTTTGCAAACGGGAAGTCCTTTTTTCTTTTGGATGACTTCCAATATCTATTTTAACGATCATTTCCAAGTTAGAAAGTTTCATTGGTTGATCTATGGGATTAAGATTTTCTCAACCGCCTTGTTTGTAGTTTTATCAGTGCATTGGGTTTCGAACCAATCAGAACTGACGCAAAATGTCTTTTTCGCTATACGTTACTGTGTCTTTGTTGGCTTTAATGTCGCATTATTTGGACTTAGCCTGTGGAATGCGATACGTGGCTTTTCTGCTGATTTGGTAGAGGAAAGGTTACGGTCTCGTAAAGTTTTTATCCTTATCGCTGGTTTTTCGAGTATTGTTTCTTTTTTCTTTATAATGCCCATTCAAAAGAACCATCTGCCCGCAGACACTATCTACCTGTATGTATTCAGTTTAGTTTTGCTAGCTATTACATATATTTCTTATACAGTTTTAAATTTAAATGAAAATGTTTTGGTCAATATCATTGTAAAGAAGACACCTCAGCCAGAACAAAAAGAAGTTCTAGAGTCAGACGAGATTGGGGGTAAGATTCGTTATACGATGGAGGAGGAAGAGTATTTTTTAGAAGACGATGTGACGATTCGCAAGTTGGCGGAGAAGACTGGTGTCCTAGAATATAAGCTGAGGATCTATATCAACAAGGTCTTGGGCTATAAAAATTTCAATGACTTTCTCAACCGCTACCGAATTGCCGAGGCTTGCAAACTCTTACAGGAGAATGTCGAACTACCTGTAATTCATATCGCGATGGACGTTGGGTATAAATCTCTACCCCACTTCAACCGAGCGTTTAAACAAATCATGAACCAAACCCCTACTCAATATCGCAAAAGTGCTGGGGATAAAAACTAAGACCCATATCTTAAAATTTTTTCTGTGTAAGCACACCCATAGTCCGTTGGCAAGCTACAGGTGCGTTTTTGTGATTCCCTAACCGTCCATTGGCTCTAACACTTGTCGCAGTAGTTTGAGCTGCTTCATTCCCAGCTTGTGGTAAAGTTTGCGACGTTTCCAAGAGTAGTTTCTCCGTCCGGGGTGTGATTGGTAGTCTTAAACCGGGCGGAGAGCTTTTCACATACAAGGCTCTTTTGGCTTTTGTGTTCTATGACACTAATTCATGACCATAGTATAGCAAGGTACATTTGAGGGTCAAGAGTTTTTCTGTGGGTAGAGTATTCTTATTACTGACATCTTTAGAACCTAAGAACTAATCTGATTTTAAATCCAATATCCAAAAAACAATTGCAGAAAAACAATCTTATTCTATGTTTAGTCTCCTAAGGAATTTTGATGCAAACGCTACGTGAGGAAAACACACTTTTTTATACCATCCATTTGCCCGTGGAATATAAAAATATCCGCAAGCGACTACCAGAAATCCAAAGAGAGAACCAAAACTTAGAAATCTTGTTGCACAATAGCTCTACAATCCGCGTAGTTCTGAGCCAATCCCTTGAAGAAGACGGATATTTCGGCATCAAGTTACCTGGCTGGCAAGAGTCCTATTTTGAACCTCTACGAGAGTTAAATCCAGAGATAAACTTTGAATATGCCAACACAGAGGAGGTTTACATCAAGATGGGTATTTTTGCAATGATAGGTCTATTTACCACCGCACTAGTAAGCTCCCTATACATCTGGGCACGCAAAAACAAAACAGGAAATGTATACTCCGATCCTACCGAATACGAATTAGAAGTAAAACCTGGAGATAAAAAACAAAAACGCATTCCCGATCTCTCATTTATTTCCTATGCGAAAGTCCCCAAAGATGTGCAAAAAAAATGGCGAGCGAGAATTCCCGTTTCCCCCAACCTCGTTGTTGAAATTGTTTCTGCCAAAAGAGGCTTAGAGAAAGATCTAAAGAAAATGGCGACAGTTTGGATGCCCGCAGGAGCCGAACTAGGACTTGTCTTATGTCCCTACTCGGAGAAAATCTATATTTTTGAAAAAGACAAATCGGAGTATCGAACACAAAGCATATATTCGCAGTTTACTCACCCGACCTTGCCCGCATATAGTGAAAACTTTGGTGAGCTTTGGCAAGAGTGTCGGTAGCTAACTCTAACAGAAAAGAACTTTTACACTATTTTCACAAGTTCTTATTACTAACAATACCCACTAAAAGTCTCATAATATCTTTTTTTTTACTGTACATTCTAGTTCTGAGAAAATACTAGGAAGTAAGAACCGAGGGGAGATAAAATGACGAGAATACGAGAGTACGATGAAAAGTCTTTTGAAGTCGCTTACCAAAAACTACAGGAATCGGAGCAAGCAGTATTACAAGTGTTTGCAGTTATACACAAACTTATCTCCATCTCAGATTTACTCAGAGTCGTAAAGAAACTGAAAATTTTAAGTCCCAAGGGAAAACCATTTAGCTCTGCCACTCTTAAGGATTTAGTAATTGATTTGCAGAATAAACATTTCACCTTTAGCGTTAAGAGTAAATTTACCGTTTTCCAAGAATACTCAGAGAGTTTAATGCGTAGGTACACGGGAGATTTACAACGAACATATGATAGTATTTATGAAACATTTAACTATTTGAATGAGTTTGATAAAGCTCGCTTTCGCATTTTCTTCTACGGCAAAGACACCAAAAATGTAGAGAAAGAGTTTACAAACTATGAGGTTGGTTCATTGGATCTGCCTCCTTTTTCTCAGGTTTGTCTATATCCGTTTGATCCTAAGTTTTTGGATACTTACGACAAGAGATTAAAAGCTCTGACTCTATTCCATAGTTTAAAAGATTTGCTGGCAAAAGGTGAATTCCATGCAGAGCTGTTTCAGTATACTCTCAAAGAAATAGAAATTGCCAACAAAAAAGAAAAGAATCTGTTAAACTTTATCATAGCTGAGATTTACCTCTACCAAGGGGAGTTGACAAAAGCACAAAAGATCATCGATGCACACTCTGAGCCTGAGTTTAGTCTGTTACATAGCATCCTACTATTCCAACAAGGCAACTTACAAGAGACAAAAACGCAGTTTGAGAAATATATTCCTTTGGTGAATCAAAAAGACAAGAAAGACTTTGTACAAACTTTTCTAGACGCAGGTATTTTTTATACGTTGGCTTTGCTACAGGGAAATACACCAGAAGGTTTGCAACAAGCTATGGGATATATAGATGGAATCATATCTTCGCACAAATATCTCCAACCTTTGCATCCTGCCCATAACTCTTATGCTATTTTGCAAATTACCATCCGAGCACAAAAAGGAAATAAAGAAGAACTTTCTCGCTTTGCTAGAGTATCTGAATTTCCGGAAATACGCTTTCCGTTACAAGAGTTGATGCTGATTTTAGCGTTGCATTGGTTTGACAAAAATGTCAGTGGAGAGAGAAAAAAGCATTTGGAAAAGCTGTATTCTCGTTTCCAAGAAAACGGCTACGCTTGGATGGCTGCGGAGATTGCAGAGATTTTCTTACAAGCAAAGTCGAAAAATAAAAAATATTCACAAAGCCAAAAACAGTATTTCCACAAAGTTTCGAAACCTCCTCTGCTAACCTGGATCAAGCCTTTAGAAGAATGGCAAATGTCTTTAAACGCATTGTCTAGTATTGTAAAAAAGACAGTACAGAATTCTAAAGCAACAGATGCCACTACGCCCAACTCTTTACGCATGACTTGGTGGCTATCTGTAAATCTAAAAGACAATTCAGTAGAAATTTTCCCCAAAGAACAAAAATATGGTAAAAAAGGCTGGAGCAGTGGTCGCCCAGTCAGTTTAAAAAAACTCTTTTACGACAGAGAGAATTACCCGTATTTAACAGAACAAGACAAAAAGGTACTTACCTGCATTCGTGAATATGAGGAAGAAACCTATAACCGCTACTATACCAATACCTATTACGAAATTAACACTTCATTAGCTATACTCTATTTATTAGAACATCCCTTAGTATTTAACGTAAGAAATGATTCGCCTGTCGAATTAGAGCAGGGAGAATTAGAACTTTCTCTTACCACTGTAGGGACAGCAACCTTACACATCAGCTTACTACAAAACTTTGTGCGAAAAGAAGGTATCCAAATTTTAGAAGACTCTCCGACACGCTTCAAATTTTATAATCTAAGCGAGAAACATTTAAAGATCATAGATATTGTCAGAGAAGGAGTTAGCTTTCCTTTACATGCCAAAGATCAGGTTTTGCATACGATCCAATCATTGTCCTCGCTAGTAGTGATCCATTCTGAAATCGGTGGCAACAGTACAAGCAATGCTAAAGAAATAGTCTCGGACTCTACGCCGCATATTCTTTTGTCTCGCTTCCATCAGGGCTTACGTATTTCTATCATGGTCGCTCCTTTTGGTGAATCCGGAGCGTATGTTTCCCCTGGAACAGGTGGAGCACATGTCTTTAGCAATGAGGGCAGAGAGCAGGTTGTAGCAAAACGCAACCTTATCGAAGAAACGGAGAAACTAAACTCTATTCTTTATGCTTGCCCTATCTTTGCTGCCCAAGAAACCAAGAATCATAACGAGTGGGTGATAGAGGATCGAACGACATGCCTAGAAGTTCTGCTGGAGTTTGATGCAATTAAAGAAAATGTAGTATTAGAGTGGCCAGACGGACAAGAGCTTAAGATCAAAGAAAGTTTACATACATCACACCTGCACTTAGGGATTCGCAAGCAGGAAGATTGGTTTGAACTATCAGGTGAAATACATATAGACGACAGCTTGCTTTTGGACATGCAAAACCTTTTGGACTTATTAGAAACTTCCGAAGGTCGTTTTGTCAGGATGAAGGATGGTGAATTTTTAGCTCTGACCAATAGCTTCTATGAATATTTACAAGACCTAGAAACGTTCACCGAAAAGAATCACAATGGCAGAAGATTCCATCCTTTTGCGGGAATGGCATTGGAAGAGCTGAGTGAAAAAGCTGGTAGCTACCAAGCCGATAAAGAATGGAAGCAACAGCTTAAGAAAATAAAAAGTTTAGACAAATTTAAACCAAAGTTTCCCAAAACCTTCCAAGGAGAACTACGGGATTACCAAATGCAGGGTTATAATTGGTTGCAACGTTTGCACCATTGGGGAGTTGGAGCCTGCCTCGCAGATGATATGGGTTTGGGGAAAACTATACAGGCTCTTGTATTAATTCTACAGCATGCCAACAAAGGGCCTGCCTTGGTGGTCGCTCCTACTTCGGTATGTATGAATTGGCAGAAAGAAGCCTGGCGCTTTGCTCCTTCCCTCAATGTCATTGAATTGCGTGATGGTGATAGGCAGGAAACACTTGCTAACTTAAAGGCTTTTGACTTATTACTTTGCAGCTATGGATTGTTGCAGCAAGAGAAGACTGCCGAACTATTGGCTGAGAAAAGGTTTGAAGTTATCGTACTCGACGAAGCACAGGCAATTAAAAACTTCTCTTCCAAACGTGCCAAGGCTGCTTATCAGCTAAAAGGAAACTTTAAAATTGTTACCACCGGAACTCCTATCGAAAACCATTTGGGGGAACTGTGGAGTCTTTTTAACTTTATCAACCCAGGACTTTTTGGTTCTCTCAAGCAATTCAATGAAAAATATGCCGTTCCTATAGAACGCAACAGAGAAGAAGACACACGCAAACGACTTAAGAAATTGATCCAACCATTTATACTGCGTAGACTCAAAACAGAAGTGTTGGAAGAATTACCTCCCAAAACAGAGATCCTACTAGAAGTTGAATTGGGAAAAGAAGAAAGAGCTTTCTATGAAGCCTTACGACTGAAAACCATCAATAAGTTGAGTAAGAAGGACTCCAAACCAGGACAAAAGCACATCGAAATTTTGGCTGAAATTATGAAGCTAAGGCGTGCCTGTTGTCATCCTAAATTGGTAGCTCCTAAGCTAAAACTAAGTAGTTCCAAGCTAGCTGCGTTCGACGAAATCTTACACGAGCTTTTACAGAATAAGCACAAAGCCCTGGTGTTCAGCCAATTTGTCGATCACCTGAAAATTGTCAGAACTCATTTGGACAAGGAGAAAATTTCTTACCAATACTTAGACGGCAGTACACCTGCAAAAGAAAGACAAAAGCGTGTAGATGCATTCCAAGCTGGTGAAGGGGATGTCTTTTTGATTAGCCTGAAAGCGGGTGGTTCTGGTTTGAATTTAACTGTCGCAGATTATGTCATCCATCTTGACCCATGGTGGAACCCTGCCGTGGAAGACCAGGCTTCCGATAGAGCACACCGCATTGGCCAGACACGCCCTGTAACTATCTACCGCTTGGTTAGCAAAGATACCATCGAAGAGAAAATCGTAGGTTTGCATTCCCGAAAGAGAGACCTAGCAGATAGCCTATTGGAGGGCAGCAACATGAGTGGCAAAATATCAGCCCAAGAGTTATTAGAACTCATCAAAGAAGGTTGATACTTTTTCCGCGTCCCTACACTTTCTCATTGCCATTTTTTCCAGTTATAGGAGTCTAAAGGTTATGAAGAAGCTTGTAGAAGAACTAAAACCAGTGATTTATACAGTTGTATTGATTTGGGGGATTTTTATAGTGAGTTCCATCCTCCCTTTTCTGAAGAACTTTGGGATTGAACCACGCACATTTTTCGGACTATTTGGGATCTTCTTTGCTCCCTTTTTGCATGGGAGTTTCGGGCATATTGCCTCCAATACGGTGCCTTTACTTATTTTACTCAGTTTAGTTGTCCTAAACTATTCCAAAGAAATTGTGACCCAAGCTATCGTATGCATCATGGTTTTAGGAGGAGGACTGGTATGGCTATTTGCTCGCTCCAGCAACCATATCGGAGCTAGTGGTGTGATTTATGGCTTGGCCGTTTTTCTGGTATAT
>JBCCIA010000011.1:0-38833 GCA_039028475.1 Spirochaetota bacterium | reverse complement strand
GTTCATTTAACTCATAAATATTTATATTAAAAAACTCAGATAGTATTCGAAACAGCATGGTTTTACCAATGCCATTAATACCATATATAATGGTTAGACGTTCTTCCAAGTTTAGCTCAATAGAATGGTCAAACATTCCAAATAAACCAGTAACTATAATTTTCTGTATTCTCATGGCAATTTCAGGCTATTTTAAGGAGACATTCCTATAAACCTTTTGTCAATCACTATAAAAAAAGTATAGACAACCCACAAGTACCAACAAATACTTACCATGTAGATTATTTTAAGCGAAAAGCTCTCAGCCCGGTTACGAGCTACCAACTTTCTCCGGACTGAGAAACCACGCCCAAGGACGCAAGAAAAGTCTGTGTACTAACCAGTACACGGTCAACTCCTTTCTTCTCAGGGCAACCAATTACAAAACCAACATTGGAGGTTCCCATGGAACAAATAGATTACGCAGGATTTTTAGACCGGCTGGAAGTCGCCGTGGATCGGATGTACTACGCAGAAAGATACTCTGGCAAAAGACGTGAACACTACCGCAACTTTGTCCACAAGCAGATCAAATTTCTCCGCATGCAACTTGAACAACAAGTGTTCTAAAAAGGAAACAGAAATAAGTCCCTGAGCTTAGGTGAGGGGACACTATATTTTCACGAATGTGCAATTTATACCTCTCGCAATTTTGTAAAAAAACGCACCAGTTTTACTGTGGGAATCTCAGTCATTTCAGAAATAAAAGTTAGTTCACAGTCTTTTTGCTTCATGCGAATTGCTGTCCGCAAGCTATTATGTCTTTCCCGTCTCTTTTCTCGAAGTTCTGCTAATTTCCGTATTTTTACTTTTTCTCTCTCAATTTCTTCAATACTAATCCATCCTATTTCCCGTGCTCTTTCTTCAATTGCTGTCATATCTAATCCTAATTCTTTGGCAATCCGCTGTACCTGTTCCCGATACAATAAAATTGCATATTTCATATCCCTCTGCTTTACTATAGACTCTTTTAAATAGCTGTCCAGCCCATTTTTTTTCTGGAACAAACGAATTCTCTCCGCTTCTCCTGTTTGTTCCCCTGGTAATTCTGAGATAATAGAAATTACAGTTTAGGTATGGTATAGGATTCAGTAAGACCAAGCATTTAAAAATCTTTCTCTTGGTCATACCAGATTAGATTGGAGAAAATTTTGATTCCATCTATTTCTTCTTGTTGCGAGTCAAACCGTTATATTTCTCTAATTCACATGCTTGAGATCTGGTAGTTTAAACTTGGCAATACTCTTTTCTAATTTTTTGGCTTTTTCGTTCAGCAGGTTGCTGTAGGAGTCTGTGGTATGGGCTACTTTTACAAATTTTTCGGTGTGGGTGATGGTATCGTTGACGTCATCGGTGAGAAGGTTACGGCATTTCAACGTTTCTTCTACGTGGTTGAGAATTTGTTCGGATAGGCCATCCACATTCTTTTGTGAGGAGGAAATCTGTTGTAAGATTTTATCATGACTCTGACGGCTCTTTTCTACGGATTCTAGATTCCCTTTAATTTCTTCTATCGCTGTAAAAAGATTTTGCAGATTGTCGGTTGTCTTTTGTAAGTTGGCAGCGCCTTGGTGGATATTTTCATCCATAGCGAGAAAGAGCTGTTTCATTTCGCGGTTGATGCGGATGGTTGTTTCACTGAGTTTGGTAAATTCTTCTGCAACTACAATAAAGCCTTCATTGTCCTGGCCATGCCTTTCCCCTTCAATGGAAGCATTCAAGGAGAGAATGCTCAATTGGTTGGAGATTTGGTTGAGTTGCTTGAGCATAGATAAAATCGCGTGAGAACTTTTTTTGATTTGTTCTGTGCTCGCGACAGTCAAAGATATGTTCTCCTTTCCTAAATTTACATAGGAGTTGCTATCCTGTGAAAGTTGGTAAGCCGTTTGTAACTTCTGTTGGATCTCTTCGTAGTCATGTACCAATTCAGCGACGTCTTGCGAAACAAGGGCAGATAAATCTTTTTGCTTCCTTGCTTCCGCATTGATATTTTGGATATTATCTGAAACAGAGGTTAAAGAGACTTTTGACTTTCCAACGCGACTTTGTTGTTCTTCTGCCAGTTGTTTCAATTGCAATGCCTTCTCTTGCATCCCTTCTCCTACTTGGAAAACATCTAGAGAGGATTCTTTGGTTAGGTGGATTAGTTTTCCCAACTTTTGGCTGACCTGGTTGAAGAGAGCCGCAGCAGAACCCGCTTCGGTTCCGTACTCTACGGGAAGTTCAAAGGTGAAATCCCCTTTGCTTTGTGAATCTAAGCCTTTCATGAGATCCAGCCAGGCACTTTTGGCTCCGTGCTCGGCAATGTTCAGGCCCACCTCTTCTTCATCAGGGTGAACTCTAATTTTCATCAGTTTGTTCAGTGCGTAGAATAGAATAAGACCAAAACCAAATGCCCATAAGAAGCAGGCAAAGACACCTATGATCTGGCTTGTGAAAAAGCTCCAACGCGATAGTACTTGTCCAGAAACGGTAGGTAAAAACTTTTCTTGGCAAAACAGAGGTAAAATAACCGTACCCAATATACCGCAAGCTCCATGCACCGAATAGGCTCCAACAACATCGTCTAAGCGTAGCTTGTTTTCGATTAAGTCACTGATCCAAATTACTAGCATACCTGAGAGGCTACCAATGATAAGCGAGTGGCCTGTTTTGACATAGGCGCAACCTGCCGTAATTCCTACAAGTCCACCTAAAACACCATTGATCATATATTCAACTTTTTGCTGTTTGCCAAGAATCGCGGGGATGATAATGGAGATAGCTCCTCCTGAGGCTGCTGCTAGGGTTGTATTCAAGATGATGTAGGGGACGGAATCATCGAAGGCGAGTGCAGTTCCACCGTTGAAGCCAAACCAACCAAACCAAAGGATGAAAGTACCGGCAACCGCAATGGGTAGATTGTGACCATCGAACTGTTTTGCTTTGCCTGTACCATCGAATTTTCCTAATCGTGGACCTAATACAATGACACCTGCAAGAGCTACCCAGCCACCTACAGAATGGACAACTGTAGAACCGGCAAAATCCAAAAAGCCAATGTTAGCTAACCAACCATTTCCCCATGCCCAATGGCCAAAAATGGGGTAGATGAAAGTGGTAACAACTAATGTTGTAATGATATAGGCATTGAAACGCATTCTTTCGGAAACCGCTCCAGAAACAATGGTAGCAGCGGTACCCATAAATGTGAGTTGGAACAAAAAGAAGGCAAAGTCTTTGTTACTCGTAAGACCTTCTAAAAAAAATAGATTGCTACCAATCAGTTCGTGGTAGCTCGCTCCAAACATTAGAGCAAAACCAATAGTAAAAAAACTGATCGTTCCTAAAACATAATCCATGAGGTTTTTCACAGCAACATTGATGGAATTTTTTGCCCGTACTAAACCTGTTTCTAACATCAAAAATCCTACTTGCATGAAGAATACCAATGCTGCTGCTAAAATTACCCAGAGAACATCCAAATCCTTGGTATAATTTGCAATAGAGTTCGCTTTTGTTTGGCTAGGGTATGCTATTAGAAAGAGGAATAGAGAAATTGTTGAAAGTTTAGCCATTCTTACCTGAAATTCTACAGAATATTGAATAGTTATCACATTGTCCAGTATAATATGCAAGAAAAAAAGTCTTTTTGCGGAGTTTAGTGGCAACTATATCTTATTGCTGAATAGGTATACAAAATGCGTATTCATTTTAACAAAACGAATTACCGATATTTGATCCTACAATGGGTGTTGTAAATACAATTTACCAATCAATCAGTTCGCATATGATACTGGGGAATTCCATTCTGCATATTGCCAGCTTTTTCTTACTTATTTTAATCTCTTTCCTCTTGGGTAGAGTACTATATTGGTTTTTTCAGAGCAAGTCTAAACAATGGCAAGAAAACGAGGAATTTTCTCTCAATAAGACAATATGGAATATTTTATACAAGCCAGTTGTTGTGGTACTTGTTTTAGGGATGGTCTATTTTTCCTTCGGCGTTTTGAAAATTCCCGTACAGGTTCAGCTATGGGTGACAAAACTTTTTACCATCACAACCTCTTTGCTTATCACTTTTGCATTGGCTAATGTATATGAAAAAGGTGTTCTCTATAGTTTAGAACAGTTTGCAAAAAAGTCTGATACGGATGTAGACAAGCATATTCTTCCCATAGTGATCTCTGGAGGTCGAATTGTTATAATTACCTTAGGTGTGATGATTGGCATGAGCAATGCGGGCTACAATATCATGTCTTTGGTCGCCGGTTTGGGAGTCGGAGGAATTGCCCTAGCTATGGCTGCCCGAGAGTCCATTAGCCATATGTTTGGTGGCATTTCCATCTATGCAGACAAACCATTTCGTGTGGGAGATTTTATCGTTGTAGACGAAGAAAAGGATCTGTGGGGAGAAGTGATCAAAATTGGCATGCGTAGCACCCGCGTAAAAACCAATGAAGATACAATGCTGGTGATTCCTAATTCTATTATTGGTAACCAAACTATTATAAATATAAGTGCTTTTAAACCCAGGAGGCGTCATGGTGCAGATATCATACTTTCACACACAAATCCTCCAGAAAAGGTACAACTTGCATTGGAAAGTATCCAACAAGTTTTACAAGAGAAACAATTTGTGGAAAAGGCCAAGGTGCATTTATACAAAATCAAACCTAATGGTTTTGAAATTCGTGTTCGTTATTTTGTAAATCCATTCCAGGAATACCATGATACTGTAAATGCAAATAATATGAAAATTTTGCAAGTTTTACAAGAGAAGCAGATCAAACTGGCTGTTCCGTTGCTAGCATACCAAAAAATAGATAGCAATGAAGTTAATTGACTATAGACCCAAACTTCTACCTATAATCTCTTTCATAATTTCTGTGGTACCTGCATAAATGGTTTGTACTCTTGCATCCAGATAGGCTCTGGCAATGGGGTATTCCATCATATAGCCATAGCCACCAAAAAATTGTAAGCATTCGTCGGTATGACGTTTTTGCATCTCTGTTGCATACCATTTAGCCATGGACGCTTCTGCAGTTGTTAGAGTTCCATCCATAAAAGCTTGGATAGCATTGTCACAAAAGGCCCGACACATTTCAAATTCAGTTGCCATTTCTGCCATTTTAAACTTAGTATTTTGGAAGTTACCAATCTTGTTGTTAAAAGCTCGTCTGTCTTTGATATACTGCAAGGTCATCTTTTGTACTGCAGCAGTAGCTTCTACAGAGGCAATCGCAAGTGCCAAACGTTCTCTGGCTAATTTATGCATCATATAGCGAAAACCCTGACCTTGTTTGCCGATTAGGTTTGCCTTAGGAACCTTTACATCTTCAAAGTGTAGTTCGGAAGTGTCTTGCGCCTTGAGGCCAATTTTGTCTAATTTCCGGCCTCTGATAAAACCTGGCATATCTTTTTCTAACACCAACAGGCTCATCGACTTTTCACTGGTTTTCACTGCTGTAATTACCAAGTCAGCGAGTTGTCCGTTACTGATAAATGTTTTCGAACCATTGACTAAATAATGATCGCCTTTATCTTCTGCTGTTGTTCGAATAGATTTGAGATCGGAACCTGCATCTGGCTCTGTCATCGCTATCGCGAGGATCTTTTCTCCAGAAATGCAACCTGGAAGCCAACGTTTTTTTTGTTCTTCATTGGCATATTCGACTAGGTACGGAGCTACAATATCGCTATGTAGGGAGGCAAAAAACCCACTGTTTCCCGTTCTAGACGATTCTTCGATCATAATCACATTGTAGAGAAAGTCTGCTCCAGCTCCTCCGTCATCTTCTGGGATGTCGGTACAGAGTAGGCCAGCTTGTCCTGCTTTCAGCCAAACATCCCTGGAGACGACCCCTTGTTTTTCCCACTCTTCGTGTTTGGGTACAACTTCGCTGGTGAAAAATTTGTGAGCAATTTCGCGGAACTCCTCGTGTTCTGATGTGAATGCTAAGTTTCTTTTCATAAAACGTATCCTAAGCGTAGATAGTTTTCATACGCATATATACGCCTGGATTCTTTTTGATATACTCAATCAATTTATCTTTGGTAATGGAATATACCTGCAAGTCTGTGTGTGCTTTAAAACTATATCCAGATGGGATTCCGTTAGATATCTTATAAACTTCACCAATGAAATCTCCTGCTCCCATTTCGTCTACTTTGGAGAGAGTAGGGTTGTCTTGGATGTATTGGAAGTAATTTTTAATTTCTTCTATATCATTGGAATCTAATTCTAATTTTTTGTAATGGTTTTTATAAACGCCAACAATTCCTTCACGAATGATATATACCTTTTCAAATGTTTCATTTTCTCGGATGAGAAACTCTCCCGTTGGGATTGTTTCCATCTCTAATAGCAGTTCTAACTGGGTCAGTTGGTAGCTGGTGAGTGAGTTAAAGTGCTTGGAATTAGAGAAAGTTTGCCAGCTATTTGTGTCACGGATGACATTGAGTTTTCGCAAATCAGATACCATGTCAGTTCCGTGGATAAACTGTAAAAATTTGTTCTTCTCGATTGTGAGGGCGATCACTTCTGTTTCTGCAAAAACATCGGATTGGCGTGGGATGTCCATAATGACCGATGCCTCTCCAAAATATTCGTATGTGCCAAAACGCTTTGTTGGGGTTCCACTTTTTTGGTGTGCCAAGCCTTTAAAACTTACATTTCCAGAAGCGATGATGTAGAATTTATCACCTGGTGTGCCTTTTTTTATAATTTGGTCACCGCGTTTATACTGTTCCTCATTGACAATGCTAAGAAATTCTTTTGCTTTATCAACAGTGAAACCGCTAAATATATCCATCTGTGAAAGGATGTCTAGTAAATTATAAGCTCCTATATGTTTGGGTGGTGTAATTTTGGGATACAAAGTATTTTCAATTCCAAATTTAGCCAGTGTCATATTGCTGTTTTCTGGCATATCACCTTTGGATATATGATAGACAGTGATCTTTTTCTGTACTTCTTCCGGTAAGCTAGACAGGTAACTAATTTTGGTGTGCAGAGGAGGAACACCTGCTTCATGGTAAATAATGTCACGGTGCCAAGGAAAATTCTTGAGAAACTCATAACGAGATTCGGTAAGCACTCCTTTTGCGTAGAGGTCGTCAAAGGTTTCTGGATCATTTTTGTGATCGGATGAGTAGATAAAGGATTGATCTTGGATAAAGAACTCGAAACCTACAGCTGGAATGGAGTGTAATGAATAGAAGAAGTTAAATCTGGCTCCGTTGATATAAACAGGCTTACCTATGATAATGGGTTGGAAGTGGAATAGTTTTACAATTTCTTCTTTAGGGATTTCAGTCAATGTACAGTATTTGCGTAAGAAGCTTTCGAATACCGTTGGTGTCGCATGAATGGTGATTTTAGACTCTTCTAAGATCTTTTGGAAGGTACCTGCATCATGATCAGCGTGGCAATGCGTTAGGATGACGTGGTTGATGAGTTTAGGATTTACATTCGATTCTCGCAACCATTCGGTGGAGTTCACAGGCGGGTCTACCATAACTCCTTTATGATTTAGCCATACAATGAAACCTGATGTGTTGTCATTGGGATCAAAACCATGCGATGGTCCGAGACAGGTAATGCCTAGTAGTGGTGCTTGGAACGGTTCCTTTAATCTTACGCCTATATCGTATTTGATGTTAAAACCAACTTCTCCAGGTACAGCTGTTTCTTTATCTCCTTCTACTACAACAAAGTCACCACCTGGGTTTTTCTTGATTTTGATTGTTTCGTCAATCGTTACCTCATTGTCTTGGAATGTAACAAACTCGACCAGGTCTTCCATTTGTTTCATCCCAGCGAAATGATCGATTTCAGCTCGCATGTCGGGAAATCCATAGGTATCCTTGCCATAGATAAACTCATTTTCCAAGTTGATATTCTTGGGGCCAAAGACAGACTCCTCTAATACAACTTTCAACTGCTCTACCTGTTTTTCCGTACAAACAATTTTGGTTCGCTTTTGTCTAAGGAAGAAATTGAAGTATAGCGGAAACTCTAATTCTGCAGTGCTAATCCCCTTATCGATGTGGAAGAACTTATTGGGAACGACAAAAGTCAGTGGGGTACTTTTTTCCATTTTCATGGTATCTTTAATGGTCTCAGGTGGAGAGCCGAATTGGATGTAACCCACGCTGGTATCGACTAAATAGCCTCCACGTGGAAGAGTGATGCAACCATCATTAGAATTAGGTTGGGGAGTCATGGCAAAGAAACCTCAGCTGTTTTTGTTATTCAAAAGGATAGAATAAATTATCTCTTTTTCTTTTTCTTACCTTTCTCAATATCGTCGATTTTATTATTGAGAGAGTCAATTAGGATTTTTACTTTTCCTAAATCTTCCGTAAAACCAGTAATTTGGTAGATTTTCCGAGTGATTTCTAACATGCTTACCGACTTACGTAGATCGCTGGGGTCATTGGTGGATAGATCGTACTTAGAGCGGTATTCTTGGGCAGCAACATTACAAAACTCTATGATTAGATCAAAGTGTTCTTTGCGGACATAGTAATAGGTGTTATTGATGTCTCTTTCTCTTTCATATGCTTTGAAATCAAAGAGATTTTTTGAGAGAACTGCTAGTTTGAAGTGGATTTCAGGCCAACTCCAACGCCATCTACTCGTAGAGGATGTCTTATTGTCACCATAGCCTTCGATAATGCGGTAAATTGCATCTTTGAAAGCATAGATAAAATTTAACCTTTGTTGGGGGTTGAAAGCAGTGATTTTTGCCAACTGCTCTTCATTTTCGGCTAAGGAACCATCATAGTGCATGGTTACTACCTCTTCCATTTTGGAGAATACACTATATATTTCTTTTCGTCCTAAGTTTAGATAGTTTTCACTTTTTAGGCGTAGGAAATGCTGGGACAATTTGTTTATTTCCGTACAGGTATAGATAAAACGAACGGAGTTGAGTACCAAACCAATTTTGTAGTAGGATTCCGTCGTTTTACTACGTTTCATCTGTGACTTATATAGATTTACTTCTTTACGAAGCTCTTCTATATAAGCCTTGAATTCTTTTAAGTTCTCATTATAATTTTGCTTTTGTTCCTTGGTTAGAGCCATCTAGCTATGCTTTCACATCAACCAAAAGTGCAGAAGACCCTTCATGTACCTCTTCTACTGGGTTGGTGTTGTCTACCTCACTGACTTTATTATCGTCATTTGGACTTTTTAGTCCAGCATAATTATATACAGAATTTTGAATTGCAGCGTAACTTGTGTCTGTTGCTTGGATATCCATTATTTTCTCCTCAGTAAAACTATTTGATTAGACTCTTTTCTTGTACTATTTTTGTGGAAAACTGGGTAATTTTAAGATTTCTCGTCTTTTTTTTTGCGAAGAAGCGAAAAAGTTTTGCCAGTATTTATCCGGTTGTTGTTTTTCTAAAGAACGGATTACAGATGATAGCCTGTCACGGAAATCTAAGAGAGAATCGTAGATTGACTCTTGGTTAGAGTTGATTATGGCATCCCACATTTCTGGATTAGAACCAGCTATTCGTGACATATCGCGGAATCCTCCACCGGTAAGGGGCAAAGGAGAGTCTTTGCTGTATTTGCGAACCATTTTGTTTTCCTCTGACCAATTTACCAGGATAGAAGAAATGATGTGCGGGGAGTGGGATAGGTAAGCTAGTACTTCATCGTGTGCTTCGGTTTTTATCTCTACCGTTTGCATGCCTAAACGATTCCAAAATTTAGTAATTTCTTCTTTGGCAAGTTCTCGAACACCCTTAGGTGGGGTCATAATGCAGAGTTTTTCTTCGAAAAGGGTATCAATGGCGAATTGGCAGCCGGTATGTTCGGAGCCAGCCATAGGGTGCGAGGAATAGTAGTTGTGCTCTTGTGTTGCAAAAGATTCTTCTATTGCAGCAACTATTTTCTTTTTAGAAGAACCTATGTCCGTTACAAATCCTCTGTAGTGATTGGGAATTTCGCTAATTTTTTGGCAAATCAGATTTACTGGCAAACAATAGATAATAAGGTCATAGTTGTTCCAAATATTTTGCTGTAAAAACTCTTGTTCTGTATAAACTGTATTCGCTATGCCAAGTTTTATGGCCTGTCTTTTTTCTTGGCTTGATTTGGTTAAACCGTGGATGGTACAATCTGGAGTTTTTTTCTTAGCGGTAAGAGCAATTGACCCTCCCATCAAACCTAAACCATATATTAGTACTTTTTTCATGAAACTTTCTTAAAAAGTCGACTCAGAAATTGGATAGGAACCCATTATTTTCAGGATCATAGTTTTTTCCTTTAGCTCTTCTATGAGTTCGCTGATCTTAGGTTCTTTGCGGTGTCCTATAAAATCTACGAAAAAATTGTATTCCCAAGAGTTTTTTCGAGTAGGACGAGATTCAATTTTTGTCAGGTTGAGTTTGCGGTTGTGGAATAGTTGAAGAACAGAGTATAGGCTTCCTGGTCTGTCAGAAACAGAAAAAATGATAGAAGTTTTGTCATTCCCCGTTGGTTCACATTGGGTATCGCTGCCTATAATTAGGAAGCGAGTGGAATTATTTGGCATATCCTCAATTGATTCTGAGAGAATTTCCAAACCATAAATATCCGCCGCCAAGGCAGAAGCTATTGCAACACCGTCTTTTCTATGTTGTTCTGATACAATTTTTGCTGCTTTCGCGGTTGAAGATGTTTCTATAATTTCCCGATTCGGTAAGTTTTTAACCAACCAATTTTTGCATTGGGAATTAGCTATTTTGATACCATGAATTGTCTTAATTTTTTGAAAATCTCTTTCAAATCCCAGAAGATGTAAAGATATACGCATATACGTTTCTGCGTAAATCATGGTATCAGAATATAAGAACGTATCTAAAGTGGAATCTACGAGTCCTTCGCTAGAGTTTTCTATGGGTACTACACCATAATCTGCCTTTCCAGCTTCTACAGAGCGGAAGATTTCTGGAATAGAGTTAAGGGCCATCAACTCTATCGAATCTCCAAATTTTCTTCTAGTCGCTTGGTGAGAGAAGGAGCCTTCTGGGCCAAGGTAAGCAATAACATGCCCTTTTTCAATGGAAATAGAACCGGACATGATCTCTCTATAGATCGAGCTAAGGGTACGATCGGGAAGAGGGCCAAGCCCTTTATTTAGTCTTTTGACCTTTTGGTAAACTTCTTGTTCTCTATCAGGCCGGTAGATAGGCTCGCCTTTTACGCGTTTTAATTCTCCGATTTTTTCTGCTACTTTGGCTCTTTCTTGGATTTTGTGGATAATTTCTATGTCTAGTGTATCGATTTGTTGTCGGAGATCTGATAAATTAGTATTCATATAGGCCTTCGATTTGATGTTTTTTTAATTTTCCTGCTAGTCAAGTCTAATTATTCCTTTCAAAAATAGCAGAGTCCGTTGTTTTAGTGCAGAGGATAGAAGCATGAGAGACTTTTTTGAGCAAAAAATCCAAAACTTCAATGGCAATGACAAAGTCATCGGTGTTCTACCCAATGGGGAAGAAATTGTTTTGATCTATGAGTCCCCTGAACTTTCCGTCAGAGAACTAAAAGATTATAGTACTGGGATGGTGTTTCGTATGGAAAACTTTCAAGAATTTAAGAACTACTCTCATAAACCTATATTCGGGGTTACAAAAAACCATAATATTAAAATAGGAGAGTATATTTCTGGAGGACAAAATAGCAAAAGAGATCAATACCGTTGACACAAGAAAACATAGCAATCGAACTCAAAGGTGTTACGAAAACATTCAAAGGTCTTGTTGCCAGTAATAATGTAAGTCTAAAGATATTTAGAGGGGAATACGTCGCTCTTTTGGGGCCAAATGGAGCGGGGAAGACTACCTTGGTGGAGATGATTGAAGGTATCCAAAAGCCTGATTCAGGCAGTATATCCCTTTTTGGTAGGAGTTGGCAAGAAGCGGAGAATGAATTGCGAAAAAAAATTGGTTTTTCCTTACAACAGACCCACTTTATCGACAAACTCACCGTTTTAGAGACTTTGGAGTTGTTTCTCAGTTTTTATAATCTACCCCCACAAAGAGCCGATGAATTGTTACAGCAAACTGGCCTAGGTGAAAAGAAATCTACTTATACTGTCAATCTTTCCGGTGGACAGAGGCAAAAATTAGCCCTTTGCATTGCCTTAGCCCATGCCCCCGAAATACTAATTCTCGATGAGCCGACAACTGGTTTGGACCCCGCCGCTCGTAGAGATATTTGGGAGATTGTTCTTAAGTTAAAATCACAAAAAACAACTTTAATTCTCACAACGCATTACTTAGAAGAGGCAGAGTATTTATGCGATAGGATTTTGATCATGCACAAAGGTTCTTTTTTAGCCCAGGGAACCTTGGAAGAACTACTCAGAGAAAACAATATGCATGAGGTGATTGAGTTTTCAGCGAATCGTCAAATGCCACAAGAGAAGCTAACTTCTCTTCCAGGTGTATTGCAGTACAAACAAAACGATTCTGCTGCAAAAGAGGTATTGTTAGTGAAAGATATTACCCTTAGTTTGCCAAAATTGTTGCAGCTGGCCAAGCAAAGTGATGTTACCTTACAATCGCTAGAGTGTAGGAAGTTAAATTTGGATGATCTGTTTCTGTCCATGACAGGGAGGACATTGGATGAATAAACCATTGTTCCAATTGGTACTGGTACATCTAAAGTCGTTTTGGCGTGAGCCAGGTATATTGTTTTGGGCATTTGGTTTTCCTTTGCTCATGGCGTGGATTTTGGGAGTTGCATTTAGCCATAAGTCAGATATTGTTCGTAAAGTAGGGATTGTCAAGAATGGAAAAGAGCTAACTGTTCAACAAAGTATACAAAAGCGCTTTGCCAAGAGTAGTCAGTCCCGATTTAAATTGCTTCTTTTTACTTTAGAAGAAGCTAAGGTTGCCTTAAAACAGGGAAGAATCCAGCTCTATATTACGCAAAATATAAATACGCAAGCATTGTCTTACCATTTTGATCCAAATAACCAGGAAAGCTATCTGACCTATTTAGTATTAGAACAGAATCCTACTAGCACTAGCCAAATCAAGCCTTCTAGCCAAAAAGGAGAAAGGTACATAGACTTTCTGATACCTGGTTTGATAACCATAGGAATTATGAATTCTTGTTTATGGGGAATTGGTTGGAGTTTGATTGAATTTCGTATGAAAAAGTTGCTACGTAGGATCGTAGCAACTCCTTTGAAAAAGTGGCAATTTTTGCTCTCCCATTTCCTAACACGTCTTATCATTACTTTTGCCGAGACTTCACTTTTACTTGCATTTGCCTATTGGTATTTTGAATTGGAGATTCTGGGGAGCTTGTTAGCATGCATAATTTTATTTGTTGTCGGCAATCTTACCTTTACAGGAATTGCTGTTTTTGTTTCTTCACGGGCTTCCAATACGCAAGTTGCCAATGGTTTGGTAAATTCGGTGACCTTCCCTATGATGACCTTATCTGGTATATTTTTTAGCTACCACTCTTTTCCCGATTGGGTGGTACCTTTTATCCAATATCTACCATTGACTTTGTTTACCGATGCATTGCGTGGAGTTTTTACCGAAGGGTTTGGTGTACAGCAAATTCTTTTGCCTACGAGCATTCTCTTTTCTTACGGTTTGTTGTTTTTCATGGGTGGTTTGAAACTGTACAAGTGGGACTAAAGAAGTTTCATACTCCCACAATCATTTCGAAGAATGGATGGTCTTGGATGATTTCGTAATATTCTTCAGAAAATAGTTCTTTAATGTCCTCATCTGCATGGTAGAAATCAAAAATGCCATTCAACAGATCTTCGTCTTTAGGGTTCATTAAGCGGCCTTTCATTTTTTTGGCGAGGATGTCTGATAAGCGAATAATCCTATCCGTATCTCTCACCTCAGAAATTGACTGCAAATGGAACTTTTGCTTATGGATTGTTTCCAAAAAATGTTTTGGCAGTTTCCACAATTCAAAAACCTTTTTACCTATTTCTACTGAGCTTGTACCAAACTCTTCCTCTTCGATCTCATAGATATTTTTGATGCCTGCTTCGTACGAATTGAGTACTTCTAGATACCTTCGGGAAAAGTTCATGGCAAGAACCATCATACCAATTCGGTACAGAAGAGCATGTAAGAAGATTTCCTCTCTGAGGTCTTTTTTTTGCAAAGGGGTAGCAATGTCAAAGCCTACCAAAGCTGTGAGGACAGGAAGTTCTAAGAGGTAGTAGGTGAATAATTTCCCTTTGAGGTTTTTTTGTACATTGCGGAAATGCTGTAAAATGATAATATTTCGAACGTTTTTTACGCCAATAAGGGTAATCGCATCGTGGATTGTTTTTATTTTTCCTTGGCGGCCATAAAAAGCCGAATTAGAGATTCGGATGATGTTGGCACAAATACCTTTATCAGGACCTATGAGCTGTTCCATCGCGATTGTTCCATTTTCGGTATCATCTACATTGAATAAAAGTACCTTATTGATCACGGTTGGTAGGCTAGGGATTTTGAGTTGGCTTAGATTCAAATATTTTTCGGTTTTTTGTGTGATCGTTTTGGGTAGGACGTCTTCTCGGCCTAGTATCTTTGCTAGCTTATCGCGGAGTTTCTTTTTTTCAATGGGTTTGACGATCATATGCCGTATTTGTAGTTTGTAGAGCTGGTTGATAAATGTTGGCTCGGTATGGCTTGTAATAACAACTACCAAAACACCAGGTGCCAGGGTTTTTAATTCTTCGATAACCTCTATGCCGTTTTTTCGTGGCATATCGTGGTCTAAGAATAAAATTTGTGGTTTGTGCGGAGAAAACTTAAAGAGGTTGATTACCTTTTGTCCATCGTCTGCTTCAGCAAGTACCTCGAATCCTTCTTGGAGAATAAATTTCTTCAGGAGCATCCTTTCGACCGCAGAATCATCAGCAAGAATCACTTTGATTTTCTGGTTTGTCTTAGGATCTTCCCCTAAAGGGATTTGTGGTGATTTGCTGTTTCCTGTATGCATCATAAAATTTTCCTTAGTATGAAAGTGCAAAGGCTACATGTAGAATAGACTTTTGAACAAAACTTTTACTACAAGCATTTTATACTTTTTTTCTCTAACAGGAGTTTTTTTGCCATTTTGTATCCAATACAGGAATAGGGTTTTGATATCAATCAGGGAAGAGAAGGTCTTTGTATTTTCTTCCTACAGGCAGTACACTCTCTTCTGAGTCTTTTAGATGGGCAGAATATCTGCCATGGATGAAGTATTCTACATGAGAAATATAATTGATATTTACAATAAATTGCTTATGAATGCGGACAAAGATTTCCTTGGGTAGTTTTTCTTCCATATCCCCTAAAAGGTGCATTGTATCTATAGTTTTCCCTTCCAAATGCAAACGAGATATTTTCCTATCTGATGAAATGTAGATGATTTTATCATAAACCATAAAAAGGTGTGTTGCTTTCGTCCGGACGAAAATTCCTAAATCATTGATGGGTTTGTTATTTTGCTTGGCAATGAGATCTACTACCCGTTCTAAGGCTTTTTGTAAGCGGTTTTTTTCAATAGGTTTGAGAATGTAATCAATCGCACCTAGCTCGAATGCTTCTACTGCATATTCGCTAAACGCTGTCGTGAAAATGACACATGGAACTTTTTCCAACCGTTGCAGTACTTCGATTCCAGTGATGTTGGGAAGCATAATATCCAAAAACACAAGATCATACCTGTTGCTTTCTATTTTTTTGACGACATCTAAACCCTCTCTGGCAATACCTGTGACTTTAAAGCGTTTGTCTTCATTTATAAGTTCTACTAAGAGGTCAATCGCTGCCGGTTCATCTTCGGCGACTAAAACTTTTAAAGTCATTGGTTTGTTTTCCTTTTACCACAGCAAGTTTATATGCTGTCTTTGATAAATTGTAACATTCGTTGAAACGCTTTTTTTCCTTCTGGATTTTTAAAGAAAAAATGTGGGACTCCATGTGGTAAAGCATAGTAATTTGATTCTAGTCTTTCACCCAATTGTTGTTGCAGCTTATTTATTCTACTTGGAGGGCACAAAAGGTCTAAATGTACAAAATGTCCTTGTATTTTATTTTTAACTTGCTGAGCGCAGCTAGCAGGCATGCCGCTCCCTTGTAAACCAAAAGAGTGGTGAAATACAATGGGTGCTTTTACTTCTTCACGAATGGAAGCGTGTAAGATGAACCCCCCTGTCAAACATTGGCCTACCATACCTAAGCGTTGTGATGCGACAGATGGTAATTCACGAAAATAATCTATGATTTGGTGTATTTCTTCTAGCGCAGGGTTGTTCTTTGCATCGTTACTCAAGAAATACTGGTTGAAGAAATTCTGAATGCAGTATTTCATCCCTCCTAAAGCAGAGTATAGGTCAGGAACGAGGACTGTAAAACCTTCTGCATAGATTGCCTCTGCTGTTTGCATGCAATACTCTTGGATACCAAATAGATCATGCAAGAATATAACACCAGGAGAGTTTTGTGCATTCTCTAACAAAAAACCTTCGATACTACGATTGCTAAGTGGTATTTCTACTTTCATATTTACTCGATAAATTCCCGAATTTGCTCCCAAAGTCTGCCGCCCTTGATAGGCTTTTCGATATAGCTATTGACTCCTGCCATTCCAGCTGCCATAATTTTATCTTCATCTGTCAAAGAGGTGATCATAATGATTGGAGTTACGATTCCCCTTCCTCGTACGTCTTGGACAAATGTTAAACCGTCTAAGACGGGCATACTCCAATCTAAAAATACAAGTTCAACTGTATTGTTTTTTAAAATATCTAAGGCGATTTGACCATTTTCAGCTTCAAAAAAAGTGATTTCTTTTCCTGGAATGTTCGTTTCAACCGTCTGTTTGATGATCTCTCGCATCATTTCAGAGTCATCAACAATCAATAGTTTCATATATACCGTCTATTTAATTAAGGGTTAGAACTGAGCTTATAGCACAGTGGCAAAACGTCTGGATTGGTTGCGTTCATCCGGGCTCGTTGCTAGGTAATACACCCTTTTTTCTAATTCTTCTGTGAGCAATTTTGCGGCTTTTTTCTCACTAGCTTGCGGAAATTGTTCTGGAGGAATTGGGTTGCCTATATTGTAAGATATTTTTGTACGGAAGGCTTCTCCGGAAAGGAATGCTGCTGGTTCGGACATATTCCATGCACCACTGATACCTGACGGAATGATGGGAACGTTTGCCCGAATCGCCACTTTGGCAGCCATTGCTTTAAAGGGGCCCATAACGCCACTGGAGGTTCTCGTTCCTTCTGGAAAGATTGATAAAATTTCACCGGAACGGATGATTTCTACCATCTGGTTTTCTATTTTTTCATAATAAGCAACAGCGTCTTTGGCACTATTGCCTTGGAAATTTCTCATAATCGGAATCCCTCCCCAACGCCTCATTTGTTCTTTATGCCTTTCTCCTAGCGTTTGCAACAAACTTTCCAATATTGGTTTGCCAACATTCAGTGGCAAATGGCGAAAGGGAGATTGGGGTGAGTTTATATACTGTACGAACATATCTTGTGGGTTGAAGATTTCGTTTTTTCCTAAAAATACCACTTTTCGCGGGAAGTATATACCTTGGACAGGAATGTCAAGGCTATCGGTATGATTGCAAACAAGAACAGCTCCACCTGTACGAGGCACTTTTTCTGTTCCCTGAACGTTTATAGTATAGATAAGGTCTAAAATATTTTTGGCAAAAAACTGCGGTATCTCACGTGGTATGTAAAAAAGGTCTAAGAATTTGTTTAAATCCGCTAGCATATTTGCTCCTTCTAGGTTTCTGCCAGTATAAAACTTTCTTTGTATATATTACAATCAAAAAAAGCAATCTTTTGCCAATACTTGGATCGACTTAGCAATTTCTACCATTTCTAAATATTTGTTATGCTGCTCTGGGGCTGGGTTGTGCAAGTGGTAATGGCAGTAGCGCCAGTAGGATGTAGCTGTAGCAGAATACTCAATAAAAAATACTAGAGATAGTTTTTCTAGTTCCGTTAAGCGACGTTCTGTTTCGTATCCTCCCAGTAGGTGTTTGGCTTTTGCTGTGTCAATTGTCTCTTGTTTTTGGCAGAGTCCTAAAATGCCCATCCCTAAGTCAAAAGCGAAGGCATCGCAGCAGGTTTCTTCAAAGTCGATAATAGCTTGCAATCTCTCTTTTTGAAAAATTACGTTGTCAAAAAAAATATCTCCGTGGAGAAGGCCTTGTGGCATCTGTTTTGGATAAGATTTCGTTAGTCTAGATACTTGTGTCTGTAACCAGGTTCTGTATTCTGAATTTGCAACTTTTTTTTCTAAGTTAGCGAAAAAGGGTAAGCTGTAGGAATGCTGTTGCTGTATGTAAGGAGGACAAGGTATTTTGTGCAATTTACCTATATGCCTTCCCAGTTCTTTTAGCATTTCTGGAGTCAGCTCTTGGTATATATTTCCCGCTATCCACTTCTTAAGAAATATAGGTTTTCCTAAATATTCTAGTGTGGTTTCTCTGTTTTTGCTGTAACAGACTTGCGAGGATGGGAACTGGTGAGTCTGCAGGTATTCTAGTAGAGAGACTAGGCGTTCTATTTCTTTCCATGACTTTTCTTCTGCTACAGTAAGGACATATTCTCCTGTGCTCGTATAGAGGTGGTAGTTGCTATTGGCAAGCCCACCTGCTATTGCGATACAATCCGTTACTTGCATATCATAAGAATTGCAGATTGTATTAGCTGCTTTTGTGTCTATTTTTGTGTATGTAGCCATCTCTGGTCAAAATAATTCTTTTAAAGTGTGTCTGAAAATAAGTATATTCTTTAACCAAAAGCAAGCTGCAAGAGCCTGTAGTAGCGTTTTAAGACAGGTTCTTATATCCCTGCCCTTCTTAAGACCGATCTGCTTAGTATTGTATTTCATTGCCAAATTTTTGCTAAATCAAGACTGTTTGAAAAAATAGGAAGGGATTCTTGTGGAAGGTATATTTGTTTTTGTTTGTATTTTCCTTTTCAAGAATCTTGTGGTATACAGATAAAGAAACAGGACAAATATGTGCTTCAAAAAAGGTTAATAAATCAATATCTTCTGAATGATCTCCCTTACTAGTATCTAATCCTGCAATCACTGACATAACTTAACCTATGGTAAGGATACATATCTTCAAAATATATTGTAAATAAAAAAATATTTTTCTTTTATATCTATGATTAAAGAAAGCGAATGATTTCTTCGGCCAATAATTTGGGCTGCTCAATATGGATCGCATGTTTGGCTTTGGGAATGAGCTTCATAGTACTATTGGGTATGTATGCTTTCATTTCTTGCATCATAACGGGACTTGTGATTTCATCATGCTCACCTGCCAGAATTAATGTAGGGACTTGTATCATACTTGCTTTGTTGCCAATAAAAACTTTTTTTTCATCAGCGAGCGTATTTGCTGTCAAAGATTGGTAGCCAAAGGAATTCCAGGCTTGCATAAGTATTTTTTTTTCCAAGCCATTCGGTTGTGGTACATCTTGGTAAAATAAGTAATCTAACAAACGGATAACATTTTCTTCTGTTTGTGGGAAGAGAATGTCTCGCATTTTATCCCGTTCTGGATGAGGCGTTCCCCCAGATGCTACTAAGATTAATTTCTGGATACTTTGTGTATTGTCACGCAAACAAATATGTTGTGCAATAAGACCACCCATAGAATGTCCCAGCAAAGTGATATGTTTCAAACCAAGCTCTTGGATGGTCGCATATATCAAATCAGCAAAAATAGGAATTTGATAGAGGTATTTCATCGGTGGAACCTTGCTTTTGCCGAAGCCGGGTATATCCATCAAATAAATAGGATTGGTAACTTCTAAGTGGGAGAGCAAACGGCGAAAACCATAGCAAGCATCTAATAAACCGTGTAGAAAAAGGATGGGAGAACCGCTGCCTAGTCTATAAAAAACCGAGAAGTGGTGTCCTCCTAAATCTACCTTTCTTTCTTTAAGGTTGGCTATATCCTTTAGGTACTTGTACCTTTGGTATGTATAGTACTTATAAATCCAACGATACAAATACTGCATTCTTAGAAGTTAATAGGTAGGCTTCTTAATATTAAGAAACTAGAATTTTCGATCCTTCAAAGTCAAAATGAAAGCGTACTTCTTTGAGTCCTAGCTCTTTCATTGTATTGCGTAATTTGTCCTTATCATTTGCATAAAACATCAAAAAACCACCACCACCAGCTCCAATCAATTTCCCACCTAAGGCTCCATTTTGCATGGCGATATCATACCACTCATTGATGTGTTGGTTGGACATATTGCTAGAGCGTTCTTTCTTTCTCTGCCAGTGCAGATCCATCAACCTGGCAAATTCCTCTAAGTCCCCATTTTCAAAAGCTGCCTTGCTCTTAAAACCAATGTCTTTGACAAAGTGGAGATTTTCTATCATACTTGTATTCTTCTTCTTGCTCTGGTCATCTTGTTCTTTGAGTATACTGGAGGCTGAACGCGAATAACCGGTAAAGAAGAGGAGTAGGTTGTCCTCTAATTTGTGCAAAGTTTCTTCACTGACTTTCAGAGGGTAGGCGTTGACCTTGCCATCTTTTTGGAATTCAAAACAGGTAATACCACCATAAGACGCTATGTATTGGTCCTGTTTGCCAATTGGCTCTCCTAGTAAATCTATTTCTATATGACAGGCTTGTTCCGCTAGTTCTTCGGGGTGCACTAGGTTTTTTTTATGAGCATGCAAGGCTCTCAGTAGAGACGTTGTAAAGCTACCGGAAGAACCAAGTCCCGTACCTGCGGGTATATCAGCCATACTGGTAATTTCAATATCGGGAGTTGTATGTTTTGTCAATTGTAAGGCTTCTCGGATTATAGGGTGTTGGATTTTTTCCCAAGAATCGGTTCGTTCCAATTTAGAATACTTGATAATAAATTCGTTTTGGAAGGTTTCGTGGATGGTAATATAGATGTACTTATTGATCGCAGCGGCTATTAAGAAGCCTTCGTGTTCTTGGTAGTAGGAAGCGAGATCAGTTCCCCCTCCGCCTAGAGAAATTCTAAGTGGACTTCTAGCTATAATCATAATTTTGACCTTTCGATTGGATATTCAACCTTTTATTTTAGGCGGATTTTGAGTCAATTACAAAGACTACGAGACGAGTAGAAAAAAGTTACTGTTTTACTGGTTTTTGAATGACGTGGAAAACTCATCCTGGCACTAGTCTTAGCATGGACCTAGTACAAAAAGATACCAATTTTCGTGCTCATTTTAGATGTTTTAACCCAGACTATCCTGAAACATACGAACTGGACCAGATTGTTTATCGCTGTGAAAGTTGTGATGACTTATTGGAGGTTGTACATGATACCGATGCCTTAAAGAAGTATTCACCAGAAGAATGGAAGCAATGCTTTGATGCTAGGCTGGGTTCTATTGAGTTTCCCAATACTTCTGGTGTTTGGAATAAAAGAGAATGGGTATTGCCACAGATTTCGCTTGAAAATATTGTCAGTATGGGAGAAGGGCGGACGCATTTGTTGGATGCTGGTGGATTTGCAAAAGAATTGGGTCTAGAAAGTTTGCATATCAAGCAATGCGGTGTGTCGCATACAGGTTCTTTCAAAGATTTAGGAATGACAGTACTTGTTAGCCAAGTCAAGCAGATGATTTCGCAAGGACAATCCATACGAGCAATTGCTTGTGCCAGTACCGGTGACACTTCTGCGGCTCTGGCTGCGTATGCGGCAAAAGCAGGTATCCCTTCCATCGTTTTTTTACCAGAAAATAAAGTATCGACTGCTCAGTTGATCCAACCTGTTTCGAATGGTGCGAAGGTAATCTCTTTGGATACTGATTTTGATGGTTGCATGAAAATTGTCCAAGAGGTGACACAACAGGAAAATGTATATCTTGCAAACTCTATGAATTCTTTGCGGATAGAAGGTCAAAAAACCATTTCTTTTGAAATTGCCCAACAATTTGGGTGGCAGATACCGGATTGGATAGTCATTCCTGGAGGAAATTTAGGGAATGTTTCGGCTTTGGGCAATGGATTTTTAATGCTTAAAGAGATGGGACTTATCGAAAAGCTACCTAGAATTGCTCTTGCGCAGGCGGAAAATGCGAATCCTCTCTATCGTTCGTTTCTAAAAGATTTTGCTGAGTTTGAATCGGTTGAGGCATCTCCTACTCTAGCATCGGCCATTCAAATTGGCAACCCGGTTTCCATTCGAAAGGCAATCAAAACCTTGCAGCAATTTCAAGGAGTTGTAGCTGACGCTTCCGAAGAAGAGCTCGCGGATGCCAGTGCTCGTGGTGATCTCTATGGGATGTACAACGACCCGCATACGGGTGTAGCTCTTGCTGCTATGCTCAAATTGATAGATAAGGGTACTATCCAAAAAGGGCAAAAGGTTATTGTAATTTCTACTGCCAATGGTTTGAAGTTTACCGAATTTAAGGTAAAATACCACCAAAAAGCATTGGCTGAGGTACAATCACGCCATGCGAATGAGATTATTTCCTGTAAGGCAAATTTGGGTGCTGTTATGGATATCGTTCGTACCCTACACCCAACTTCCTAAGGCGAGTGGTATCTCACCTTAGGGCAATTGGCTAATTAATTATGTGAACTTGCTACTAAGTAGATAGAAGAATTGCGATAAATTAGCGATTGTGGCAGTTGTGAACTGTCTATTTGGGCAATTCCTTTGCCATACTCGTAAATATAAGTGAGTGAGATGGAAGAGCGAGACGTTTCCCAGCCAAAACCCAAAGTGTACCCTTGCGTGTCCACATCTTCAAAACGAACTTTTGCTTGGATCGCATCAGGAAGGTAGGTAACGTTGGATCCCAGACTAACAGAGTTACGGCCTGTTTCACGTAGGTAGAGGTCAACAGCTGCTGTAGTCCAATCGATCTTTTCATTGTTAGAGAAATTTGTATAGGCTCCTACACGCATGGCTAAGGAGTCGAGAATGTAGTATTCAAAGCCAAATGCATAGTTTAGAGTAGGTTCTCTTTGCAGGTAGGGGTCTGTACTGTCTTGGATTGTTAGAGAAGAACTGCGTAGTTCTACAGTGTTTCTACTTAGCTTTTTGGTAAAGCCTTCCGTGTATATTAGATCGAAGCTAAATAGAGACAGCTTATTGGCAAAAAAAGCGACTCCTGTACGAATCTCATTTACTTCAGGAACATCACCTGACTCAGGAGCCCCGACAAAAATTTGGTTATTATTGATAGAAGCGGAACGATTGTGAGAGTTGAGAAAGCTGGTTGTTTCTGAATAAGTTGTTGTATCTTCCGCCGACGTGAAGCCACTTACAGCACGAATCCCAGAAAGGGGGACGGTACGCTTGATAGCTAAACCAAGTGATACTTTTTCGGTTGGCATGTACTGGACACCCAGAGCAGGGATAATCCCTAAAGTTTTCCTACGATCTTCCAGGCTTATATGGTTGAAACTACCATCCTGACCTTCTACAATTTGATTGGAAATAATTTTAGTGGAATCATTAAAATAAAAAAGAGAACCACCTATGGAGAGTTTGTCACTTAAAATATATCCAAGCGTTCCACCAATTTGAAACAAATCATTATTTTCCGTATAATCGATTCTATAGCTGGAGAGGGAGGAACGAGTCGTTGGGTAGTAAAATCTATCAGCTTGGTCAAAGCTCTCGCTGACTGGGCTGATGATAGAAAATCCCATCTTCAGTTTATCGGTGAAAGATTTTACCGTACCAATAAAGTTGGGGTTGAAACCACTTGATTTCCGTACGTAATCTTGCCCTGGACCAAAGACATTTTGGTACCTCTTTTCAGTTTCGGTGTAGGTATTGGCAGAAATGGAGATAAAGTTATCGTACGCAAAGGCGATTCCGGCTGGATTGTAGAAGGTTCCAGAAGGGTCATCGGAAATTGCAGTGTAAGCACCCCCCAAACCAGCAGCTCTTTCCCCGACTAAACCATTCAAATTGTGGTATGAGTCAGGGAAAATGGAAGAAATACTGAGAAATATTAAAAAATAATATGTAAATTTTTTCATTTAGAACTACTTACTATCGTTGATTGCTATATTAATACCACTGGAGGAATATTCTCCACTCGAGTTCTTAGAACGAACTTGCAGGTATACAGCATCAGTAGTAATTGTTGTCCCAGATGAAATAATGTAAATGATTTTATTTCCAGTCACATCAAAAACAGCCATTTCGCTAATTGCTTGTTGGTTTGAATCTGCCCAGAAGAGTGCATAACTTTGAATAGCACTTTCATCACTTGCTTTTTCGATAGTGAGTGTACCACCAATACTACCACTGGTTGTATCTGTATCGGTAAAACTCAGAGAAGCTGGTTCGGGCAAAGAGGAGTTTACAGTAATTACAAGAGTGATGGCGTTGGAAAACTGAGTAGAGTTTACCGAAGCTGTAGGAGTGTCAGTGACATTATTTAGGGTATAGGTCATATCGCCTAAATCTTCACCAGTAGAGCTGGTCACAGAAATTGTATAATTGCCAGTAGACAGGTTTAAATTGTAGGAACCGCTGCTATCAGTTGTGGTCGTACTGGAAGAACGAGAGGAAATACCTCTTGTCGAAAGTGACGTACTCAAGCCTGTACTCAAGGTAGCCCCTGAAATGGCATTTCCACTAGAATCTGTCAATTTACCTTTAATGGAAAGGGTTGGTTGGACAGTAGAGTCAGGTTGCTGTAAGGCAAGCAAACGAATCGCATCGTTGCTGCTATTTGAATTGGAGTTGCAACCCATCAATAAAAGTAATACCGTTAAAAATAATAATGTTCTCTTCATGCTTTTCCCTCTTTTCATCTGACGATAAAATATAGTAAAGTAATACTAGCTACTTATATAAACAATAACAATTGAAAAAAAAAGTTTTGCATATTTTAAGAAGTCATTTGGATTCTGGAAATGATTTTTTGTGCATTTTCATGGGTTTTGTCTTTTTGTAAAACACTTTCTGCGAGTTCTAGGGCTTTTTCTTTGTGGCCTAGAAGCCTATGAATGTCTGCATAGTTGACTAGATTCATAAGGTTTTCTGGGTCTAGGCTTTGGATTTTTTGACAGCAGCTTAGAGCTGAGTTGTACCTACCTAATTTTTTCTGTGATAAGGCTAGGTAATACCACAAATCTATATGTGATTCATCGGTACTCAGGTATTTTTCCAAAGCCTCAGCAGCCGTTTCGTAGTTTTTCATTTTAAAACATAGGAGGCCGTACAGTTTGTCCAAACGCGGATTTTCGTGCTTTTTTTCATAGGCCATATCTAAAAGTATTTTTGCATTGTCTAATTTTCCCTCTGCCAATAGGGCTTTGCTCCGATTGATTATATAATCAATATTGTTGGCTGGCTCAATTTCATCCTGCTCTGGATCCTCTGGAATAGGAGCTTCTTGTTCTTGAAAGCTGATACGCAAAAGCGATAAATCATCGATCAGGTTCCCCATTTGGGTAACGGATTGGTAAATCTTGTCCAATTGCCCCTTTCCTTTTCGTACGTGCATGAGAAATAAGGTCTCATCCTCGTTGATCGTTCGTATTGGTTCTTCTGGCGTTAGGTCAATATCGTCCCTACCATCCGAGCCTAAGATAACAACGTCTCCAGGAATGAGCTGGAACTTGAATACTTCGAAGGGAATTTCTGAGTCTAGACCCACCTTTCTCAGGCGAAGATCGGTTTCGATAAAGCTGGCTTCTCTATTGCGGTATAGAACACTAAAGGGGTGCTCTGCATTGAAATAAAAAACTTCTCCAGTTTCTTCCTCTATTAGCATCATCACGCAGGAAATAACCATTGTACCGTTGAAGGTTTTAAATACATCGTTGATCTCATTATAGGTCTTTTGCAGCCACTTCTCGGCAGACAGGTCCATAACCCTATCATTGGCAGCGGAACGTTTCATGATCGAATTGACTACAACCCCCATAACAAGGGAACCTCCCGCCCCTTGCATGGATTTCCCCATTGCGTCTCCATTCATAGCCATAATATAACGCGAGAACTTATCGGGTGTCCCCAAACGGATGGCGCCGGTTACACAAACATCACCCCCTAATTCCGCTTTCTTATTGCGAAACTCAAACTGTTTCTTTTGCAGAATTAGAAAGTTCGTTGTTACCATTTCTGACTTATTGGCGTTATAAAATAGAGGTTTTGCCAATAGGGAAGTTAGGTAATAATCACCGTCCTGCTGGACTTTTAGTTTGTTGATTTCGGCCATTCTTTCTTCCACTTCTTGGGTACGGTCTTTGACCATTCCCTCTAAGTTTTCCGTATAGTTTTGTAGTTCTTTTCGAGCATCCTTGATGGAGAGAACCATTGAGTTGAAAGAGTTGGATAGAAAGCCAATTTCATCGTTAATTTTGATTTTGATAGAATGATCCAAGTTTCCTTGGTTTACTTTTCGCACCCCTTGTAGCAAGTTATTCAAAGGATTGATCAAACTCCCTTTAAAGAACAATGGGTAAAACCCAATGATAAACAGAATCACCAGGAGGAGTATTAGAGCTTGGATTTTAAAGACTTCATGCTGGATTTGGCGATAATGGGTGTACGAGAAGCCTGCCTCTACAGTTGTTCCTGCAAAATGATCAAAATATATATAGGAAATGAAGTGTTTTTGCTTTTGGTAGGAGTGTAGGCTTTTGCGGTAATGGCGCGAGAGTGCTGGTTTAAAATGTCTCAGATATTTATAGACCTGTCTCCTATAATGAGAAATATTTTCTGGGGTCTGTTTCCAGTAGCATCGGTTCAAAGCTTTGGTAATGGATGTTTTAAAAGCCTGGATTGATTTATTTTTTTGCAAATAACTTTGGACTTTCTGGCAAAACGTATCTTTGCTCATTGCTGCAATTTTGTTCGAGTGGACAAACGCTTCTTGGTTGAGTGTTTGAACTCTTGCTAAAATAGCTTTTTTTAATGTTTTGTCTTTGAGCATGTTTTTTTGCCGAAGAAAAGCGAATAGAGCAGATTTGTATCCTGCAAAATATTTGTGGGTCTGTTGTAAATATACCTTTAAAGAAGCACGGAAATTTTCTGGAGGTAGGTTGTAAATCGTTTCGTAAATGACTGTGTTTTTAAAGTCAATCGCTACCAGTTCTAGATCAAGTTGGAGAGACTTAGGATACAGTACAGTATCAAAGGAGTTTTGCATATTATCTAGACGCAGAATATACGCAAGGTCTCCCGTAGAATTTTGCGATCGGATGGTACCCAACAGTTTTTCAATATGCAGTGTGTCATATTCCTCATCCTGTTCCACAAACATGTAGAAGCCCCAACCCTGTATTACCAAGAGAATAGAGACTAGAGTGAGTCCCACAATCTTAGCCATAAAAGTAGTTTTTTCGCGTGTTGAGTTGAGATAGAAAATAGCGACGAAGAAAAAGCCAATCACAAAAAATAATACAAGAGACAATAGGTAGGTAGAGCGGGGTAGTGCTCCGTCGCGACTCATGATATTGGTAATATTCGGTATCGTTCCGGCAATCAAAACAGCAACCATCATCTTTAAAATTGTGTACTTCTCTGGACCACGCGTGTTAAAAAACTTCCACATGGGGATAATGATGAAGTTCATGATCAAAAAAAGGGCTATGATTACCGCAAGTAAAACGCTTAGCTTGGGAGCGTCAAAGTCCCAATAGTGTCCTGTAAAATGGTATTTTTTTCCAGAATGGTACGTTCCTAGAAAAAAGGTTATATTTACTAGAATCGCTATCACATAAGAGAAAATGAATGTAATGCGTGAGAGTTTGGGGTTTATGTCTCTGGGATACTTGAAGAAGAATTGCCCAAAATGGGTTAAGAGGAGTAGGATAAACCCCCCGGTTAACCATCTGTGGTAGGCTGCAAAGGGGGTATATAGAATTGCGGCAAAAAAGTAGCCAAAGGTAAAGAAAAAGAGGAAAGCAAATGCCATGCCTAAATGAAACGTACTTTTAGACTTATTTGGCATTGCCAAAAAGAACATTGCTAGTAAAAGGGTGTATATGGTGACTAATAGAGCCCCGAAGGAGTAAAAGTTAAAATAGAAGTTTTGTGTTATAGCAACCAAAGCAAGCATAAGCCCCCTTGAACCCTATAACAGACGGCTGTTCACCGTTGCAAAGACTTATTTAAAAAAATTGAATATTTTTATAAATACCGTAAGAAAACCCAATTATCCTTGGAAAAGAAGGACAATTGGGTATTATAATTTTAAGGTTTGCTTAAAGGAACAAAGGAAGGAATACCCTTTTCTTTTAGATCTTTTTGTAAGGAAATTGCATCATTTCTGTTCGCAAACTCTCCCAGTTGTACAACATATGCTTTGCCACGTTGGTAAATGAATAGCTTTTGTTTGTAAGCCTTGGCTATTCCACTGAATTTATTCGCATTTTCTTTTTGGCTGAAAAATCCTAGTTGTACTGTGTAGCCCTTAGGTTTAGCATTGTTTATTTTGCTATCTCCTTTGGGACTTGGTGTAGGAGACGTGTCTTTTTTAGCTTTCTTGCTATCTTCTTTTTTAGTAGGGGAAGGATTGGTTTTTTTAGGCTCATCTTCACTGTCGATCTCATTTAAGAAGTCCTCTTCACTACCCAAATCGTCCTCTAAGAAGTCGTCTAGACTGTCTTCCATTTTCCCTTCCTGTACAGTAACTGCTTTGACTAGGGAAATTCCCACTTTTGCTTTGCCTGATTCCTTGAATTTTAAGACTTCAGCAGCTTTTTCAGAGACATCAATCAGTCTTTCTTGTGAAAACGGTCCTCTGTCATTCACCCGTAAGGTAGCTTCTAAATTGTTTTCTAAATTGTGTACTTTGATAACAGAACCAAAGGGCAATGTTCTATGCGCTGCTGTCATTTGGAACCTATCAAATGGTTCGCCACTTGCAGTTTTTTTTCCTTGGAATTGTTCTCCATACCAAGAGGAAAACCCTATTTCATCAAACTTTTTCTGCGTATTTTTTGGCTTAGTCGCTTGTTCTGTTTTTTGAGCAGTTCTTTCTTGTTTGGGAGGGTTGGTGTCCGTATTTTTTGCAATGATTTCTTGAGAGTCAGTCTTTTCTGCGATTGTATTGTCTGATTTCTCAGCCTTTTGCACTTGGTTTGCTGTAGAGCTGCAAGAGATTAGACTAATGATTCCCAGTAAAAATAGGATTTGTCTCATTGATTGACCTACCTTATAAGTTTTGTAGCAATAAATTAGTTTCATGATTTATCATCTACTCTAATTTAGCTTTATAGGAAAAATATCGGAAGAATTGCTTTTTTTTTGTAGAATACTCTTGTTTTTCCTCGCAGAAACCTTGCAATGTCCTTAGATGAGACAAATATGCATCTCTTTGTTGTTTTTTTTGCTTTTGCAGGGTTGTACTGCTATGAATCTACGTCCTGCGGAACCGGAAAGGTTGTATAAAAAGCAGGAACATTTGTTATTTTTTACGCGTTCTTCTCCTGAAGCAACTACCTTTGCAGCTAAGAAAGTATACAAAGAACAGGAGGTTGCCTTTACGGAAATAGAAGATGTACTTTCTTTTTCCTGTACGGTTGCTTCGGGACCGTTTCAGTATAGAGATTTGAACAATCTAGCCGTTTCCTACATGTTCCAGGGGGACTCTTTATCCGCAGAAAAAAACTTTTGGGGAGCTTTGCAAATTGCGGGGACTGATCCTGTACCCTATTGGAATTTGATCCACGTCTATTACCAAATGCAAGTATATGCGGGGGTTCGCAAGGTTGTGCGAAGGTATTTGCAGGTAAGCCAGGCTGACCCTGGAAAAATTAGCTATTTTTTAGGGTATTTTCGTAAAGAAGGTCGAGAGCAGGAGCGGGTTTTGGTAATGGATGTTCTGCGTCAATACCCCATTTTTAGCAGGCAGGCACTGCTAGAGATAGGTGACTTTTTTTACAAAAACCGCGATTACCAACGAGCTAGCCTTTACTATGATGATGTTTTGTCTTTGGATGCCTTTGATGCAAAGGCTCTGTACTCTATGCAGAAGATCGCCTTTGAACTCTCGAAGTGGCATGATGTAGTTATGTTTGGTGCCAATTTGTTAAAGCTAGAGGATACTCCAGGGGATTGTTATTTTATGCTGGCAAAGTCTTACTATGAATTGGGTCAATACACAAAAGCAAAAGAGGTTTTGCAGGCTAGTCCGGCCAAACAACGCAAAGATATTTGGTTTTTATCGTTGTGGAAGGACATTCTCCTTTCGGAAAACATCCATGCAGATTTACAGTCTCTGCAGGTGCATGTAAAGACATTGGATAAAAATCAAAAAACAGAGTGGCGGGTGTTACAAGATAAATATCGCAGAGAAATGGTAGAGAATATCTTTTCTGGAAATTGAATCATTCAACTAAATGAACAACCAACTGTTCCACTTCTTTTCCATTAGCCGAGAGAGAGAATTTATGGGGAATCTTAAGGCCCTGTTGGGTTTCTACAAGCTGGATGTCCAAGCGATAGGTTAGGTTATCCCCTATTTTTTTGATTTGGTAGCTGGATTCTTTGCTTATGATCTGGTACACTTGTTTTTGGTGTTTGTAGCGGATTTCACCGTTGCCGATGTTCTGCCAGCCAATCCCAGATTGGAGCAAGAAACTTGTCGGATATAAGGTTGTAAAAGCTAGCATTTTTAGAAAGTTCTTTTGCAAAATTTGCTTATCATTGGCCTTTGTACTGGGAAATACGCCAAAAACGCGAAATTGCTGGTATGCTCTATCATCACGAAGAAACTCTTCTGCTATCCCGTTGGGAAGGCGCATTCTTTTTAGATACCCGCGAAATGGTGTCACCAGCAGCTCTCCGGTATAGCTTTGCCATTTTTTACCTTGTAGAATTTTGCCTTGGATGGAGAAAGATAGGCTTTGGCGAATCTCTGTACCTATGGAAACCCATCCCTTGAGAAACCTTTCAGCCGCTGGAGGCAAACCAAAGAGCATAAACTCTGACAGTGTTTTACCAGTATTCTCCTGCTTGAGTGAGTTCCAGTCTTTCTGGTAGCTCGTATTGCTTGCGATAGTGAAGTATACAAGGGTTATACCTAAGACTGAAAAAAAGGCTACTGCGTAGAGAGCAGTTTTTAAAAAGCGATTCATGATAATTTCCTTGTGAGATCCACCTGAGAAAATAGCTTGTAAAAAATACTGGAATTCTAAATAAAATAAAAGAATTTTTACAAACGGAATACCGAATATAATTGTAAGGAAGTGTTGGCAATATGAAATTAAAATATCTTGTATTAGGACTATTCTTATTTAGTAGTTTCGCTTATGCCCAAGACGCTGCTGATGATACATCTTCAGCTGGTGGGGGCGATAAAAGTACTTCTTACACTGCTGATTTGAATGAAGATGGTACTGTAAAACAAAGAACTTTATCCTCTAAAGAAGCTCAAAAAGAGCAAGAAGAAGATATCAAAATGCTGGATGAGCAGATCAAGGATTACCAAGCAAAACTGCAAAAGCTAATCCCATACATTAAAAAATTCAAACCCCATCGTATCAAAGACAATAAATATGTACAAGATACAGATTCTTACCGTGACTTTCGTCCTGGCTCCAGATACAGATATGTCGTTAACCAGTTTTTTACTGTAAATATGGAAGATAATTCAGTCGCTTTTACAGAGAGAAGTGGACGTTTGGGAGCTACCTATGAGAGAGTTTTACGAATCCGCGAAATTTCAGCAAAAGGTACAGGAGATAGCGTGAAGTTAAAAATTACTACTTTTACTCCTGACTCGCAAAAGCCTGCTGTTGCCGAGTTTGATGCAAAGAATATTATCGAGCCTGAGCAAAGAATCTCTGTTCTACGCGAATACCGCAAAAAATTAGAGCACGCTGTCCGTACTCTAGATAAAATTGTTGAAGGTGGAATCCATAGAAACTACATCAATGTAGTAAATTCCATCAAAAACATTAACGAATAAACCAACTCACAGATAAGGTACACGGATTTGTGTACCTTCTTCTCTCTTTATAAATTTCCTCCCATCAAAGGCTCATTGAATGCACGTAGTTCATCATTTGGCAAACCATAGGGAAACTTTTGTGCAACTTCTTGGATGGTATCGATCGCTATTTTTAGATGGTTTTTCTTTGAGTGTGAATAGAACTGCTTTGCCTCTTTGGAAAGCTTGATTTTTGCGTGCAGGGGTTTATCGCTAATGCACAACAAGGTTGCACTAGGGATTCGATAGCGAAAGCCATTTGCTGCAATTGTAGCAGACTCCATATCCACTGCAATCGCTCTACTGAGGAAAATGTCCTTGAGAGCTTTCTCTTGGTTAAACTCCCAGTTACGATTGATTGTAGTATAGACAGTTCCACTGCGAAAGGCAATGCCCTCTTTTTCTAAATTCCCACGTAGGATCAGATTCAAAAAGAAGTTAGAAGCGATCGGGATATTTGGTGGGAGGATTTCGTCTAAGACCCTGTCATCCCGCATGTAGGAGGATGCCATAACGAAGTCACCAATCTCTTGGTGGTTGCGCAAACCACCACAATGTCCCAGCATGATCATCAAATCGGGGCGTAACACTGCGATGTGGTCTGTGATCGTTTTTGCGTTTGCAGGACCCACCCCCATATTGATCAGGCTTACACCACAATGGTTTTTGGCAATGTGGTGGTAGGCAGGCATCTGCACATTTGTGGATTTGGGTTGGATACAGTCTGGAAACATTTCTAAGAATACTTCTGTATGCATTTGGTAATTTGTAAATAAAATGTATTTTTGAAAATGTTGCGCTTCTGTACCCGTGTAATGTGCTAGACGGTTTATCGATAGGTCGATTCTCTCCGGTTTGAATAGAAAGAGTTTCTTTTGCCGAAAATCCCAGGAGTCTTCGTTGATGCTTTGGAATAGCTGTGAGTCGCGCAATTGCAGTTTTGGGCGTGAATCTTCTAAAGTTAAGATAGCCCCTTTTTCCAAAAGATAGGAAAACTCTCTTTGTAAAAACCAGCGTAATGGTACCGGTTCAGAAAATTCACCCGAAAGTACGTTATTCTCACTTGACCAGGGTCTTTCGACAGTGACTTTGCTGTAAAAGCCCTTTGTATCGATTTGCTCTAAAAAGTCACAGGCTTGGTCAATTTTTTCAGCTACTGGGGTATCTAATTGAAACTTCATAGCAAAATAAAAACAATGGAAAATAGAAGTTCAATCGAAAAAGAAAAAATATACTAGCCCTGGGGAAAGGAAATGAATCTTTTTTTTAGTATTTTGTATTTAGTTGGATTAGGTATAGAATTCGCTGCGTTTCTTACAGGTCTGAATGCCATTTTCGACCTAGGTTTGGGCATCGAGGGCGAAGAATTACCGAATGATTGGGGTAGCGCTATAGCTTTTGCGGTCATTGGTTTGGTCTTTGCTGTGGTTGGTTTTTCCTTTTCCAATGAGAAAGTATTGGCTAAGATCCGAGCCAATAAGGGGAAAGCTACATTAGCTTTTCTATTGTTTTTTACTTCTATCGCTGCAGCAGTAGCTGGCTTCATTCAGATAACTGTACAAAATGATGATTTGTCTCGTGCTGTAAATAGAGGGGATCTGCAAACTGTAAAACAGCATTTTGCCAAAAATCCTGATGACAATGAGAAAATCCAAAAATTCTTTATGCAGAGTATACGCTTTAAACAAGTAGAAGGTGTCCGTTATTTTTTGTCCTTGGGTGCTGACCCAAATGCAAGGATGGATTCGTTTGGCAAGGCAAATTTACCAATCCTCTTGGCATGCTATTCTTCCAACGCAGAAGTCTTGCAAGAGTTACTTAAGCATCCAGTTGATTGGAAAGTCAGGGAGAATATATACAAGGGAAGTTTGATCCATCACACGTTAATGGGAATTAATACGCCCAAAGAAAAAGCAGAGATCATTACCGTACTCTTGCAAAAAGGACTTAGTATCAATGATCTGGACCAATATGGTCGAACTCCTCTCTCACGAGCAGTAGAAGATTTAGATGTAGGTTTGGTGGAGTTTTTTGCAGAGAAAAAGGCCGATTTTACAACTAGTGATGAGGATAGTAGAACTCCTCTACACTACTTACTGGTCTATTACAAGGGAACAGAACAGCAGAAGCTAAAGGTAGCAGAAATACTGTTGAAGAATGGTGTGGATAAGAATCAGAAAGATAAATATGGAACGACAGCTAAAGAAATGGCTCAGAGGAAAGAATACCGGCAGATTGAGCAACTATTGCAAGATTAGGTAAGTAAAAATAAACAACTCCGATATTTAATTTTTGCTTATGATAGCATAGAGGTTTTTTATGCAACAGTTGTTATTGAAAATGAGAAATTGGTTGTTGGCAGGTATGTGCTTTGGTTTTGGAATTCTGTTAAGTTATGCTTTTGCCGTTACCGTTGGGACTTTGAACACATTCACTTCTGGTAGTAGCGTGAGTTCTTCACAGATCAATGCAAACTTTGCAACTTTGAAGACAGCAATAGAAGGTTTGAATACAGAGGTCCAAACAAATCTTACATCTATTACGAATATAGTGCCAGTGGGAACGATATTACCTTATACTGGTGATGTGAGTACACCTCCTACTGGATACTTTCATTGCAATGGTGGTACGATTTCTCGTACTGATTATCCAGCATTGTTCGCATTGCTTGGTACCACTTGGGGAAGTGGCGATGGTAGTACAACATTTAATTTACCAGACTGTCGAGAAGCAGCAGCCATTGGGGCAGGTACTTCCACTTATGCATATACACAACACAACCCAAAGACTTTTGGAACCTACCAAAACGATCAGCTACAAGGGTTTGAAAAATATGTGGTGAATGCGAATCCAGAATATTTGATTAGTACTGTGACAGGTGGCACAGGTGGATTTACATACAGCGGTGGTCCAATAGCAAATACAGATACTTTTTCCGATAGGGTAAAAACTTTAGGTTTTATCTCTGATGGGAGCAACGGAACTCCTCGAACGGGAAGTGAGACAAGAGGTAAGCAGTTTGTAGTGAATTTTATTATTAAGTATTGAGTATTCTTACATAGAAGGTAAGCTACAAGAGCCTGTGGATGTGTTTTAATACAGGCTCTTATTGTAAAAATCATGTACTATGGTTTCATCTTTTCCAGTTTCTTACTAATAAGCAATGATTATTTTTTTGCCTCCTTTTTAAAAACTCTTATAAACCGAACATTGATTTGATATTGCCAATAAAGGAGTCATCATCCAATTTTTTTCTATTTGCCATCAATTCCACTGCATCGTCACCTGCTTCATATCTCAATTTACTGCTTCCATCTGTAATTGCTTCATATATCACTTTTGCAACAACGATAGGTTCGGATGTTTTATTCAATGCCTGTTGAAACCCTGTCATGAGTTTATTTACTGTTTCTTGGTATTCCACGAGGCTTTCATCATTGCTGAAATCAAAAGAACGGCTAGCAAAATCAGTTGCGATGGCACCTGGTTCTACAATTTTTACACGGCAACCAATCTGTTCTAACTCATAGTTCAATGCTTCTGAAATCCCTTCTACAGCAAATTTTGTCCCATGGTACAAAGAACCAAGGGGAAAGGTCATTTTACCACCTATGGAAGATATATTGACAATGATCCCACTTTTATTTTTTCTAAAATGTGGTAGAATGGCTCTTGTTACATCGAGTAAACCGATGACATTCGTATTGAATTGACGAACAATATTTTCTCTTGGAAAGGCTTCTAAAGGGCCATAGGCACCATAACCGGCATTATTCACCAGTGCATCAATTTTACCAAACTTTTCTATTCCTAACTGAATTGCCTTATCAATAGAATCCAAATCGGTAACGTCTAATTTTGCAATCAGGACATTTGCAAGTTTTTGTAATTCTTCTTCTTTTTCAGGAGTTCGCATAGTTGCTATAACATTCCATCCCTTCTCCTGGAAATACATTGCTGTTGATCTGCCGATACCGGTACTTGCTCCTGTGATTAAAACTGTTTGACTCATATTTTTTTCCTCTGTTATTTTTTATATGTAAACTTGCTTATGATAGAAATATAGCCTTATTTATTTCAAAAGTCAATCGCAAGAACACTGATTGTTGTATCAATATCACAGATAATTTGATTTAAATAAGAAAATACAGCAATGTTTTTAACTGGTTACTAGATATATGAGATCAAGCAGGAAGATTCCATTTTTTAAATTCCAAAATTGTTTGACAGGTGTTTTATTCAGACTTTATTTTTCCATAGGTTTTGTTATTTGAGCCGGTGCAGGGTTCAACAAAGAAAAGAGGTAATTGGTATGTTTTTTGAACCGGATGCAACGCGCTATGACCTTAAATTTTCCCTATTTGGAATTCCTATAAGAGTTCATCCTATGTTTTGGGCTTTAGGCATTTTCTTTGGTTCCGCAAGAGGGTTAGATTATGCTTTGGTTTGGGTTTCGATACTATTTGTTTCAATATTGGTGCATGAATTGGGACATTCTCTGGTAATGCGTGTCTATGGTATCCAATCCCATATCGTTTTATATACGATGGGTGGCCTTGCGATTCCTCTGCATGGGAAAAATACCACCCCTTACAAAAATATTGCGATATCACTTGCGGGCCCGTTTGCAGGTTTTTTCCTGGCTGCTGTTGCAATCCTGGTAGGAGTGGAAATGGGTGGAGAGTTGAGCTTACAATGGTTTGCATTTATCCCCTTCCCACACTTGCAATTTTCCTCCTATTGGCATTATACAGTATTTAGTTCCATACTCTGGGTTAATATCTGTTGGGGAATTATCAATTTACTGCCTGTGTTCCCATTAGATGGAGGACAAGTATTTAGAGAGCTGTTTCTGTTGTTTCTTCCAAATAATGGACTAAGATACTCCTTATGGCTTTCTGTTATCACTGGCGGTGCTCTGGCGATATGGGGTATTATTTCTTTGAAAAGTATATTTATGTTACTCTTATTTGGTTCTTTAGCCTATTCTAGTTACCAAAGTTTGAAGTGATAAAATTTTTCTGACAATCAATTCAATTGGTTGCTATAATTTATGAATCATCACTTATCGGAAGTTTTGGAGAGAATCGCATATGCCAAAGAAATAGGTGCAGACGCTTTAAACTTGAGGGATTGTTCGATAGGTAAATTGCCAGAAAGTTTGTGTGAGTTGTATAATTTGCAAGAACTGGATCTCAGTGGGAACCAACTGTCAGATTTGCCCGAAAATATAGGTCGTTTGCAGAATTTAAAATTTCTAAATCTCAATGGGAATTATTTTACAACATTGCCAGAAAGTATTTCTGCATTGAAGGATTTAGAGGCGTTGTGGTTACAGGCAAATCAAATCGTGAATTTCCCGACGAATGTGACAGATCTCACAAAGATAAAGTTTTTAGATTTGAGTTGCAATGAGTTAGTGTGTCTACCAGAAAGCATTGTTAGTATGGTGAACCTTGTATATTTGGACTTAGAGATAAATGAACTAACAGAATTGCCAGAGGATCTATCTACATTCCAATGTTTAAAAACTTTAGACTTAGGTGGAAATCACTTAAGCAAACTTCCAGAAAGTATATGTGTATTATCTAATTTAGAAAATTTATATATAGGGTGGAGTTACTTATCTGAATTGCCTAAACATATGCATGACTTGGTAAATTTGAGATGTTTGGACTTGATAGGAAATTGGCTTGCAGAGTCATTTATTGAGATTGAAAATTTAAAAAATTTAAAGATCTTAACGTTAGCATCGAACCAATTGCAGCAGATACCAGAGAATGTTTATAAGTTCCGAGAGTTAACCCATTTAGATGTATCAGGAAACCAGTTGGCAAATATTTCAGAAAAAATTATTGAACTCAAAAAATTGATGTATTTGGATATCAGCTCGAATCATTTTGCAACTTTACCAGAGACTTTGCGAAAATTACAAGATGGACAAGGGTTACGTGTACAATTGGCAGAGTCGCTTTCTGCGTAATCTATTCATGCCATGGGAATTCCAAGCATTGTTTTGGTTCGGTACCCAAAGGTTGAAGAAAGGGCTTGACTGTGTATTACTTAGCAAACAGACTTTTTTTGTCTCCTTGGGTGTAGTTCCTCGGTTCGGAGAAAAGTTGGTAGCAATGTTTACAATAAAGATGATATATAGTAGAGTGAAATGTTTGCCTGTGTAATATTTTGAAACATTCTATGAGAAAAAATCATACTAAAATTCTTCTTTACAGTCATGACACATACGGGCTGGGACATTTACGAAGATGTTATAATATCGCTAAAGCTATTGTTGCATATAACCAAGATGTTTCCATTTTAATTATCACAGGTTCCAGAGTTGCTGGCTTATTTGAATACCCTAATAATGTAGATTTTGTCAAAATACCTGGAGTAGTCAAGACTGGAAAAAACCAATATGCCACACAATCGTTAAATGTCCATTTTGCTGAAGTCATAAAAATACGTCATAAGATCATTACAAGTGTAGCTAAAGAGTTTAAGCCTCACATTTTTATTGTAGATAAGGAAGCTTTAGGTTTATGCAATGAACTATTAGGTGCTTTGGAATATTTAAAGAGTATAAAAAGTAAGATAATACTTGGTTTACGCGATATACTTGACAGTCCTGATGTTCTTTCTGAGGAATGGAGAAAAAAGAAAACAATTGAAACTATTTCTTATTACTATAAGCAGATATATATCTATGGTAGATCGTTTTTTTATAATACTTTACAAGGACTTAATTTAGATGCTAATTTGCAGAAACTTATAACTTATGTAGGCTATATGGGACCAATTGATACGCCGCCTATCCAAGAAGATACTAAGAAATCTCCTTACTACTTAGTAACAAGTGGAGGAGGACAAGATGGAAATT
>JBCCIA010000010.1:0-39520 GCA_039028475.1 Spirochaetota bacterium | reverse complement strand
GTACCTCTACCAGCGATACCCTATCCCTATCCGTTTCTGGTTCGCTTAGCCAAGACGGTACGACAATTAGCAATACCCTGATTACAACCAATGCAAGCACCTTAAGCACCAGCACTTCTGCCAAAGGCCGTTCTACCTCAGGCAGTACCATTCGCTGTGTTGATTACAATCTCAACTCTGGTTCCCTTACCTGTTACTTTATCATCTATACTGCAAATATTTCGGGAGCTACAAGCGGCTGCTTACACCTCTACTACAGTTCTGCTGAGAACAGCCAATTGCAGTCGATCGCAAAATTCCAAAACGTCACCGTGGGCAACGAAATTACCCTATTCCATGAAGAAGAAATCCCCTCGGGAGCAAGTGGATTTACCGTATACTCCTGCAATGGAAGTTCCGAGAGTCTCCTAACTTCCGCAAGCCTCACTGATTACAGCGGTTCCGATGGCATTATGACCGATAGCGATGGAAACTACACTGTCAGCGTGGAAGCGGGAAAGTACCACACATTGAGTATCCGCCGTCCTACCAAGGACTTAGGAGACATAACTATCGATTTGAGTAGCGTAACTACCGAAGAGGGATTGAATGAAATAAAGAATGATTCTTCTAAGTTATCCATAGGAGTGCCCTCAGGTTTTACCAATATCCTATCTATCAATGGCCCTGTAACATCTTCCAGCAGTACGGCATCGACAGGGACAAGTGCAACAACTGTTGCAACTGTTGATTTTACTACCTTTTCTACGGAGATTGGTAAGGATTCCAACCTGACTGCCAGTACAACGACTACTACCACTTATAGCGTAGGAGGAACGATCAAAGGGTTAGGTGGAACGGTAGTCTTACAAAACAACGGCGGCGACAACCTCACTCTTAGCTCTGAGGGGAATTTTTCTTTTCCTACTTCGCTTGCCGATGGGTCTGCTTATTCTGTAACAGTATTGACCCAACCATCGACACCCAGCCAAACCTGTACAGTTACATCGGGAACAGGAACTATAACAACAGCAAATGTTAGCAACGTCGCTATTGTTTGTAACCTCAATTGGACACAAAGAGCTTCTCTACCTACCTCGGCATCCTGGGACTCTGTTGCTTTTGGGAATAATACCTTTGTTGCTGTTTCCTTTAGTACATCCAACGTTGCGGCGTATTCTACGGACAATGGTGTAACCTGGACCGCAAGTACATTACCTGCCTCACAAAACTGGTCTAGCATAGCTTATGGCAATGGAAAATTTATTGCCGTTGCAAATAGCTCCAGTACTGCGGCTGTTTCCAGTGACAATGGGGCAAGCTGGTCGACAAAGACCTTACCTAGTACATCAGATTGGAATGTTGTAGGTTTTGGCAACAATACTTTTGTAGTTGCTGCTTATAGCAGCACTGCGGCTGCCTACTCAACGGACAATGGAAATACATGGACTGCAACAACCGTTTCACAAACAGGATCTTGGACAGGGATAGTTTATGGCAATAGCAAATTTGTTCTTGCTGGTCATGGAGGCACAAGTTACTCTACTGATGGAATTACTTGGAACAATGGAACAATCGATACTACAGGTGGAATTTTCGGGCTTGCTTTTGGCAATGGAACTTTTGTTACCATAGCTGGTTCTGGAACGCTTGCCCAAACTTCTAGCGATGGCATTACTTGGACACAAAGAACTCTACCTACTAGCACCAACTGGAATTCACTTATGTATGGCAATAACCTTTTTGTTGCCTTATCCTACAATACAACGATAACAGCCACTTCTACGGATGGCATTACCTGGACACAAGGGACGCTTCCCCTTGCCGGAGAGCATTTTGAGGATCTATCCGCTTTTGGCAATGGAGTCCACTTGTTTATCGGTAGGAATACTACAAATGTATTCACATCTCCATAACCTGGCTTTTGTTATAATTTTTTAGGCAAATGCATATTTATCAGCAAATTCTTTCTTTCTATTTGTTACTTAAAGTAGCTATAGAAAGAGAAGTACTCTCGCACATATGAAAAAAACTGTAATTATCACCCTACTCTTCTTTTTACTACAATGTTCTCCAAAATCGGACAGCTTGTTCGACAATACGGTACGTTTATCTACGTTTCTCAACAATTCGTCGAGTGAAACCCTATCTCTCTCCATTACGGGTTCACTCAGCCAAGATGGCACTACAGTTAGCAATACTTTGATTACAACGAGTGCCAGCACCCTAAGTACCAGTACTTCTGAAAAAGAACGTTCCACGGGAAGCAATACAATTCGCTGTGTAGACTACAACCTAAGCGCAGGCTCTCTCACTTGCTATTTTATCATCTATACTGCTAATATTTCGGGAGCTACAAGCGGCTGCTTCCACCTCTACTACAGCTCTGGTGAGAATAAACAATTGCAATCGATAGCAAAATTCCATGGTGTTACTGTAGGAAGTGAGATTACTTTATTCCATGAAGAGGAAATTCCCACAGGAGCCAATGGTTTTACTGTATATTCTTGCAATGACAGCTCGGAAAAGCTATTAAGCTCTGAAACATTAACCGATTATGCGAGCTCCGACGGCATTCTCACCGATAGCGACGGCAATTATACCGTTAGCGTAGAGACTGGTAAATACCACACCCTCAGTATCCGTCGACCCACAAAAGATCTCGGTGATATTACCATTGATCTAAGCACAGTAACGACAGAAGATGCTCTCAATGAAATTAAAAATGATTCTTCCAAACTTCCCATTGCCATCCCATCAGGTTTCACCCATAGCTTAACTGTAAATGGTCCCACCAAGGGTTCTACTGGTTCTTCCTCCACATCTGCGCCAACAACAGGAGCAACGGTTGATTTTAACACCTTTTCAACCGAAATTGGTAAAGATGCCCAACTAACTCCAGGAAGCAACTCAAGTAGCACTTACACAGTTGGCGGAAACATCATCGGACTCAGCGGAACTGTAAGCATCCAAAACAACGGCACAGATACACAAACTTACACAACAAATGGTTCTTTCACCTTTCCAAGCCCTCTGGCTAGCGGCTCCAGCTATTCGGTAACGGTAACGTCTCATCCTACAAACCAAACCTGTATCGTAACCAGCGGTACAGGAACTCTCAACACCAATACGACATCCGTAGTGATTCAATGTGCAAGAGGAGGGACAGGAACCATCCAATGGGCGAAAACTGTCACATCTGGTTCCGATAATTCTCTTTTCCACGCAACGGCCATTGATCCGAATGAAAATATCTATGTTGCTGGCTATATTACCGGAACCAGCGCATCCATAAATTTTGGTTTAGGAGCGGTTACAGGAACAAACTCTGCATACAGTGGTGTTTTAGTTAAGTATGACTCGAATGGCAACGTGATCTGGTCAAAAACTCCGACAGGTGGAACGGGAGAATCCGAATTTTTTACTATTTCGACTGACTCTAGTGGCAATGTATACACTGGAGGACAGATCAAAAACACAAATGTTAACTTTGGTAGCGGCAATATCGCTGGTGCGGCCGCCGCATGGAACGCCTTAGTCGTAAAATACGATACCAACGGTAACGCACAGTGGGCAAACACCACATCAACGGCTGCTGGGGAATCCTTCTTTTTCGATGTAGCTGCAGATGCCAGTGGCAACTTATACGCTGCTGGCCAGATGAGTACAAATGGAACCTATAATTTTGGTTCCGGGAATATAACCTCTGCTGGTGCTGGAGTTGCGAGTCCTCTACTGGTAAAATACAACTCTAGTGGCACAGCTCAATGGGCAGTAACCGCTTCTGTAAATCCAGGTGGTGCGAACTGGGGTGGCGTAGCTGTCAACGCTAGCAGTGGGGCAATCTATGTTGTTGGACAAATCTATAGCAATGGTACCTTCACCTTCGGTGGCAACAACATCAGTGGAGCAAATGCAAGCAATAACAATGCCATAATCGCTAAATATGACAGCAATGGCAATGTGCAATGGGTGAAGTCAGTACCAACTGCGGCGGGTCATTCCTCTTTCCACGAATTGACAATAGACAGTTCCGGCAACGTCTATGCGATAGGAACGATGTATGGGGGTACTTTTAATTTTGGTGGTGGCAATATCAACGGTGCTTATGCAAGTGGTGTCAACGGTGTAATTGTCAAATACGATAGCAATGGCAATGTAGTATGGAACAGAACAATCGCCAGTGCGACCAACCCTTCCAGCTACAATGATATCAGTATAGATGCCCAGAACAATTTATATATCGCAGGTAGTCTCACAGGTACGAGTGTGTTCAACTTTGGTACAGCAACTACAACACCGTATTATTCAGGAATCAATGCCTTTATTATTAAGTATGACTCGAATGGAAACGACAAATGGGCACATACCACAGTCGGATCTGCAACAAGTGTTAGTGATTTTTATGGTGTTGTAACAAATTCATACGGCAATACCTATACGGTAGGTTATATGCTCTATAATGGTAATTATGATTTTGGTACTGGCAATATCAATGGAACCAATTCTGGAGGCTACAATAGTACAGGTGCAAATGCCCTAATCATTAAATATGAATAACAAACCTATTGTTAGAAAAAACGTATCATTTCTATCTCGCCAAACAGAAGTCCGAGAAAGCAAAATTCATGGCAAAGGCTTATTTGCTAAATCACCTATTGCCAAAGGTGAAATTGTTGCTATCAAAGGCGGTTCTATTCTCGACAAATCTACCTGGGAGGGTCTGGAAGAAGAATTGGGAGCGGCTGAGATCCAAATCAGCGAAGAACACTTTATCGCCCCTGTCACACAACAAGAACGAGATGGTAGCATGGTTTACAGCAACCACTCCTGTGAACCCAACATCGCGATCCAAGGACAAATCGTATTTGTTGCCATGCGAGACATTGCAGCGGATGAAGAACTTACCCACGATTGGGCTACAACGGATGATACGGATTATGAAATGCCGTGCCATTGTGGAGCCAAAAGCTGTCGTGGTGTGATCACTGGCAGGGACTGGATGAAGCCAGAGCTACAAGAGAAGTATAAGGGTTGGTTCTGCTGGTTTTTACAAAGAAAAATTGATGCTTTGTCTGGTTAATATCAATTCTTCAAAATGAGATTATAATTTTCCTCAAACCTGTCTATTCTTATGTAAAAAGCAAGCTGCAAGAGCCTTTAGTTTTGTTTTAGGACAGGCTCTTATATGATTATCATATATATCTTACTACTATGAGTATCCTACGAGCTACAACATTTTTTATCTTTTTAATCGGATATAGCCTTTTCCTATATTCTTGTAGAGAAATGGATCTGATTGGTACAATCAACAGAAACCTTTTAGATTTAGGGGCAGGACTCACTATGGCAGCCGCTATCCTATCATTATTTTTTATTGCCAAAAAGGTTTATCATATTTCCGATTTAGTGAAAATAATGGGCATTCGTAAATCTTCAATCATCTACCTATCTAATATAATCTGGTGGACTTTGATACCTGCTAATTGGTATTATTATACTCATAGGTACAATCGTGGAGATTACCCGCCACATGCCGACAGTTACGTTATTGGAATTATGGGTATGGCCTACTTTACAATACTCTTCTTCCCTCCACTGAATCTATTTTTATGGTTGTCAATGCGTAAATCGATACTTCCTGCAAAAATTTTCACAAAACCTACCCACTATACCGGCATAGCTCTAATTTGGGAAATAATCTTTGTACTATGTTTGTTGCTAAACTTATTGGTATTGGTACTTACCATAATAGACGGAGACCATTTTACAATTCCCATTATTATGTTTTTTACTTATACCCTACTAGTTCTCCGGGGAGGAAAAATCGCCTTTTTAAAATCAGTTTAAATACAACTACTATTACGAAACACTTCTTTTGTAGACACTACTCTTTCTCACTAGCCCAGGTTTATTTAAAAAGTATCTTCACCGGTCGGAAGAATTTATCAGCTACAACGATAGCTTTGCGTTGCCTACCGCGCCATTTGTAATGAAATACTGTCTCATGTTCAGCTCCAGTTACAACATAATCAGAAGATTTCTCCTCAGTCTCTTTTACAACATTTTCTTTGAAGTGGTATCTGAAATCAGCAGAAAACCATTCTCTTGTTGATGTCTGAAAACCTCCAACCCTAACCTCATCTTTAGTAAAAAATCTATCTTTGTTTATCTGCGCATTTGAATACTGTATATGTCGTGCAGTACCGTACCTATCACCTATTAACTTTCCCTGTGGATCAAAGGTTTCTTTCATAATTATACTACCTTCATCATTGTAGCTAGTTACAATACGTGCGATACCATACACATTGCCAACAGGTCTAGAGTATTTGTTTTGGTATTCTTCAAATACATTATCTCCGTCACCATCATACTTTTTAATAACACGTGCAATGCCGTCCTTTCCCTCCGCCAACCTTCCCTCTTTATCAAAAAACTCTTCTAAAACTAAATGCCCTTTCGCATCATAGTTATATACCTTTCTTATCACTCCGTGTTGGCTCGGTTTGTTATCTTTGTTATAATACCTAGATGCAGTTTGTCTCCCCTTATCATCATATTGGAATACATACCTTGCAGCACCAAAACGATCTTCTTTTAAACCACCGTTCTTATTGAAAATTTCTATTGCAATATCGTTTCCTCTATCATCATACTGTCTTACAGTACGCGCAACACCAGATTGGTTATGAGTCAACCTAGCACTTTTGTCATAGAACTCTTCTAAGGCAACGCAACGAGAATACTCATGTTTCGCCTTTAGACAACTTCTATCATAAACCCTTACTGTACGTGCAATACCCAATCTATTTTCCCTTAATTTGTTGTTCCGATCATAAGACTCTCGCAAACTTCTACACATATAAGGTTTGTATCCAGCTTTTAGACAATTGCTATCATACTTTGTAATGGAACGTGCAGTATCACCCGCTAGGCTAAGCTCTTTATTATAATATTCACGTAAGGTAATACAGCTTGCAGAACCATGCCCAAGTTTTAAACACAGGGCATCATATCTCGAAATTTTTCTTGCAATCAAACCACTAACATCTGCCATTTTGCCATCTTTACCATAATATTCGACTAAAATTCGATTCCCTCTATCGTCATATTTTCTTAGGGTTCGTGCTACGCCTTCATAATACCCACCCCCCTTACCTTTCAGTTTATTGTCTTTGTCATAATATTCTTCCAAAGCCCAACATTGAAAGCCCCAATTATCACTCTTTAAGCAATCATCGTTGTATTGGTACGCATATCTTGCAAAACCATATGTATCTTCTTTTAAATTACCATCTTCCCCATAGTTTTCCTGCAAACTGTAACATTGGTAGTACTTATTCGACCTAGCTTTTAAACAACTTTTGTCATATTGGTAGATAGTTCTTGGGATACCATCAGGGCTAAACAATTTTCCTGCTTGGTTGTATTTTTCGATTCGAATCATATTTCCTGCGTTGTCATACTCATAGACATAACGTGCAATCCCGTGTTTGTCTTCTTTTGCTTTTGCATTCGCACCATAGTACATCTCAGAAACTTCCTTACCATTGTAAGATTTATAATAATAGGGTTCTATTACGATTGGTGTAGCTTGTTTGTTTTTAGAGAGTGCTTGGATGAGTTTGCGACAGGAATAGAGAGTGTTATTCTTTCTCCAACTCTGCCGCCTCTTCTTGGACAAACAGGTTTTGTCAAACTCATATTCGTAAATTGCCACACCATATTGATCCGTTGCATAGGAGTCGTCGTTAGAACCAAAATATTCTACTTTCTGTACACAGGTATTGTCCAGCCTTCTCTCCTTTGCCATGCACTGCGTATCAATCATACTACATTTGTTGCGATAATGATCCTTCGTTAGTAGCTGTAAACAATCCTGGTTGTATTGGTATTTTACTTTTGCAATGTCCCCATGTATATTCGCCAGTTTGCCATTCGGGTAGGTATACTCCTCTCCCTTCAGATAACCTCCTTGGTTATAACTCCATTGGTAGTGAATGGTATCTCCATTGCTTAAGGAAGACGTTACTGAAGCAAGGCATTTTGGTAAGTTATTGAGGTTAAAACTTTTCCTATACGGCTTCTGATCTCGGTATAAGAGTGAATAACTACCGTATAGTTGTTTCATTCTTAGCAAACAAACCTGATTATAGTGGTAAACCATCTTATAGATAGCAGGTCGTAGCTTTGGCATCGTAGTAGAAAGCTTCTTCTCAACAAGTAAACCATAATAAGTAGAATAGTCATAGGTGTAATCTATCCGAACAGTACTAGTTGTACTAGTAGTAGATTTAGATTTTTCATCAAAGTAGGATACTTGCAAGGGATTACCCAAATAGTCATAGCTATACACAATACGAGCAATACCGAGTTCATTATCCTCTAGCTCTCCTTGCGCATTGTAATACTCTTCCAGAGTTTTTCTATATTTGAGGTCAAAGTTTTGCACAACCTTAGCAATACCTTCTTTATCTTCTAAAAGTCTTGCGACAAAGGTACCGTTCGACGCTTTCTGGTATTTTCCATGAAACTCATTGAGAATCGGATTGCCGTTAAAGTCATATTCTATTCTTTGTGCGATTATAGCGTCTTGTTTGTCCTTACTTTCCGGCATAACAGCATTGCGAATCTTTTTAGATCGTTCTCTTCGATAGACTCGGCGGATTTGCCAAGCTCTTCTCGTTTTTTGAACTCCATACACAAACTCCAACTCCCCCTTTGTATTGTACTGGTGAGATGTGTATTGATTTTCACCGTAAGAAAACGTCATATAGGAAATTCCATCGAGATGGCTCGGAGCGATTGTACCATCCCGAGTTGTATAGAAAGAAATTCGCTGCATACGGTTTTGTGTATCGAATAAAACTTTCGCTGCTACGGTTTCACCAAGAGAATTGCGAAACTTTCTGTTTTTGCTACGAAAGCCTTTTTCCAGTTGCTCTGTGGATAAGAGAGAGTTCCCAACATTTTGGCTCTGGGAATACATTTCCCACCAACTCTCAGGTCTGGGATACATACTGCTACTGAGGAGAAACAATAAAATGGTAAGGACTTTCTTCATAGACAAACCATTGCAGACTTAGCGAGTTCTGACAAGAAAAAAAGCTGGTGTGCGGTTCTGTCTTCCTGTCAGCCACCAGGAACTTGGTAGGCTTGCATCCCTAAAATTTCTCGCAACACATTTGCATAGATAACCGCAGAACGATGACTGCCAAAGCCTTCCAAAGAAAACTTTTTGCCATTTTTGAGTAGCATTTCTACAACATAGGGTTTGCGCCTATCTGTTTCTGCAATACTTACATCGTGTATTGCAGCAAATGTATACCTTTCTGCTTTTCCCAATTGCAAAAGTGATTGTTAGAAGGGTACTATAAAGGATTGCATTCACTAGAGCAGACTTAGACCCGACAAAAATACCAAGTGCTATATCAAGTATATTGAATACTATTTTTAAAAATAAGTAAGCATTTTCCACGTAATATTCATATTTATTGACCAATGGAATTTTTATGTGATGCATGCCTTTGCCCCTCATAAAAAGCCAAACTGACAAGTAAAGCCCAAATAGGGAAGGTAATTGCAGTTCCCATACTTTGTGAAAGTGGATCTCGAAAAAACAAAACGGGGAAAGTAAGAAAAATTAGAGATACTAAAGAAACTTTAGCATGATAGAAAAAACTATTTTCTCTGACAAATAAATAGCTCGCTTTGTAACTAGCAAATACTCCAAGTCGCTTTTCTATCATAAATAGTTCACGGTACATAAGAAAAGTGTTCACAATTGCAATTAGGAAAAAGCTAAATACAATCAGTGGCACCTTCATTTCCATTAAAAAAATAGGAAAGAGCATTCCTAAGAAAAAGAAGATTGGGCCAAAAACAAAAGAGAGTAATAATGGAAAAAAATTTTTCACTTGGCTAAATAAATCAGAATAATTTGGTTTTTTTTTCCTATACTTGATGACATTTAAAGTCATAGCTAAATAACCTGCCACAAGAGGACCCCATAAAATCAAAAGTGTAACTGAAGCAAAAAGCTGTAATACCAAAGCTGACAAAAAGAAAGTTAAGAAATGTCGGATATACAAATAAAGGCTTTTTTTGAGAAGAACTATAAGTACCATCTAAAGACTATAATATCTCACTTTATCCAAAAGCCTAAGAGAAACGAGTTTAAGAAAAGATAAGGTGTAAAATACACAATCGTAAATACAACGACCTTCCAGCGTGACCAAAGAGACATCTCTAAAAATTGGATCCACCCCAAAGCATCTAATACCCCCAAACCAACAATCCAAAAACCCATCGGCCAAAACAAAAGCTGCCCTAAAAAACCTTCTCCGTCGCCAAGAGCAAAGACAATACCAGAGCCGAAAAAGTACCCCCAAGCAGACCATGTAAGACCCAGGGCAATCAAAATAATAGGAATGAACTTTCTGAGAAATTGCTGGCTGAGTTCATTATTTTCAGACTGCACTTGCTGAGAATCTGTTTCGGGTAGTTTTATGAGCCGGCGAATAGATTCAACTAAATTCTCTAACTGCTCCAACTCTTCTGCAAAATGTCCCCGTACAATATATACATTTTTACCGTTGATTTTTACAGAAATAGAATGAGAGATTTGCTCCATAAGTTCCATCGTATTCAATTGTACCGATTCTATTTGCTGAAAAGGCACCGTTCGAAACGTTAAAGACAGCGTTCTATCAATCTTAGCAAATCTGAACTTTCCAAAAACTGTTTTTACCAAACCTAACACAAGTAGCAAACAGCCAAGTCCCAGTAACAAAACCCCTCCCCAACTTAGAAAAAACAGAACTGCTTCGTCAATAAATTCTAATAAAACAGGAATAAGTGCGCTAGCAAAGATGATACTTCCCAATACGATTGTACCAACACCTATACCGATGGAGGCAAATTCATAATTACGAACAATAATATTTTCATCTTCTTCCCATGCTCGGCAATGAAAGGTTTTATAAATCTCATTTTGCATATAGGAAACAAAAGACCAAACTCACTTGATAAAAACAATCCTATTTTATTACAAAAGAGAATTAAAAAAATATCTTCCACATAGAGCAAGATTGTAAAAACTTGTCTTGGGGTATTCGTTGTTTTTTTTCCTGCAAGTAGGGGTTTTCTCGCTCCACAGTGCCTTTAGGATGAAAATCTTCTTTAGGTATACTGGGAACTAAAACAATGAATATTCCACCATTAGTACGGCCAGAGGTTCGAATCCTCTATGGTATTCCGGTACCATTAGCTCAGTGGGTAGAGCATACTAGTAAAGTTCCGCAGGTTCGAATCCTGCTATCTCTCTTAGGGATATAGCCAAGTGGTCAAAGGCAACAGATTAGGGTTCTGTCGAGCTTAGCTCCTTAAATGTAGAAAAACTATGGTTACTCACGCTGTTCGCAGCAACAGAAGGTTTGGCTCTGAAGGCTGGTGGATACCGCTAGGTAGATTTTTTAGCCAGGCAAGAGCCGCGTTAAAAAACTCATCTAGCTCAAGCCAACCTCCGCCAAATTCGGCTGGAGTAGCCATAGTTTTTCTCTTCTTTCTGCCAAAAAAGGTTTGCCAAGAGTCATACTATATATGTGCCAAATTAAAAAATATTCATTGTCGTTTTTGTGTACCTCTCAGATTGTTATTCCTATGAAACTCTTAGTATCTATTTTACTCTTTCTTACCTTGGCAACAAACCAACTGATAGCAGAAGCAGAAAACCCAGCGCACAACGAGCTACGAGCTTTAAAAGCCGAGTTGGAAGGCGCGATTGCCAAACGAGACATGAATTCATTGTTAGAGCGATTGCATCCAAACATAGTGGTAACTTGGTACAATGCAGAAGTCTCTCGTCGTAGAGAAGGGGTAAAAGAGTACATCAATCGAATGCTCTTTGCCAAAAATCCCATCGTAACAAATTTTAGTAGCAAGTTGGATGTAGACGAACTCACCATTTTCTATGACAATACAGGGATCGCTTTTGGAAAGTCCATCGATAACATCGAACTAGCTGAGGGTATTACCATTGACTCAACCAACCGCTGGACAGCAACCCTCTACAAGCAAGATGGCAAATGGTTGGTTACTTCTGTACATTTCTCCACAAACCTATTCGACAACCCTCTTTTGAATACATACAAAGATAAGATGTACCTCTTTATAGCGGTAAGTTTAGTGGTAGGACTCGCTCTTGGTTATGTGATTCGTTCCTTTAAAAAATCCTAGCAACTCTTAATTTCTATAAACCAAGCTATAGACCTGCTTCTCAATGATCTCTTTCCATTTTTGCAAAGAATACCTATAATCTTGGTTCCATGTAGTCTTTTGCGAACCCTGTTTGCCGCACAAGGTAAGGAGTTCATTGAACTTTTGTAAAAACTGCAAATAGTACGCCTGCAAAGATTCTAATTCTTCCTGTTCATAAGTTCTATTTAATAAATTGCCACATTCACAGAAGAGCTCTATCCACTCTTCCGTTGGATACAAGGATTTTTCATGGGGTGGCAATAGGTTTGGATCTAAAAACTGAAATTCATCCATATCTTGGAAGTCCTGTTCTAGCAAACCACAGAATGCTTGGTGGTGGACGTAAAATGCCAACTTGCTCTGGTAGGGTCTGTATTGAAAAAGAAACTCGGAAAAGGCTACAGCATTCTTAGGGTCACGTTTTGCTTGCTTTAACAAATGAGAAACTGGTAAAGGAAGCCGTATAATAGAATCATATAGATAGGGGTTCTTAACAAGTCTCGACTTTCTGCCCCGCATTTGGTAGTACCTGTAGGGATAAAACAAACAGGCAAAGTGACTGCTCACAAATCCTATAGCCGTAGCAATACTTTTAATCATGATTTGGTTCCAATTCAGGAAAAAGGAGTCAATTGCAAGAGAAATGAAAAGTATAACGTACAACGAAGGATGTACCAAGCCACCCAGTATAGCAACTGCTATGATAGAGTAGTACTTGAATCCACCAAATAGAACAGATGGCATTGACAAAAGAATCCCAAACTGCAACCAAGTGAGTCCTATCACCAAATCAGAAGTAATGAGAAGACCAGCGAAGGGGATTGTAAAAATACCAAGAAGTACATAGTAAAAATTTCTACTAACCCAAGTAGAGGGGATCATATCTAGATTTGCGGAAGAGAGATGTTGCCACTCCAACAAAAGATCGGCGGTAAAAATCTGAGGAAACGAATTTGGCAAAAGCAATACTTTGTAGATAAAAAGATAAATAGATATGGCAAGTAGCAAAACGGGAAGAGCAAAAAACAGCATACATTTTAGGAGGATTTGTGCTTTTTGGCTGCGCCGTAAATCTTCTGTTTGAGAAAATAAAAACTCCGGTTCGAAAATAGAATAACGAATGTAATCCAAAGTAGTTTTTGGTGGTTCTATAGTGAATGGATCTTTCATATAAGGGAACCGAAGGGTCTCCTAGTAAATATCGACTATATTTTTCCTACTTTACAGCAAAACTAGCGGGAAATACCACTTTCTATTGAATCATACTACCGGTAAGTTATAAAAACCGCTCGGCTAGAATTTTCGTAAACAAAATAGCTCCTTCGCCGTTCAAGTGCAATGGATCATAAAACAGATCATCTTGTAAAAACTCCTTATGTGGAAAACGCAAATCAATGATATTTTCTGATTGGATATAAGGAAGTGTTGCAAAAAACTCGCTCCAAGCCTGCATGACAAAATTGGAATTGAGCTTATGGGCATGGCGTGAATACGCAGGAAAGACCACTAGCAGTGTATGGCCTGACTGGTGAATTTCATCGTAGAATAGCTTCAAGCGCGCAAAAAAAAGTTTTTTAGCTGAAGAGGAATTAGGGATAGAAGTATAATTTTGTTGGACAAAGCTGCAGGTACGGTTCACAGTATTAAGATGGTAACTGTCAGAGACCTTAAGATTCTCTTTTGTAAAGACATTTCCTTGTAAATCCAAATGCAATCCCTTGCGGATATTTCGTAAGGATGCACCACAAATATTTGATTTCGGATTTGCATACACTGAAAGCTGGAAAGAACTCTGATTTACATGATAAAACTCTGCATGGGATCTGTTTCTTGCTTTTGTCAAACTTTTGATACGTTGCAATGGAGATAGAATAGCATCTTGTAAATCTTTACGATAAGATATGGTTCGAAAATAAAAAAAGCGTTTCATGGTACTGTCAATAGGGATCTGGTATTCTTGCATCAGCGAGAGAGTCCTGATAGGAGAAAACTCGTTCGCCATACTGAGGTTTATTGCATTGATTTTTTTGGAAGTCGTCCAAGGAAAAATAGGATCTGCAATGTGGACAATTGTTTGGATAGAACGGATAGACTTTAGCTCCTTATAGATCAAATGTTGGTTGATAAGAAGTGCACTCTCGCAAGCCCCACTTTGTGCCCGAATTCCCTTTGCCTGTAGTCTCTGGTTAAAAACCTGCAAGTTGATTCCTTCGAAAGCAACAGAGGTACCTAAAAACAGTAGGTTAGGCTGGATCTTAGACTTTTTTACAAAACTAACAATATTTTTTATATTTTTTGCTGACGATCTAGGTTTTTGTATAGACTCGTATAGACTAGATCTCAAAAAGAGCTCTAAGAGTAAAACAAACAGTACAGGTATATAAAATCTGCTATCGGTATAGAACCTTTTTTTTTCCATCACATATACAGTATTTGTTTTCTCATTTTTAGAAAAGCAGAAAAAAAACATTCGTGCCCTATAAGGATTTGACAGGCTCAGACCTACTATGGTAGTTTATCGATGCACCTAAAAATAGAGTGTTCATCTATGAAAAAGTACCTATTTCTAATATTCCTAAGTTTTGCCTGTTTCACCAATTGCAGTACAAGCCTTTCTCTTTTGATGAATACAGCCGGCAAATCCCAAGGCTACCATGCTCCTATCATTTATGGTGGCACCCGGATGAATGTAGGAGTTACAGAAGAACAGGGAATTAGCCTTTATACTTTGGACTTTCCCTTTTCTTTTGCCTTCGACACTGTTTTATTACCAGTCACCATTCCCTGGGCGATTTTTGGCAAATAAGAAATGTATTGTACTCCTCCTATTTGCTATTTCCCTGTTCAATTGCAATAGTTTGCAAAGGCTTTCTTCCCAACGGGAGACCCAAACCTTTACTAGGGACGACTACCAAATACCATTCCCAGAATGGAAAGCCAAGCGGCGCTACATTCTTTTAGCAAATGGTGATGCTTTGGACGTACGTCATATAGTAGAATTTGCCCATAGAACCTTGGAACTCACAGAACAATTCGAAAAGCAAATGAAAAATGGTGAGACAAATATCAACGTCCAGCTAAGTTCACAAATCGGAAGATACAATTTCTACTTCTATATAACAACAGAAGTAAAAGTAAATGTACTAGCAAGGGGTATCCCAATCCATACGAAATTTCCAGATCCAAGTACAGTGAATTTGCTACGCGACATCATGCGAATCCATAGCAGCAATACGGAAAAAAAGCAGGGCGAGTTTCCCCTATGTCTGGTAGCCGCAAGTTCGAGCTTCCATGCAGAAGATATGCTTTCGAATCATATAGGTACAGAAATTGCACTTCGTAGTATTGCCAAAAAGCAACCATTAGTTGTCTCACAGAAAGAAATACTCCAACAACTTACTAGTGCCAACGCTGCACCGATTGCCACTAGCTATAGCTATGACTCTGTGAGCAAAAAAAGCTATACCCCCAAGCTCAATCCTCCCGCAAAACCAATACCTGGATTGATTCCCAAACACAACCCACAAAATTTGCAGAAACTCCCCGATAAGTATCTCAACTACCAAATTATAGAAACATACCATGGGAAGGCAGAGCACAAACAAAAAAACTGGCAGAAGAATACGATTCCAAACTAGACCTGAATTGTACGGTTGCAAAATTTCTGCTTGTGAGAAAATAAAAACATGAAAGTATATAAGCTATGGAAACTGCTTTTTTAGATGCAACCCTCATCCTAATTCTTTTGCTATTGGTGCTGGTGCTGGTTTTTTCTACCCGCAACTCCTATCTAGATAGAGTTCCCTTACTGCCAGAAGAGTCTTTTATCTGGGAAGAAAAAGGGGTCAGAGTCATCCAAGAAGGCAGAGGCAGAAGACAGATGATCTACCCCAAGTGCAACATCCGCTTGAGTAATGCCAGGATTTGGGTGAGCCAAAAAGTTATGTTGCCCAACCGAGAAAGCATGCGGTATCTCATCGCATACAATATAGAAAACCAAAAAGCAGAACCTGCTAAAAGTTGGCCCTTCTTGCGTTTCTCAATTTCTGGAGAAGCCATATCCTATCCAGATGGGCAAAGAGAAAACAGCAATGTTTGTATTGCAATCCCCAACTCTCTCCTCTGGGATGAAAAAATCAAATTCCACAGCAATGATTTACAGGGCTTGCAAACACAGTTAGAAGCCTTGACAAGAAATATATAATGCATATTGGCTTTTTTTGAGAAAATGTCTTGCTTTTATCCGAAACAAATACGACCGGTAATTAGTGCAACTGTGTTGCATTTGCTACTAGTTAGAACAGTTTTTATCGCAAGAATGAGCAGTTTATTTTGAATGAAGAATTTGCAGCAAAAACCTTCCTTCCTCTAACTAGTCGTATGATTTGATCCATATTCGAAATTACCAACTGCACAAACAAGCAGCTTGTGACTGCTGATAAGGAGCCACAATGTCCTATACGAATACACTTCCCGATGTAACAAACAATTCCTATGCTGAGAATGAACTTACTCTTAGGTGGGTAGGTATGGAAAACATAGCAGTACCCCTTACTGTACCCATTGCCAATGGTGATCCACAAAGCGTACCAGCAAAAACAAAAATTTTTGTAAGCCTCGACAAAAAAAAAGCAAAAGGCATCCACATGTCTCGCATCCACGCTATGGTAAACCAACTCTCTCAGCATGTATTGAGCAAAGAAACCATCGATCGCCTTTTGGCGGAAGCAGTTGTATCACAAGCAGGTATCAGCAATCATGCCAGTATCCATCTTGCTTTTGATCTCATACTTAAGAAACCAGCTCTATTGAGCGAGGAATATGGCTACCAATCTTACCCTGTGGTGATCCAAGGAGAAACCTTAGAGAATGGAGGCTGTCGTTATAAAATGGAGGTAACCGTGCCCTATTCCAGTACATGCCCCTGTTCTGCCTCTCTAGCTCGGCAACTGTACGCGAGAGCCGTAGATGAAGTCTTTTCCGGAAACACCATTGACAAAGAATCTCTTCTTGCGTGGATACAGTCGGAAAAAGGAAGCGTTGCAACGCCTCATAGTCAAAGATCCTATGCTTATATCAAGATGACCATTGACGACAATGCGTGGCCAGACCTCTCTTCGCTTATTTTTCACTTGGAAGATGTGATAGGTACCCCAGTACAAACAGCAGTCAAACGCCAGGATGAGCAGGAATTTGCCCGCTTGAATGCCACTAACCTTATGTTTTGTGAAGATACTGCGAGGCGTATTAAAAGCTGCTTGGAGAGAATGTCTTATGTCAGTGATTATTGGTTCAAAGTAGAACACCAGGAAAGCCTTCACGCCCACAATGCTGTAGTGATCGATCAAAAGTAGCTCTATTCACCGCGGATCGCCGTAAATAGTTGTCACTTTTCTGCTTCTCCTTAAAGTTAGGATTTTTGCATTTACTCGTTTTTTGCGGAAAAAGCCTTGCTTTTTCTAGGAGCATCCTCCAATATCTACAAATGCAACATAGTTGCATTTAGGAAGAGAGTTTTATGGAAAAGCAGAAGTTGCCAGTTACAGTTTTATCCAGCTTTTTAGGCGTAGGAAAGACCCTAAAGAGGATACACCGATGTGAGCGTAATTTATGTTTGACTGGCTAATCATTGGTGGCGGAATTCATGGGGTTCATTTTGCAATTTCTCTCCTCAAGAGAAACAAGGTTCCTTTAGAAAAACTATGCATTGTCGACCCTCATGACAGTTTAGTCCTTAACTGGACTCGTAGCATCCAAAGAACCGGTATGGCCTACCTCCGTTCTCCGGTAGTACACAATTTAGATGTTTCCCATAGCTCTTTATGGTTGTACGCACAAAAAAACTTTCCCGGAAAACATCCCTTCATTCCTCCTTACGACAGACCTTCCGTCAGACTCTTCCAAAGCCATGCCAAACAGCTCATCGAAGAGCACAACTTAGCCAAAATCCATAAAAAGGCCTTTGCCCTAAGGATCAGTCAAAGAAAACATAGTTTCCTACTAGAAACAACCAAGGGTACACTCAAGGCAAAAAAGATAGTGCTTGCTTTAGGTTCCTGCGAGAACTTGTTAGTCCCTGAGGGTTTACACGCAAACCGACATGTATACCATTCTCACTTCCAATACCAAGAACATACCAAACAAAAACTCTGCGTGATTGGCTCCGGTCTAACTGCCGCCCAAATTTCTCTAAAACTAGCACAGAACAATGATGTAGTTTTATTTACAAATAAGAAATTAGAACAAAAAGACTTTGATTCTGACTCATGTTGGTTGGGACCTAAGTGTCTTGACGATTTTGCCAAAGAAAGAGACTTCAACCAGAGAAGGCAAATGATCCAAAAGGCGCGCAATAGGGGAAGTCTTACCAAAGAAATATATAACGAATTATTGGCCAATGACAAGATTGAAATCATTTCACAAGCAGACTATACTCTCCATCAGAACCAAGATATAATTGTAGCTGGCAAACATAGGTTTTCTCACAACGATGTAATTGTATGTACTGGTTTTAACAAAACAGTTCCGGGGGGAAGTTTGTTAAAAAATTTGATCCACGATTACAATCCAACCTGTGCAGATTGTGGCTTTCCAATTCCCACCGTACAGCTCCAGTGGATGAAAGACCTTTATGTAATGGGTCCGTTAGCGGAATTGCAATTAGGCCCTGCTGCCCGAAATATTTCAGGAGCAAGGATGGCGGCAAAAGCTATTTTAGATTCTGTTTGAATACTTTTATAAAATTAGGAGGCTATTATGCCGGTATACGAATACTTATGTGAATGTGGAAAAAAGTTTGAACACCTTCAGACTTCTTTCACTCCCTACGAATCCTGCTCGCGTATTTCTTCTTGTGAAAAGGATAGAAGACTGAGTAAGCTGGTGAGTAGCTTTGCTGTTTCTGGGGATGGGGAGACTGACCAATTGTTGGAAAAGTATGGTAAGAAACTGAAGGATTATAACCAAAGCCACCACCATAGTCATGACCACAGTCATAGTCACGACCACGATCATAGCCATGCTACGGCAACCGCGACTGAGGATAGTTCCAGCGGTGGTGTTTGTGGCTGCCATGGCAAGAAGATCTGCCCTGGAAACAGCATTGCAAAAAAATATGGCTTGGAGGAATGACTGGCTACTGAATTTGTACAAAGCCAATTGGCAAATCTGTAAACTCTTGTTCTAATGCGTATGAAAATGTAGAGCTTTTTCCTCTACTTGCACCCAAATCAGACGTTTTATTGCCAGTGTAGAGAAACCAAGTGGAGCCAGAATCAGTGGATTTATAAATCCCTATTTGTGAATCAATGATATAACCAGTTGACTCATCTTTAAAATAGATTCCTCGTACATTTCTATCAGAAGAAAATCTAGGAATCGTTCCTAATTGACTCCAATTGGAACCTCCATCAGTCGATTTAAAAATATTTCCATTAGTATTTACTCCCCAACCAGTAGTGGTATTTAGGAAGTAAAAATACCCTTTATTATCAAGATCAAAATAACCAGAAACTAATGTAAAAGAGCTTCCACTATCCGTACTTTTTTTTATACCATCTGTACCTACTCTGATAATATCTGTAGCTGATATATAGTAATACTCCTGGTAAGTAGAAGTATCAGTAAGACTCCATGTTTCTCCTGCATCCGTTGTGGTATAAAAAGCAGAATCATAAAAAAAGACTCCAGAAGTAGTATCATAAAAGTTAAATTTATAGGAAAGTTTATTCGTCAGCTTGACAATATTACAAGCATTCGCAAGAGATAGCTTATTCACCCAAGTAGAACCAAAATCTGTAGATTTATAGATCCCAGAACTGGTAAATAAAAAAACAGTAGAGCTATCCAATGTATAGACAGCACATACAGCTTCTGTAATTGACAAATCATGGTTGATAATTTCAGACCAAGACTCTCCTCCATTGGAAGTGGTATAAAAGCGTACCGGACTATTTTGCAAGGAAAACCCATTCGAAGCATCTGCAAAGGAATACAACGTATTGTTGGTATCTGTGTCAGAAGTAAAGGTTGTTGGTAAGTATCGAATCAACAAATCAGAACTTACCGTCAAAGAAAAAGGAGAATTTACATCTCCATAATCTGCAAGATACGAAATAGGATAAATTCCTGTTTCCTGCTGCGAATCTAAAGTAAACTGGTATACATTGGTTCCATTAAATGATCCATAAGTACTAAACGAGGAAAAATTTAATCCAGGAGAAATAAGAGCTTTAACTACATTATTTGAAGTTAATAAAACTTGGCTCCCTGGAGCAGAGCCTGAATATAAAACCCTATCATTCGCCCCTACGGTATATTTTGAGAATAAGAACCAAGTTCCCACGAAACTATCACTAGACATATAATTAAACGGTTTTTCATAGAACGTATTACCACAATTGCTTAGGGTGAGAGTTAATACCAATAGCAAAAATTTCATCTAAAACCTACCTGTCCAAAAAAACTTATACTTGTTGTCCTGAGTTCCGGCCAATCGGGAAGTAAAAGGATCGATTTGCAAATGCCAACTTGTTTTAGAACGTTTTTTTTGCGGTAGTTTGGAATTGCTAAACATCGCATCAAAAACCGAAATCGTCCAAGTCAGTACCATGAGACCAGAATAAAAATTGGCCGCATCTCTGTTTCTATTTATTTCCTTCTCGATAGGAGAAAAATACTGATCACGTAGGAAATAATACTCTACCATGTCTGAAGTATTCAAAAAAATTACAAAAGGGTTGTTAAATTCATTGAATTTCTTTTGCGTTTGTCTCATTTTCCATACCTTGGCATATGTTGCCGCTGCTGAACCAACAAACAACAAACAATAGAGAGTCCCACGTAGTACATTGCCATTATTCCACTGCCCCCAACCAGGCAAAACAGCCGAACGTGCAACATTCCCCCAATTGGTCTGCTCGCTCTTTAACTTATCTATATCTCCCTTTACGCCAGTAACATCCTTTTTCACGCCAGTAACATTCTTTTCCACTCCAGAGACGCCAGACTCCAACTTCTTCAAACGTTCGTTTAACAGTTCATTAAAGCTATTTTGCTCCTTAACTACCCGCAGAAGTTCTGAATAATCCGGCTGCTTCTGTCCTACTTTCCAAATGACAGGCTTGAATTTTATATTTTTGATTAGATCACGCCTATAGCGACGTGCTTTTCCTTGCTTTGCTTGTATTAGGATATATTTGGTTTTAATGGTAGCTTTAACATTATCCAGTATATCACCATTTTTCAGAACAACAATATCAGCATACAATGGTGAAAATAATAAAAGTATTGGAATAATAAATTTTACAAACATTTGAATCCTTTATATAAGAAAACTATACATCGAAGTATTACTGACAATTAATGCTTTTAGAAGTAATAAAACTGTATCTCTACAATATAAATTTTGATTGGTAAAAACGTGTGGCAACAATTTTTCTCTCAACTAGACAATTTTCTAAATTTATGGAATGAATGACTCTTATTAGGGAACAAGCGGTTACATACAATCATAAATGCTCCATAAAATGGAGCAGGAATTAGTTTACAAAATTTGACCAAAGAAAATAAGAACAATCTCAAGCAAATCACCAAGTAAAGCAAACGACTCTCTAGCAAATATCACAGATGAAATATATTCTTCGCATAAAAAAATAGTAGACAAAAATCTACCTACTCTCTACACTTTCCCCAAGCTCCATGTAGCACAACATGTATTTGGAATAAGAGGTGTCTCACACTTTATGTGAAAAAGCTCTCAGCCCGGTTTTGCCGGCAAGCTTACCCCGGACTGAGAAAACTTACACCCAAAAGGATGCACAATCAGCTTTGTATGCTAGTACATCTAGTCAAGCCATTTGTGTACCTATTGGGTTTCTCTAACTTTATGAAACCAGAAAGGAGTTCCCAAATGGAACAACAACACATCGATGATTTCGATTTAAAAGGTCTTCTAGACCGTCTCACAGTCTGTTTAGACAGAATTGCCAAACCACACAAATACTCCAGCAAACGCCGTATCCGTTACCGCAAGCTCGCCCACGCGATCATCAAGCGTATACGCTGGGAGCTGGAAGACTAGATTTTCGTTCCCCTTGGGCTTTGCTTGGGGGGAACCCATCACAAAACAGGCAAGTATACGTCAGTGATCATATCTAGTATTTATTCGTTTCATATTTAAAGTATTCGAGACTGTAAATAGATTATCATTTTGCCGAAGTCAGTAAAATGATAGATATTAATCAGTATGCGAAAAAAAGTCTAAACTGGGATAAGAAAAAGGCACTTGAGTCTATACTGTCACTTTGAATTTTATTTATCTAACTTTTATTTATCCTTATTTTTAGTACCTACTCTAACTGTTTTATGCTTATATCAGTCAGAATCTTCATTTGTTCGATTGCAATTCCATTGAGCTTTTTTAACCTTTCTTTCTGTTGCAATCTTTCTTTGATAAATAAGGCATTTAGGTTTTCCAAATTAGACAGGCAAACTAACTGAGATGCATTCGCATAGTCTCTTATATTACCCTTTTTATCAGGATTTGCGGTTCGCCACTCTTTAGCTGTGACTCCAAAAAGAGCCATATTAAGGATGTCAGCTTCGCTAGCGTAAATTATACCTGTTTCTTTTCCTGAGACCTTTTTGGGAATTAGGTTATTTTTGATTGCATTCGTATGAATTTTATAGTTGATAGAAGCAAGGTTTCTTTTGATGTCCCAACCTAATTTTTCTTTTTCGATTTCCTTAAGTCTTTGGAATTCTTTGATTAGGTAAAGCTTGAATGTAGGTGAGATCCACGAAGCAAACTCAAAGGCAATATCCTGGTGGGCATAAGTTCCACCATATCTACCAGACTTTGAGATCATTCCTTTTGCCATAGTCGTATCTATCCATTTTTGCGGAGATAAGACGAAGTGGTTAGAACCTGCTTCATTTTTAAACTGGTCGAATTCGACCAGTTTAAAAGTAGGATTGTTTAGAAGCTCCCAGACTCCAAGAAATTCAATAGTACTTTTATTTCTAAGCCAATTTTTAACAACATCAGCAGGTGCCTCTTTATTTCGATGTTTGGCAATGTCGGTAATTGATACATATTCTTTCTTATCTACTATTATGACATGAACTTGATTTCCCTGAACATCTAATTTGGCCATAGTCGTATCTACAAAGCTAGGCATTGATTGGTCAGTCAAGTGTTTCTAAATAAAAACAGTATGGATGGATACCTTTTTACTAATGCAAGCAAATGTCGTACTCGATACCGCAAGCTCGCCAATGTAATCATTAAGCGTATATGCTGGGAGTTGGAAAATTGGATTTTTGTCCCCCTCGCGTTTTACTCGGGGGGAACTCTGTCACAAAACAGGCAAGTATACGTCAGTGATCATATCTTCTTCCCGTATCCCAGGGCCAACATTGACATAGTGAAAGAAAATAGGGAAATCTGCGAGCTTTCGATTGCTTTGCGGCAACCATACCTGGTACAAATCACGGGCGACGCTGACGTTATTGCAACTACCAATGTGTCGAGCTTTCGCACAACGCAAGGCAGGAATCACTTTGCCAATGACACCATAAGGGTTTTCTGCAATTTCAGCTTCGTAAGAAATACCCAAATCCACTCGGTATTCTTCCTTAGGCACAACAGTTGGGTCGTTGTAATGGATGCCATAACTACGGTGCTTGTCAGAGGGCGGGATTTTATTGGCAATGCGCCACGCGATCAATTTTTGTACAGATTCATGCTCTAGAGCAAGGTCTCCGTGGTGTTCCAATACTGCGATCCGTGTTTCGGGAAAATCGACAATTTCAACATCTAGGCTATTTTCCATACGACCATTGTGAAAATAGCTAGCAAAGTGACAATGCTAACATCTATTGCACTGCCTTTAGCAAATTTCTGTTCTGACCCAACTTACAGCGTGTCTTAAAATATGTTTATACTTACACATATGCACATAGCTGCCTTTGCTTTTTCCATGCTAGAACTTTTCTTATATATGTTTGCAACAAATTTCGTTTAAAACAATATTTAAGTCAAACAATTTTCTGTGAAAAAAACTTTTTTTGAGTTGTTCGCAAAGATGAGACAACTATTCAAGATACAAGAAGGCGATTTGCTGACATGACTTCATACCAACCATCAGATCCTTATCGAAACCTTGTTGTGGCGCTTCTTCGTACCTCTGGTAGGTTAGATAACTCCATCTCCAAATTTTTAAAGAAATTCGCGATTACCCATGTTCAATTCAATATTCTCAGAATCTTACAAACAGAGTATCCAGAAGCCATATTTGTCGGTTCGATCAAGGAGAAGTTGTTATTTGCCAATTCTGATATGACCCGTCTATTAGATAGGTTGGTTGCAAAAGAATTGGTAGAACGGTTTACCTACCCGGAAAACCGTAGAAAAGTCAACGTAAAACTATCTCCACAGGGAGTTATTTTATTGGAACAGATTCTACCAGAACTTACACAACTCATACATTCTTTTTTTCCAGAAAAGCTATCAGAAACAGAGATAAAACAGGTTGGGCAAACTTTAGGAAAAATAAAAGTATGATTGCTTGGAAAAGAATCCATACCAAACCTTATTCCGTTTCATCTGATAGCTTACCTAACATTCTGTGCTAACCGGAAATAGTTACGAAATTTATTGATCTTTTTCTGCAACTTTGCTGAAATGACCTCTAAGATACGTTTTTCAGTATAATCAGGAGAAAACTTTATGAATCGTCTCAAAATAATAGTAAGTCTTACTGTATTTCTGGTAATCTCTTTCCTGGCAAATTGCAACCAATTGACAGGAGAGAAAGACAACGATGATACCAACAGAAATCTTTTGATCCTTGGTGCTATCAGCAATTCCAATAGTTCTAGTTCTTCGGATAGTTGTACGTCGGGAATGATAATCTGCATTCCAAAGGGGTTAGCGGAATGAAAAAGGGTAAATTTTTACTAGCTTTTGCAGTAGTAGCTTTTTTAGGAATTTCTTTCGAAATTCGTTTTACCAATCGTCCCGCTCGTTTGCACAATCCGCTAGCTGGTGTCGATGTTTCTGTCCTGGGGCCAGGCAAACTCTACGCGGGTACATCAGACTCCTGGGGCTTTGTGAGAGGCTCGGCAACTTGGGGAAGGAGCAATTCCAGTATTGTCGACAGCCTTTTGACTTCTTTGCAATCCAGTGGTATTTTCTCTTCCATCAGCAGTGGAGAGGTCATTGTGACCAACCAAACCTCTTCTGATGGAACTTCTTACAATTATAGAGTCAATATCAACCAAGGCTATACTGTAACTTCCACTGCCTTCAACGGTTCGAAAACCTTCAACCACAGGTTTGAAGCCTGGAGAACCACCGATACCGATCACCCCACTCTACAAATGTTTTTTGATAGCACCACCAGTACGGGAGATGATGGAGTTTTACTCTTTTATGATCTTTCCAGGTTGAGTCCTTCCACTTTCAGCGATGCTACTGGTGCTGTTGTAGAAAGTTACACTTCTGGGACGAGTGGGAATATGCAACAAACCTATTCTTGGAGTGGCGGCCCTGAAAGCAGCTCTTGGCTTTCCAAAACAGGTAGGGTAATCATCCGTGAAATGAACAGTGGTGCAGAGATCTGCGTCAGAACTGTGGTGGAGATCAATAGGGGTTCTACAGGTGTGGGAACAAGTCTAGACACTCTCTGTGCAAATTCTAACAGTCTGGCGAATTCGTCCAGTACCCTGTACTACACATTGGCGTACATCCAAAAAACCAGTTCGCCATTCTATACTGTAGCGAAATCTGGCTTAGTAAAGAAAGAGAATTCAACGATTAAAAACACATCTACCTACTGTGGTTATGATGCGTCTCCCACCAGTTCCATTACGAGTTTGCCGCTTTACTACGGTCTATTTGACTCCAATGGTTTTATCTCTGATGGCAATGCAGCTTCCGCGGTTCCTGCGGATTACCCCTCCACTACAGATGTAGACAATGCCTTCTCTCGGACAGGTGCAAGCCTAAACGATGTGGGTTCCGATGGCATTACGGTAGCCGAGTATGATCAATCCAATGCCAGCTTTCTCAACGGCCTATCCCTATCGTTTGTTTCCTCTACTGCTCCTTCTTGCAGTTCAAGCGTTTGCCAAAATTAGAAAAATCGCATACAAACTAGCATTTCTCGCCAAAAAAGAGAAATGCTAGCCAGCCTTTGCCTACTACAAACATGGTCAGTTTTGAAAAAAATAGGGGAAAGTCATTGCCCTGTATGAAAACAAAATTTCTATTGAAGAAACACCATGAAACCAATTCATTTCTTTGCAAAAGCTAGGACGATTGCTGTTTTACTTCTGTATGCCTCCGTTGGAAATGGGCTGTTTGCCGATTCCGTATTCTACAAAACGGGCAAAAAAGACGAGAACGTAAAAACCAGGATCAAGATCAAAAAGGTCAAAGTAAAGTCCCAAGATGGCAACACCAAAGCCGTTCTAAAAAACAAAATCAAAAAGATCAAGTTTGCCAGAACCATTTGGAAAAAGCCCGTCGTAGCACAACCCACACTTAACTCTATACCTCCTCCTGCCTTACCCTCTGCAACGGAACAGAAAAAGGCGGAAGAAAAAAGGTTGGAAGAAGAAACGCAGGATGGAAACGAGTGGGTCACCAAGCCAGAGGCCGAGAAAATTGACCCTACTACCAATGCTGCCCTAGCACTAATTCCTGGCTATAGCGGTCTTTTTCGCACCGAAAACTATCTGGGAGGAGGCTTGCTTTCCTTTGCTGAGTTAGCGGCAATTGGACTTGCAGCTGACGCAAGCCGGGCACAATCTACGAACTCAGAGGTAGAGGGAGCTACTACAAATGAAATTTCCGTCTATGTTCCAGCTGTAGCTGTTTTTGGATTGCTCTCTATAGACTCCTATCTTTCCTATAGAAGCGCTGAACTTTGGAACCAAGGTACCTTTGTGGGAAAAAAATATCCAGTGAAACATACCAGTCGGTGGTCGCGCTTCTGGCGTTCCGCAATTGCTCCGGGCTGGGGACAACACTATGCGGGTGAAAAAGGCAAGGGTGCATTTATTATGGGTACAGCTTTGTTAGCGGTTACGGCTCTCGGTTATACAGATATTGAAATCGAAAATGGCAATGCAAATGTAAATAACGCCGAATTTGTTAGAGATGTTCTTATTTTAGCAAGTGCAAGTCCAGACGCGCAAAATAGTGACCAATTCGGCACATTCTTCTTACTCTCCTCTCTGTCAGTAGATACCGCTGAATCAAGTAGAAGCCAAGCGCAGAGTCAATTCAACTCTATTCTTGCAGGATATGGTGCTTTATACGTGTACAATTTAGTCGACGCCCTATTCTTTTCTGGCACAAATATTGGCGAGGAGCCACCAGGCAAACAAGCCAATAGCTTACGATTTGTTCCAGATATTTCCTGGCGACCCAGAAAGATTTTAGGACGAACACACCTAGAGAACTATTACGGAGGTAGAATGACATGGAATTGGTAAAAAAAGTTTTTTTAGTAACACTTGCTCTGTTTCTAATCGATTGTGCGAGCAGCCCCAATTTCCGCGAAATCCATTCGCGCTCCAAAGATATCCTAGCAGCTGCCAAAGCACTACAGAAAGAAGGAAAGACCCAGGAAGCGTATAGGTTATTGCAAATCGTGCAGAAGATGTATCCCAACGACCCCGAAGTGAAACAAATCATGACGTCTTTCAGCAAAGAGCAAATAAACTATGTTGATCAGGGTTGGTTTTTAGGTTTCAACAATGCGACAAGAGCACAAGAAAAAGCTGGGATTCTCAAGAGAATTCTTATGTACATTCCAGACAGATTTTTAGATATCTTTGATCTGGTAGATGTATGGATCAACATCGGTCCACAATTTGGTGTAAGTGCCAAAGCGACCTCTGTTTTCCAAGGGGAAGCCTTTGCGGGAGCCTATACCGGTTTTGGGTTTGGACAAAACAAAATGTGGGGTGCTAAGGTGGAAAAACGTGGCTCCTTTGCAATAGGGCCTCTGGGAATCACCGACCACTCCAGCACCACGGTCGGAACGGGTAGCTTCCAAGTCGGAGAAGACTATCTATATGTGCACACACCTGGTAAACAACTCTACAAAGAAGAAAAAGACTATTGGTCTTTTGGCGCCCAGGCGGGTGGTCTTTTCTTAGGTTGGGAGATCCAAATCCATCCTATGGAAATTTTGGATCTAGCATTAGGGTTCCTATTCATTGATTTGCTAGACGATGATATTTCCCGTACACGCGCCTTAGACTACAACATCACCCAGAGATACCTACCTGTAGACTATCTGAAACTCACCAAATACTTGGATGATGCCGAGATTTCTCGCTTCCAAAAAAAATACCCAACCATCGCAGTAGAGAAAAAATAAGGATGCTCCCAGCCAGTACTAGCAGTTGCCATTATAAAAACTTTACCTGCTAGTATTTCTATCCTTTTAAGAGTTTCACCACTTTGCCAGGGAAAAAGAAGTTGTATTTTCCTTGGCATCTTCGTCTAAACTGTGGTGCTTATCCAAAACCACATGCAACATAGAAACTGCAATAAAGGCTTCTAAAAAAATAGAAAGTGTATGTGGTACGAATTGTTGAATTTGGCTTCCAAGAAAAAATCCCAGAATAGAACAAAGCCAAAAGAACAAGATCATAGCTAGAGCATAGCCCACTCCCTTACGCTGGGAAAAATAGGAGAACCACAGCATCCCTACTGGAAAACGATGCAAGACAATAGCCAAACCAAGGCCATGGTGCTCCCCATGACCACTGGCAAGCACGGCACTCTCGAATAAAATGTGTAGGATGAAGAGAAAAAGCATAACACCCATACCTTTATGCTTTGTACTGACAAAGAGTTTGCGTAAAAACAGGGGAAGCAGAATTGAGGCACCAAGAAAAATAACCGCCATATTGCCCGCCTCCTCTATCAGCTCAGGTAAAATGTGTAAGAATATAAGGCCAACAACTGAAATGGCAATAAAACCATTTAAGAACTTACGCCACTTTTTTTGTGACACAAAGACTGTGTGCAAACTAGGTCCAAGAACAAAACCAAGTAAAGATGCTAGAATATAAGATACGTCTGGATTCATGTATTTTCCCTCTTTCTCTATAGAATCAGAGACCAACTCAAATTAAATTTTAAAAAAAATTGTGATGAGGAGAAAAATATGGTAAGCTTCTCAAGCCATAGCCTAGCCTAAGAAGCGAAAAGTTAAGCGAGTACAGCAATGTAACCGTGGTTGTCACAGTGACCGTTGTGGGGGTGGTGCAAGTGGCCATCTACCAGATAGTCGATGTGATCGCCATGTGGCACAGCTTCGTGTCCGCAGCCAGGCCCGTGTACATGATCGCTTGCATGCCCACCACAATTGTGCCCTTCGGTACACTTTGCTGGGTTGTTAGCATCAATTTCGATTTTACACTCATCGTAGTGATCACCATGCTTGTGGTGCAAATGACCATCATGAATGTAATCCGTATGTCCTTGGTGTTGGATGGCGGTGTGGCCACAGCCAGGTCCGTGTTCGTGGTTATGATTTTCGTGTACGTGGTGAGTCATAATGATTCCTCCTATTTTTCCGTTACATGCTCTAAAGCATTTTGCATTAAATTATAGATATGAGAATCGGTAAGTGAATAGTAGAGGTGTTTGCCTTCACGACGCCGTTTGACGAGGCCCTCAAAACGCAACAACTTCAATCTTTGGGAAACGGTTGAAAGTCCTTCTCCGCTATACTGCGCAATTTCTGTAACACAGGCTTCTTTGTGTGCAATATACTGCAACAGCTTGAGACGTGATTCGTCACCTAGGGCGCGAAACAAACCTGCTGCTCTCTCATACGAAAGTGCATTGTATTTTGCAACTTCTTGCGTGTCCACCTGGTGTTCTTCTGGCGAACAATTGCTTTGGTTCACAGAATTGATTCTCATATATACATTTCAACAATTGATGAATTATTGTCAAGAGATTTTTACTTTTTTCGAAAGCGGTATAAGGCAATAAGAAGAGAAGTCAGTACAAACACTTCGCTAACAATACCAGGAAGCGAGACAACGAGTATGTTGTAGGAAAGCCAAAACGGCCGAGGTGTTAGACTCAACCAGCGGATGTACTGCGGCTTTTGTATCCAGAAAGCAATTGTTTCCAATACCATTGCTGTGATGGGTAGCGCACTCCTCCATCCTTCCCAAGAAAGATAGCCACTAGTCAGAAAGAGAAACACAAAGAGATAGAGCCAAGCTACAGTTCTATCGCGTAAAAAAACAACGCCGCGCAAAACAGCGAGTAAATTCATGCTCATAGCAGTGTAGGCATGCAATAGGCCAAAATGTACTGCGAATAGCAACTGGGCAAAGACCAAATAGAGTAAAATCTCACGTTTGTTACTCTTTTGGAAGGAAAAAAAGACAAAAATCAGAGCGATAAAGCCCAAGCCCTGTACAAATCCAGAAAAAGCAAAATCTGTCATACCTACTCCTTAGCATTCTCCCATATTTTTTGTACCCGATTTTTTTATCAATGGTAGAGTAAACCTACGCGAGGTACATGATTATGAAAAAAGCATACATCAAACTAAAGAATGGAATCATTACCGGCTTTGGTATTAGTATAGGTTTGGGCTTAGGCTATGCTTTCGCAGTGACTGTGGGAACTTTGAATACATTCTCTTCAGGAACTACTATTAGCTCTTCTGAAATCAATGCAAACTTTACAACTCTCAAAACAGCTATTGAAGCCTTAAGTACAGAGGTAGAAACGGTAGCATGTAGGTACACAAGTGGTGATACAGAATCTATTGATGATGATAGCTTAACAGACATCGTAAAGTACGAAAACAAAGATTATGACACTCATGATGCTTACAATATTTCTACAGGTAAATGGACTGCTCCCAAAGCCGGCATATATAAAATTTATGCACAGGCAAGGTTTGCTGATGGAAATACGAGTGGATATAGAAGATTGTACATTTTTAAGAATGACACCTATGTCAATAATGGAGCATACGTAGCCACAAATACCCAAAGTGTGCCTTCTGGAAGGGCTTTAGTGAGTACAGAAGATACTCTCAATCTAAATGCAAACGATACAATCGCAATACACGCCTACCAAAACTCGGGAGCTAGCATAAACCTATACACTGGGCATGCAAATGAAACCATGCTAACAATTACGAAAATACAGTAAGAATAGCATTTTGCGATTTGGCCGTAAAACTAGGATTTTTCACTCATTTGATAGACAATTTTAACCCGTACTAAAAAATATATCCAAAAAGAACTCCTAAGGGTTATCTACAATGAATGAAAAAATAGCAATCGAGGCCATCCCCAACGGCCCCTTTAAAGTTTCCCATGCTGAAAAACTATCCTACTGTGGACTGGCTCAGCAAATCGATGGCGATTGCTACCTTTGTCGCTGTGGTGAAAGCAAAAACGCTCCTTATTGTGATGGCAACCATAGCAAAGCAGGCTTCAAAGATACAAACCCTAAGAAAACCCAACAAGAGATCAAAGTCTGGCAAGGGGAAAAAATAAAAACTTACTTCAACCCCAATGCCTGCATGCATGTATTTTATTGCAAGCCGATGAAAGAACTACGTGCAAGAGAAGGCAGCGATACCAGTACCGCTACTGCGGAAGAAATTATGAAAGTCGTTGACTCTTGTCCCTCCGGAGCCTTGACCTACGAACTCAAACAAAAAATAAGTACAACACCTAACACATATGAATACCCGATTGAAATCATCGAAGGCGGTGAAATCCGCATAAAAGAGGAGTTTTTCCTGACAAACTTCAGCTTGCAAGAAAGGCAACCCTCAGACAAAGCGACCCTTTGCCGTTGCGGTCTCTCCAAAAATAAGCCCTACTGTGACGCTAGCCATAGAAAAAAAGAGAACTTTCGTTGATAGTTTCAGTTCCCGTGAGAGAAAATGAAACTATTGTTACAACCCATATAATTTTTGCAATGACAACCGAAAGAGTCGTGAGATTCTGTAAACAGCTCATGAAAAACTCGATTTTGTTGACTGGCATTGTATTGCTTGGTATTTCCTGCCAAAAACGCTTGATACGAGCAAAAGATCTGCCTTATATCAACGAGTATTACAGCAAAAAGAACTACTATCTGAAAGAAGATGTCAAAATTGACAACAAGAGAACCCTAAAAAAGGGACTTTTGGTGAAAATTATGATCGACGCGACCCCTTCTTTGGTAAAAGTGAAGACCTATCCTGCCAAAAACAACCGAGAAAACTCCTTAGGGCAAATGATTGCCTACCTCGCAAACGATGATTTCGAAGGAGATAGCTTCACAATTGAAAATTTAGATGAGTTGATAGAAAAAAAATTAGAACTTTACAAGAACTCACCCGATAATATCAAGGATAAATAGTCTTTTTGGTACACAAATGCCAGATAACGAATAAAAAACTTGACTAAATATACAACTTAAGACGATAATCATTAAAGATGTTAACACCCTGGTTGATTTTGCTATTTTTGTTAGCAACGTTTGTTTTTACATCTGTTGCTTATGCCAGCCCATTTGATTCCTTCGAGAGAGAATTAAAAGATTACATAAAATCAGATACCTACCAGTATCATGATGATTCTGTGCAATCACAAATAGACAAACTTTTCTCACAAGAAATCAGTGGAAAGGATTCTCGCGGAGGCGGTTATTTTCGCAACACATATACGCGCAAAATAAAACTTCCTTCAAGGCTCCCTGTAAAAAGGGTCGTATCAACGAAAGTCATTCGCCCTAAAAAGCGTGTCTACTCCTACTACAAAGTAAAACGAAGAGATACGTTGAGTAAGATTGCTAGAAAATATAGAACTTCCGTTGCTAAACTAAAGAGACAAAACGGCATTCGTTCTTATATCATCCGAACTGGCCAAGTGCTTCGCATTCCCCGCTATCGTCGTTCTGTAGGCAGACGTATCGTTCGCTACAAGTTGTTTGCCCGCCCAGTAAAAGGGAGAATCACCTCACGTTTTGGTTATAGAAGGGATCCTTTTCGTTCCAAAAGACGCAATTTTCATTCCGGTATTGATTTCTCTGCTAGCGTAGGAACTCCTGTGATAGCAGCTTCTGATGGTGTAGTTATCTTCACTGGTAGAAGCGGTGGATATGGAAATACCATTAAAATTCGCCACAAAGGCGGCTATGTTACCCGTTATGCACACTGCTCGACTACTGTAGTTAAGGTCGGCCAGAAGGTAAGAATGGGAAAGGTGATTGGATCTGTAGGAAGAACTGGAACTGCAACTGGTGCTCACTTGCATTTTGAAGTGATGTATAAGGGAAGACATATCAATCCATTGTCTGCCTTACGCAAAACACGCACTGTAGTAACTAAATATAGAAGTAGCAGTTCTTCAAAAAAACGTTCCTAATCTAACTTTTTAAACAAACAGAGTGTAACAAAAAACCTCTGCTCTTGGCCAAGAGCGGGGGCTTTTCTTTATAAAAACACAAATTTTCTAGTTTTCAGGTAGTCTAATAGTTATGAATGCTATTCTACTACGCTTGCAAAGACATAACTACGTATCTTTGTTTCCTTTTATCCTCTTTTTTGCCTTTTCAGCTGCCTACTTAATGAAAACATTTGTTCTTTTACTTTTTCCTTCCCATTCCTGGCAGAATCCCTTTACCTCTCTTAGCAGTAAAACAAACAGCAAAAAAACTAGCTACCAGCCTCTAGAACACTATATTGGAATGGTAGAAGGGAATCTCATCCGTAGCCAATTGGAACAAACGAAACAGACAGAAACCCCTACAAATACAAGTTCTTTTGCCCTAGCGGATAACCCACAGATAGATGGAGCTAGGATTACGGGGATTGTAAGTGGTAGCCCCAGTTTTGCGAGAACTACCATTCGTTTGCCAAAAGAACGCTCAGCGGAGGAATATTCTATCTTACAAAAAGTGGGCCCCTACCAAATTTTAGCCATCCAAGCACAAAAGATTATCTTGGCACTTGATGACCAGCACTCTCTCACCGTCTATGTAGGGGAGAGCATTGCAGACGCTAAGAAGCGTTATCTAGAAGCGAACCCAGTACGAGTAGCAGAAAATACCCCTAGCAGCGGCCAAACGTATAAGAAAATCATTGCCGGCAGTAAGGTCAAAGAATTGCTGAACAACCCTCCACTCAAAAGAATACAATTAGGTCCAAATCTTGTGAATGACAAAATTGATGGTTATAAGGTCTACAAAGTAGGAACCAAAAGTCCATTCTACAGTCTCGGCTGCCGCGATGGTGACATTATAAAACGTGTCAATGGCATGCCATTGCAAGATACAAAAAAAATGATGCAAATCTATAATTCTCTATCTCATGTGGATACCATCACACTGGACATTGAAAGAAACGGGCAGATTGTCACCTATGAGTTTCATGTGAGGAATTGATTTGGATATATAGAAGGCACTATTGCCAGCTAATCCCAAAAACTGGCATGACCAAAGCAAAGACCCAAAGGGTAATTAGCGCTAAAAACAGCAAATTCAACCACAGACCAGCTCGCATCATTTCCGAGATCGACACTTTGCCACTGCCGTAAATCACTGCATTTGGTGGTGTAGCAATAGGCATCATAAACGCACAGCTCGCAGCGAGGGTAGCTGGAATAGCCAAAAGCAACGGACTCCAACCTGCCGCAGTAGCCACAGACTCCAAAACCGGTAGCAAAGCCGCTACCGTAGCGAGGTTACTCGTCAACTCTGTCAAAAATACTACCGCCAGCGTTACTACAAATACCACAATAACAGGAGATACGCTAGTCAAAGCTGTCGCATAACTCCCCAACCAATCCGCCAGACCTGTCTTTTGCACCGATTGCGCCAAACTCAAACCACCACCGAATAGCAGTAAAATCTCCCAAGGCACTTTACTAGCAACCTGCCAGTCCAAGACAAACGCACCACGGGAAAAATCCACTGGTAAAACAAATAGTACAACTCCTGCAAATAGCATAATACCCGCGTCTTGTAAGAAGGGAATATAGGACTGCAAGGCTTCGCGCGCTAGCAACAAGGCAACAGTAAGGGTAAAAACCAGGGTGATCAAAACTTCTGCCCTCTGCATCTTGCCCAATATATCCACTTCCTGTCGTACAATTTCCCTCCCACCGAACATAGCTTGGATGCGCAGAGGATAGATAAACTTCGTCAAACATAGATAGGCTAACGGCACCGCGAGTAAAACCAAGGGAACACCAAAGTACATCCATTGCAAAAAACTGATATCATAGCCCTTGGCCTGGAAAAAGCTCACCATATATACATTCGGAGGAGTACCAATGATGGTCCCCATACCACCAATATTAGCCGCATAGGCAATTCCTAAGAGTAGTGCTAGAGTGAAATGCTTTACATCTTTCTCCGAGGATATATTTTGGCCGAACAAATCGATCATCGAAACTCCTACCGGTAACATCATAATCGCAGTAGCTGTATTGCTCACCCACATACTCAGAAGGGCCGCAGCTATCATAAAACCCAAAACGATACGCTCTGGTTTGGTACCAATGTAATAGATAATCGCGAGTCCTAACCTCTTGTGCAACCCCCAACGCTCCATGGATAGAGCGAGTAGAAATCCTCCCAAAAATAGATAGACGGTTGGACTTGCATAGGGAACAGCCACTTGCTTTAAGCTAGCAACTCCCAACAACGGAAACAACAACATTGGTAGCAGAGAAGTAATGGCCAGTGCAATCGGCTCTGTCACCCACCAAATGATCACGAGGCAAGCGACTGCTAGGGTCTTCCAAGCACTTGCTGGGAGTCCTGCCGGAACCGGTACAACAAAGACCAAAGCAAAGACAGATAAACCAATCCAAAAACCTAGCTTTTGTCGCATTGTATATTGCAAATTAGACATAATATAATACCAGAATCCTACCAAATTCAGAATTAGCAGAGAAACTCCTGCATTTTTCGTAAAACAGGTAGACTCTAATAAAATACTTGGTAAGACTGGTACCAAATACCAAGATGAAGGCGATTTTTCAAATAATTTTCCTAATACTGCTAGTAAGCATACCAATCTTTGGCCAGGACAAAACCCCTAGCTCCTTACAGGGGGCAAAAGAAAAACCCAAAATTATCCGTGTCACTCCAGCAGCCGGAACCATTGATGATGTACTTATTCTGCAAGGAAAAAACTTAGGGGAAAACATCGATGCGATAGAGGTTCGTTTCTACTCCACAAGCGCATCGGGAGAAAAAAAGAACAAGTTACTAGCCACAGGACGTAGCATTTATCTATCCCATCCCCACCCAATCACAGGGCAGCAAGTACTCAAATTCTATTTACCCGATACCCTTACAGCGAAATTAGCAGCGACCCAGCAAAAAAAATTGTCTCTTGTACAAAAACTACAAAACAAACTCATGGGAGAACCCGTCAAAATCCGCTTAGCGATCCAAGGAGAAGAGTCCAAGGGTAAAAAGTATTCTGTCTTACAAATACTTTGGAAACTCCCCATTGTTCTACTCAGTGTCTGTTGCATTTTACTAGTATGCCTTCCCCTATTTCTATTGAGCAAAAAAGTGAACTTTCTCAGAGACCTACTTCTCGACCCCAAATCAAACACCTACAGCCTCTCCCGACTGCAGGCGTTTCTTTGGACTATCATCCTCTTAGGAAGCTATATCTATGTCGCGGTTAGCTGGTTATTGGTCTTACGCGGCAGGCAATTTCCCGAATTCCACCAATCTCTATTGGGCTTATTGGGTATCAGTTATAGTAGTTTGGTCAGTACAGGTGTGCTGGGGGAGAATAAAGTAACCAAAAAGTCTACCAAAGCCAAACCATCCATCAGAGACTTTGTCGCCAGTGACAGACGTTCCGTAGACTTAGGAAAACTACAACTGCTATGCTTTACCATAATAGCTATTATTATCTATCTTATCAACCTCTCTCTTGCAGACATCCTACAAGGATTGCCGCTTGTTCCGAAGACGCTCTATGGTCTCTTGGGAGCCAGCCAAGTTGCCTATATCGGTCCAAAGCTCATCACCTACAACATGCCCGTTATCGACTCTCTCTTTCCTACTAAGTGGGATTCTGGGGAACAAGAAGTACTTTTGCAGATCGACGGGAAGAGCTTCCAGTCAGGCACCAGTGTTTTCTTTGCCAACTTAGGTACCCCTACTCCTGCGCGAGTCATCGATGGAACTACGCTCAAATGCCAACTCAAGGTTCCCAAAAAACTTGGTAAGCACAACCTAATCGTGTTACCACCACAAGGCACACATATCGTACTAAAAAATGCGATAGAAATCGTGGACAAAACAAAGGAAACTAGCAAACAAAATACAGAGAAAGAAAATTCTCCCACAAGCATCGTACAACCAAAAACAAAATTTAGCTTGCAACAGTTGAAAGAAATGACTGGTTGGGGCGGAGAGTTGAACCAAGCGATCACTTATAAGAAGACTTCGGATGCAAAAGGTTTGGCAAAGATGCTAAACGATACCATACCCTTTATCAAAGACACCAAAGCCAATCATATGGAGGGGGAATCCTACCTCAAACGCAAACCCAAGCATATGTACACCGTCAATGACTACTGGTGTGCTACCATAGCACAATTTTTAGCCATTGGTGGAACTGCTGAAAAAGAACAACTTGGCATTCATTTAAATAAAGAACATACAGATCCCCAAGAATACGCCATTTGGCGCTTCAACCATTACGCAAACTGGCAGGACTCCCCGTGGAATAACGGAAAAGTCGACTACTACCCCAAAATTGCGGGATGCTTGGTTTCAGAAACTTTTACAACAGACGACCATCGTATGCGAGAATTGCTAACAGATGAAAGTTTTTCATGTAAGGTATTTAACGTACGTAGAGAAGACAACCAACATTCCTTTGTGATAGTTTTTGCTGACGGCCATTGGCACAGGGCAGATTCCATGGATGGCTTATCCGATGGAGGGGGCAAAGAAAGGAACAAACAAATTCTCAACATAGACAGTTTAAAGTTCCAAAACTTACAAAACGACGGCACCTACAAAGACAATACAATCGGCATCAAATGTTTGACATACTATAGCTTCCACTTAGAAGCGTGAGAGAAAACTATCACTTTTTTCTTGACACTTTCCTGAAATTCACCGTCTAATCAGAGATATGGAAGAAGTAAGCCAAATACAAGCATTTCAGCCGCAAGAAACCGTCCCAACAGAGGCTACCAAAGGCTATAACCAGTTGGCTTCCTATGTCCTGGATAAATTCCCTAACATTTCCGGCTTGTTACGCATTGTGTACCTGATCGATTATACCTATTGCAGCCAAACGGAAACGGGGTTTACCGAAATGGATTGGCATTATGACCATTTGCTGGGCAAAAAACAGATATCCTTGCAACGCTTAGAGTCTATTACATTGCCTCCTAAGATGGAATACTATGCTGATGAAATCTTAAAAGTCGCTTCCCTAATGCACCCCTCGCAATTAGCAGATTGGGCATTGGGAACCTATCCCGCAAGGCACACCCAATCTGGCAATCCGATTCGCATGGTAGAGCTGACTTTGGAAGACTTAGACAATGAATTGGAAGAAGTCTGGGAAGACATCCAAACCAATCATAAAGACCTCATGGTTGCTCTTGCGAAATGATTGAACTACCCTCCGTAGATAAGATAATCAGACTCAACCAAAAGACCATCGAAGCAGAAGGGGGTTCTTTTGCCGTTATCAACAGGGGAGCTATTGAATCCGCACTGAATCCACTGCATGACCCTGATCTTGGCTTCCCTGAGGTTGTGGCTAAGATCATGTATAGATTCATTAAAAATCACCCCTTTGCAGATGGTAACAAACGGACTGCTTTCGCTGTTATGAAAGTAATTTTGAAAAAGAACAATTACAAGTATCTCAAGAGAGATAAAGACATGGAAAGAATGATTGTCGATGTTGCTGCGAGCCAGAAAACAGAAGCAGATCTAATGGCTTTTGTAGCTCACAATTCTGCTCCCATTTCCTAAAAATTTGTGCCCATCTTACGGCGTAGAATAAAAGTAGTATTATGAATAATTACGAGGTATGCCATGCAAGAAGAGTCTAATTTTTTTGAGAATGAAGTTATTATAGCTGATAGTAATAGTTCCGATCTTTCGTAAGCGTCCTGTGAACCGCACCTTTACCCTAAAGTTTGATTTTTACGCATAGCAAAAGCCTGTGGAGTCCAATCTTTTGGATCGTAATCTGAGTTGTGTATGATTTCGTAAAAT
>JBCCIA010000009.1:0-39863 GCA_039028475.1 Spirochaetota bacterium | reverse complement strand
GAAAAATATTGCAGTAAGATTGTATTTTGACCCTAAAAATAGTGAAAGTCCCTATACTCTAAAATTAGGAGAACTCGAAGAAAAATACAATAGACGCTCCGTCATTCGTTATATAAAAGATAAGAGTTAAGCGAAAACGGATACTCGTTGTAAGAGATACCTTTGGAATTCATCATAAGGACAAAAAATGCAAACGAAACAAAATAAAGAACGAATCCTTATCATTGATGATACTCCTTCCAATATAAAACTCCTTGCTGCTTTATTAGATGATAAGGGATATGAAGTAAGTGCATCTTTAGATGGCCAACAAGCAGTACAGATCATATCACATATAAAGCCAGATCTTATCCTATTAGACATTATGATGCCTGGCCTAGACGGTTATGAGGTATGTAAAATCTTAAAGGAGGATACAACAAATAGAGAAATTCCAGTTATTTTTCTAACAGCAAAATCCGAATCTACAGATATCGTCAAAGCATTCCAAATCGGTGCTGCGGATTATATAGCCAAGCCTTTCAGTTCTTCTGAACTTCTCGCTCGCGTACGTACACACATCTTGCTATCCAAGCAAAAGAAACAACTCGCAGAATCTAATTTCCAAAGAGAACGTTTATTGCATACACTGTGCCACGATTTGAACAATACATTTACCTCTTTACAACTCTCTCTTGATATTGTCCATGAATACAAACAAGATTTGGTTCGAGAAGCAGAGCGAATGGATCGAGTTGTTAAAAATGGAATCAATCTAATTAAAATGGTTCGCGATATGGAAGTCGCCCATGAAAAACCAAATGCCCTTCAATTAGATTATTTTTCAGCCAAAGATATGTTACAACATGCTTTTGAAATTATAGATAAGAAAAGACAAGTAAAAAATATAACAGTAGAGAAACATTTTACTGAAAACTTTTCTATCTATGTAGAACGGGTATCCTTTATCAACTCCGTTGTATGCAATATTTTAAGCAATGCCTTTAAATTTTCGTATGAAAATAGTACAGTAGAAGTTCAGACAAAAATTGTCGATGGATACGGTTGTATTATTGTTCGCGACTATGGCATAGGTATACCAATGGATATTCTACAAGAAATTTTTAATTTGTCTAAAGCTACCAATCGTCTAGGCACAAACAAAGAGGAGGGTACTGGATTTGGCATGCCAATTGTCAAAAGGTATATGGATCTATACCAAGGAAATATCCAAATTACTTCGCAGGAAGAAGATACAGATAGCAACAGAAAAGGTACGACAGTTACTTTGCAGTTTCTATATAATTAGGTTATTTGCGTTGGCTAAAAATACCAGAATACATTTTACTGCGAACGTGAAAGACTAAAAGTGTTATGGTCACAGGTATTTGCCAGAAGAAGGAATCCAATAAAGTAACCTTTTGAAAGACACAGATAGAGGTATTGGCAAAAAACAGGCAAGCCCAAAGAACTTCTAAACGGAAACGCAGTCGTACGATATTGCAAAAGAGAAAATAATGCAATAACACGTAAGCCAATAAATAAGAATAGTAGTAGAGAGATTGATAATACAAAAAATACCCTATGGAACCGCCTAGGATTAGCAAAACTAGATCTGTTTTCCAAAATCGTACTCCCTGCCCTGTATCAAAAAATAGCTTCAACTCTTGCACCTCTGTATGCAATTCAAAAGATAAGCTCTAAGCCCATAGAAGTAGAATATTCTTGGTAATTTTGTACAATGATAGGTAAGGTAAAGGCGCCAATATTTGAGTAAATCATATCCCGGTACAATTGGTTGCGAAAATTAAAGAAAAAAGTAGAATTCAACAATTGTCGATTTCTCCCACGAAACATTGCCGTAAAGGAATTGGTGGATGGTACATAGGAAGCGCTAGTTGGGTAGTTAATAGGAGTTACAATGTTATGAAAATTATTGCCAATATATAAAGAGTATTGCTTGTCACTATCTAAAAAGAAAATGAATCCTAACGCAGCAAAGTCACTGGAAGAAAGGTCTTCACTGCTATTCTTTATACTTTTCAATAAATCCTGTGCTAAATAATTGTATTTTAAGTTTATTAAGAAGTGTTCAATGCCAAAGTATACAGAAAATTTAGCTCCTTCGGTTCCACCGTCTAAGTTTAAATTTTCGTTGCCTTGCATATTATAATAGCTCGTCTCAAACCCCACATTTCGGCTAGGATTGAAGCTAGTCTGCCACTCAAACATACTTCTTTGCGTTGTTTTTCGTTCTTCATAATAATTTTCTTTCAAATACTGGTAATAATTTTCAGAGGCAAAGCTCCTCATTTTATAATATTTGTCTCCAGCAAAAAAATTAGTAGAAATATTTTTACTAGGACGTAAGCCAAAGCCAGCCATAGTAACATTTACTTCATCGTAATTTCCTACAACAGCTTGTTTATCGACAGACGAGCGGACAATAGCAGTCAATGAATTAGGAGTGACTTGGTAAGAAATTTCATAGGAGGAAACCTCTTTGGTGACAATAGGCGAACGTTTTGCGGGAAAAAATAGCTCTGCTTGGGATTGGTCAAACTGACTGTTCGGGGTAACCATTCCTCTCCAAGAAAGCTTATCACGTCTTTCCGAGTAGTAAATTTGTTCTGCATTGGAAAAGGAAAAATGTTCCATTTGCCCCAGGGTCTCTGTACGGGTAAACGGCAAAGAGCGAGAGGAATAAAACTGCGAGTCTGGCTGCAAAGGAAGGCCTTGTCTCTGAGGTACCACACGGAAATAGGAAATAGGCTCCTCGTCTGGTTTCTTATCAGATTGCTCTAAAGGCTGATTTTGTTTGAATTTTACTTTTAGCTGTGGTGTGCTAGCTTTAGGGAGTATGGGAGCCTTTGACGGTAAATTAGCATTTTTAACGGGAGCAAAGGTAAGAAGAATGGCAAGTCCGACCCCTGAACCTGTAGCAATCATCAAAGATGAGAATGGGTTTAAACTAGCCTTACCTATCATACGAAATTATTATGCAAAAAACAAACCGAGTTTTGCATACTTTACTTTATTTTCGGTTTTTTTTTAATCTTTCTTGCGTTCATATCTTTCTTCTATAATGCCAAACAAGCTATTACTGGGATATTTTCCGTATTTTGTCATTTTTCCAGCGGGAACTTGGAAAACTTCAGGAATGAGATCTACAATGTGTGTATAAGACAGGATCTGTAACTTCCCTGCTTGTAAGAAGTCTCTAGCCTGTTTCGTCAAAAGGATATCTTTTTCATTCATTTTGGGAACGTATAACCTATAAACCGTCTTATCTGAACGCCGTACCAAATGGCTGACTTCTACGAAACCTGCAATTTTTAAACCAACACTCCCGATAGGCAATGCATCTCCGTATTGGGAAAGTGCCCCTGTAACTGCAATATTAGATGGAATCGCCAAGTTTGCCAGAGCAGATAAAATAGCAAGTAATTCTGCAATACTAGCAGAATCTCCGTCAATTAAAGTATGATTCTGTTCAAAGGCAAGAGAAACATCAAAACCAATAGTATCTAAATTTACAAAAAGGCCTTTTAAATAATTTTGCAGGATAAAAACACCTCTATCGTGCAGGTCTCCTGATAGATTTGCCTCTCTTTCAATGCTAATCAAACTACCAGAGCCATTACTGACTCTAGCGGAGATTGGATTGATTTGCCCATGTTCTTGTAAAGGAGTGTGGTAAGAAACCACAGAAAGGCCATTGATAAGGCCAATCTTGCTTCCACGTAAATTGGTATAGGAGGCTTTGTTTACAATAGATTTGTGGTATTTCTTTTTATATTTATCTGACCTTGCCTGTATATTTGCAATAGATTTATCTATTTCCTCGTGGTTGATTCTACTTTTCTGTGGGAACAAGGAACAAACTTCTTTGAGAAGCAATTTTTCTTGCCAAAAGTCCAATGAAAAACTTTCACGATTCTCATGCAAAAATAAATTGTATTCGATAATAGCTTTTTTTGCTTCCCAAGAGAGTTTGAGGCCAAAACTTTTTCCTAGCTGCTCTAAATAATTCGAGAAATTAGCCAGAGTACGAGAGTTTAAACTTTCTTCCTCCTGCAAATTAATTCTCATTGGGAATAACTCTGCTATACTGGGATCGAGCCTTTGCAGTTGATCTATTTCATAAAATTCTCCTATAAAAAAGACCCTAAAAGATACCGCTAATGCCTGTAAATGCCTACGAATGGACTGAGTAGAATCAGGTAACCAAGCAGGATAAACGCCCTGTTCCTGGATGCAAGTTTTGAAAAAAGATAATAGTTCAGGGTCTTGTAAAAAAGGTCGAGTCGAGACCATTAAAATCTTCTTATCTGCTCTTTCGATAGCTCCAGAGTTCCATTTTTTGTGAGACAGGAAGCCACAGAGCGAAGAAAAGCTAGGCATAGGCTCATAAATAAGAGCAGTTTCAGGAGAAATCAGTCGGAAAACAAATTCTTTCGCTGTAGCCTCACGCTGGCCTGCAAGCAATATATTTTGAAAATGGGTCGAATTTTTTATAGCCAGTTGGAACATGTAACGGGCCTCTTTTTGAAAAAAAAATTCACCATACTTTTGCATTTCTGTTGGTATTTTTTGAGGTCCTGGATTAGAAAGGTTAGGAGTAAGCTCTTTGAGACTGAGATTTTTTAACATGCAAGGGTTCTTATTTGCAGACACAAAAGATTTGGAACATGCTAACTTGGGAAGGCAGCAAGACAATTCGTTTTTTCGTTCTAAGAAAAAAATCCTATTTTATATTCTTCTATGTACTTGCTTGCAAGCCTGTAATCCAATGGTTCGACCTGAAAAGGAAAACTTTATTGCAATTTACGATCACGAAAAAGTTGTATTAGACAAGTTTCCTCCAAATACAAGATGGTTAGGTTTTGCGAAACAGGAATACTTTCCTCTGAAACAATTACAAGCATTTACAAAATTAGAAAGGCTACAATTGTCCTCTCCAAAGTACAATAATTTTTTAGAACTACAACAGCTTACTAATTTAAAGACATTAAATATTAGTGGAACCTCAATATCTCAAATACAATCAATTCCCAGGTTAGCAATCAACAAGCTAATTCTTTCCTCCACAAGTATACAAAATCTCCGAGGAATAGAAAAATTTGCAGGATTAACCCATTTGGAACTGAACCACACCAATATCCAAAGCATAGCTCCTTTAGAGGCGTTGTATCGCATAAAGCATCTCTATATACAGCATACAGCTATATCTGACATACAAGCACTTAAAAATAGTAAAAATTTGTACAATCTATACTTAAAAGGTTCAAAAGTATCTGATCTTAACCCTATCATGGATCTGCCAGAGCTGACTTTTTTAGAGATTACAGGGTTAGACATTCCAAAAGAGCAAATTGAAAAGTTGCAAAAAAAGCTACCTTATCTAGCGATCATTCGTTAATTAAAATCCCGAATCAGGAGGGTTCCTTATGAAAAGCAACTCACCTTCTTTCAACTGCTTCCCGGTTGTTTCTAGCAACAGTACAGTTTCCCATACTTCTTTTAGAGAAAAGCCTTTATTCTCTTGTGAACTTACCAAAGCATTCTTTTTTATGCGGTACAATCGATCTCCCCAGGCAAGCCATTTCCCAGATTTTTCTTGGATTGCAACTGCCAATATTTGGTTCTTTTTTTTGTTTTTGGGTAGATACAATAATAGATTTTTACTAAGGTGAAAACCAGGAGTGATCTCTATAGTGAACTCCTGCTCTTTACTATGAAACTGTAGATGTTCACAATCAAATACAGCAGTCAGAATCCATCTATTGCCTAACTCATCGGCTGCGTATCGTTTGCACAATTTTCCCTGCATAGACACTCGCTTTTTGCTATCCTGTTGCCAATTTCCCTCATAACGGGTCTCCGTCCATTTTCGGGTGGGGTGATAGGATAGTTCGGAAAAGCGAAATTTCTTGGTATCCCAGGCTTGCCACAGAGACAATTGGTAATAGAAAAAGCTATCGCGTACCACCAGTTTTTGGGAAATCCATGTCTGATTTCGTTTTTCTTGCGCAGAAACTCTTAAAAAAAATCCACAAAGGATAGAAACTAGAATTGCAACGGTTCGCATATTAAAAACGCCTGACTTTACGACGAAAGAAGATTTCCATTACAGTTAGATCCAACAAAAGGAAAAATACTGCTGGATACAAAAAATATTGGTAGCTGTCCTTACGCAACATACTCTGCAAAGATTTGCCAACATTCATTTTCATACCAGTGATTTTTTTTTGCAAATGGTAAATCGCATTTGGGCTATTTGTTAAATTTATATAAGAGGCATCAGTCACATCAGCCAACTTCTTTAGATACCCTTCATCCAACTTCGTCAAAATCAGGTCACTGGCTTTCTTTTTGTCGAGAATACCACTTTTAGTGATAAAACCAGATGCATTGGTACGAGGGTCGCGGTAATAAATATTTCCACCTTTTGCCGTTCCTACTCCGAAAATAATTACATCAGCTGAAACATCTTTAGGAAAAGAAGCATTCATATTTTCTCCATCTGTCACTACAACCAACAATCGATTGCGGTATACCTTTTTAGAAGTTAGCATTGCCTCCGCTTTCTCAAAAGCTGCAACAATATCTGTGCTAGTGTCTGGGATCATATTTACGTCCATGCCACGCACATAATCCGTAAATGTAGACAGTTCATTGGTCATGGGACAATATAAAAAGGGATTACCTGCAAATGCAATCATACCAAAGCGATTGCCATGCAGCTCAGGTAAAATACGCAGAAGATTTCTTTTGAAAGTAGCAATTCTCGTTGGTTGTGAATCAATTGCATTCATGGATAAACTTACATCCACAAGAAATACAATGTCAACTCCGCTATTGGAGGACTCTTGTAAAGCCTCTTTCCCCTCAACAGGCAAGTTAGGATTCAGAACAGCCAGGCTCAATAATATGAGAAGTAACAAATAGATCGTAAAACGACAGAGTAGAAAAGAAAATTTTGCTAATACCATATGCTCTTTGATCTTTGGGTAGATCTTGAGAAAACCATTGATTTCCTGTCGGTTTTGCAATTTAACCCAAATATAGGCAATATAAGAAACCAGCAAGAGAAATACAAAAAACACGGAGATTAAATTATAGTTTTTCATTATATATAATACCTTGCGTAAAAACTACGCAATAGTAATTCACAAGTCCAAAAGGCAATAGCAATATACAAAAATAAATAGTATTTACTTTCAATAATAATTTTAGGCTTTGCTTGGATTGTATCTCTTTCTAAAGCATCGATAGAATCTAAAACTTCTTGGAACTCGTTGGGGTTCTTGGCGCGGTAAAATATACCCCCCGTTTCCTTAGCGATCGTTTGCAAAGATTTAAAATCAACCATATAAGCGGTACGCAAACTTTTGCCAACTCCTATCGTATATACTTTGATACCAAAATGTTTTGCTACTTTTGTCGCAGTTTTTGGGTCCAAATTTCCGGCATTTGAGACACCATCTGTAATGACAAGCATAACTTTTGAACGAGCTTGGGAAGATTTCAAACGGTATGTAGAAAGGATTATTGCATCCCCAATCGCTGTGCCTTGTTCGCGAATTGTCGATTCGTTCATATCATCTACAATTTCAATGAGGGATAACTGGTCATTTGTAAGGGGCGATTGTAAATAAGCAGCTCCGGCAAAAACAACCAATCCAAGCCTATCATTTTTGCGTTTCTTGATAAAGTTTTGGATCAGTTTTTTGGCAACGCCTAGTCTTGTATACGGTAAGAAGTCTTTACTCCGAACCATCGAACCTGATATGTCTATTGCGATGAACATATCTATACCTTTCTTATAGTCAGGTAACAATTCCATACGATTGCCTGGCCCGGCAAGAGAGAGCATAATAAAGACTAAAGGGATAAAGCGTAAGAAAGGCAAATACCTTTTAAACCAACTTGCCTTTGCTTCTTCAGGGTCTTGATTGCTTAGGGATAATTCTTGCCGGTTTTGATGCAGACGCAAATATGCATATAAGAGTATATATAGAGTCAATGGAATTAGAGCATACAAAACATAGGGACGTTCCAAATAGTTCATCATAACACTCCCTTCCAATACTGGAACATCCTCTCTGCATCTGGTAGAGGGATCAGTTCGTCATTAGGCATGTATTTAATTGAGTCAAAATATATTTGGAATTTTTTGTATTCATCTTTAGAGATTTTACCCCTCTTGCGCAATGTGTCTTCCAACTCGACAAAGCTCATATGCGCATAAGGAGTCTGGTACATATTTTCCAGTCTTTCTTTGATATATCCAGAAAGTAAAAATAAAAAGTCCTTATGAGGTATGTGCCCGGTGCTTAGTAAAGAATTCAATAGATCTGCATACTGTTGTCGGTATACAGGAGCATAGGGTTTCTGTAAAATGGCATCTACAGGTTCTCGTTGCGACTTTTTCATAAAATAGTATATGCAATAGGCAATCGCAGTAGAACAAATTATCCCGAAAAATAGCAAGAACAGCAATCGCAATAGATATGGCCCAGAAAACTGGATCGGCTCCGCAATATCTAAGACTTTCCTTTCACCTTTGAGAGAGGAAAGAACATTGATCTTTTTCCTAGCATTGGTGATGTTGCGAGAAGTATCTTGCCAAGAGATAGGCAAAACAAAGTCACCTGCTTGTAAAAACGATACTGTAATTTGCAATTTGCCTGGTTTGTCCAATACCACATGAATGTTTGCAATGGGCAAAGTATCAGCACTTTTATTGGTGGGATAGAGAAAACCTTTTTTAGGAATCTTTTGCAAGGTAACATCTCTATACTCTAAAGTATATACTACCTGCTCGCCCACACGAACCTGCTCTCTCTCCCAACTTTCTTCTACTCCTGCAAATGCGTTAGACGGCAAAGAAACTAGTACAAGGATTGTAAAAATTACATACTTCATCTTCCTGTTAAAAACCCAATTATTGTTTTAGCAATTTCAGAATCTGTTCGAAGCTCTAAAAAATTGAGCCGAAAAAAGTTTTTCAAGGCTTCATTCTCACGCAAAAAACTATTTTGGTAAGAATCACCTTCAGCCCCTCCTTCCACACGCTTAAGAAAAAAATAGCGATATATTTTTTCATCTACCAATGTTTCACTAGAATCAAAAACACGAATCCCATATAAGTCATGGATTTCTCGCAAAGGATTGTATGCATCCAAATTTTTTATACCTGCAAAGTCACTGATAACGTATGCAACAGAACGTCGGGAAAATCGCTCTTTCAATAAACGAAAGGGAATTTCATGTTTTGTTTTCTTTTTGGATACGCCCCTTTGGTAGATTTGCTGTAAGATCTTATAGGCAGATTCTTTGGTACGAATGTTTTGGTGTAAAACCTCTTGTCCTTCCGCGTAGAGAATTAAATTGATCCGATCTCCTGCGTATAGGGATAGTAAGGTCAAAAATGCAAAAAATTGAAACCCCATGAAGAATTTGCTTTGTTCATTTGCTGCGGCATAGCTCATAGACTCAGAAATATCGAAAAAAATATTCACAAGACGATCGTTTTCTTCATAAAATTCTTTTACATATACATCACCCATACGAGATGTAACATTCCAATCTATAAATCGTATATCGTCTCCATACGCATAAAGTCTAACGTCTTTAAAGTCCATTCCGCGCCCTGGTCGGTGGTGCAAATAATTACCATGTTTTTCACTGCGCAACTTTCGCCTTTGCCGAAACTCTAATTGTTTGATCAGAGCTTCTAATTCAGGCAGGATCATTATGGCAACTCCGTACTTTCCACAACACTACGTAGCAAAGATGTGATAGATACTTCTTCAGAAATCGCTTCGAAACTCAGGATCAAACGATGCTGCATAACTTCTGCTATGGAGGCTTTGATGTCTTCTGGGATTACATACCCTCTTCCCGCCCATAATGCATTGGCCCTGGCTATGCGCAATAAGGAGAGAGAAGCCCTTGGAGATGCTCCATGTTTTACATATGGTTTTAATTCATCAACATGAGTAGTTTCAGGTCTTGTCGCACGTACAAGTCTTACAATATATTCCTGTAGTTTCGGGTCTACATAGATCTGATTGGCAAGGTTTACAATTGCTAACAAATCTTTTGCTTTCAAAACTTTGCCAATTCCTTTATCATTTTCCCCAGACCTACCATGCTGTCCAAGTACTTGTAGTTCTTCTTCTTCAGAAGGGTAGCCTACATCGATTTTCATCAAAAAGCGGTCCATTTGTGCTTCTGGCAATTGGTAGGTTCCTTCTTGCTCGACAGGATTCTCTGTTGCAATTACCATAAATGGTGTCCCTAACTTAAAAGTCGTTTCACCAATTGTTACGATACCTTCTCCCATACATTGCAATAGAGCTGACTGTACTTTGGCAGGAGCACGGTTTATTTCGTCAGCAAGAAGAATTCCAGTAAAAATAGGCCCTTTCCGTGTTTCAAATGCTGCTGTTTTAGGGTTGAAGACAACGGTTCCAATCAAATCAGCAGGTAACAAGTCTGGAGTGAATTGAATGCGATTGAAAGGTAAGTCGATAGTTTTAGCCAATGATTTTGCCAATAATGTTTTGGCTAGACCGGGCATCCCTTCTAAAAGAACATGTCCTTGTGAGATAAAACATAAGATAAGATTCTGGATTACTTGTTTTTGTCCTGAGATCTCTTTTTTGAGTTCATCGATAACAGCTTGTAGTTTGTCCTGTGCATTTTTGACTTTCTCATCCAATTCTCTGTTTTCCATATCTCACCAAAACCAAGTCCTGCCATTTTTTCAACCGAAAAAATGAGAATTTAATGTTTGCCAAAAACCTTCCCAGTGAAAAGATCTGGATAAGAGAAATAGTATGCTGGAACAACTGCCCTTTCAACCACTAAAACTGTCATCAGATTTTCTCTTAGAGGACTCTTTTGTCTATTTACCAGGTAAACGCAAGAAAATCAGTTTACCAAGTCCAAGTATAGTTTTGATCCCTCAAAAAGACCCTAGGGATTTATTTTTACTGCCTCAAATAGTAAACTCTTTGCAGACCCAAGCCTTTTATCATACTTCTTTTACGAAAACTCTGCACAATTTCCAGCATTATTTGCAGACTTGTGGCTTCTTCCCTAATAAACTCTTTAGTACCTTAAAGAATTCCTTGAATCTCTTGAAAATCTATGAGCTATTTGATGAATTTCGTGTATCTCCTAGCCAACTGTTACTTACCATCCAAACAAGTTTGCAAAAAGGCTGTCACTTTCTATTGTATGAAGGTGAATGCTTGCCGGAGCAATGGGAGGACGTCGTTTTTTCTTTACTTTCTTCCTCGGAAGAAGAACGATTTGTGTATGTCAATTTATCCTATGATTACATTACAGCAGCTAAATCAAACATACACATCAGCTTTAGTGGACCATTTATCCTGCACAAACAAGAAAAACGTGATGAAGTGATAAAAGAACTTTTTAGCAAACAGAAACAAACTTTTACCCTGACTCCAGGGCATTTATTCTCTTACACTTTGTTCTCGCCAGATATGCAGACCGGTATTTCACGGCAATACTTGTTCTATAAGATGAATCGCTTAGCAAATATCGTCTATCGAGAGAAAACCTGCAACGTATCCCAGGAATGCTTAGAGTATTCTTATGATGAATTATTTGCCACTCCCTTACAAGAAGCAAAACGAAATGGATACATTACTTATAAAAACAAAAAGTATATACAAAAGCCTAAACTAAGGGATGCTCTCTCGATAGGAAATATATACTACAAGCAATACTATGATTTACAATTTATTGTACCTATACTAGATAAAAACTGGAATGAAGTAGCCGACTATGACTGATACACCTATACTAGAAAAAGTTTCCTCCTATTTATCCGATCAAAAACGCATTGCACATTCTTTAGAAAGAATCGTTGATTGGACCTTTGCAGCTAAATTAGAAGACATTCTTCTTGATCCCAAAATTATTGCTGAACAAAGTTTATTGCATAGCATCCCCAGCCAAAGCAATCTTTTCCCAATACTAAAAGAACTAGAGATAGATAGCCTATACCCTTACTCTACTTTGGCTGATGGTATGGAAGAAGAAACCTTGCAAGCACTTCTAGCCTTGGCAGAAGAAGTAGAACTAAAACCTTCACAGGCTTTTATTCGTAAAGTGGTTAGCCAGGATGCCATCAAAGACCTACTGAGCAATATTATTGAAAGCACAATTATAGAGTTTAACAAAAAGCTAAACCCTCTGTTTGGAGCTATGCAAATGGCTGGAATGGACAAGCAAATTAAAAATTTTATCAACCTATTTCTTCCTACCCTATTGCCTAAGGTAGCAGAATTCGTTTACAACACAACTCTTAACAATGGCAAAAATAATTTAGAAAGGGAGCTTTTAAAAACAATAGTAACGGCACATCTAGACGAACTCAACTTACAGCAAAGTATTGATTTTGGGACTGCCAAAACTACTTTAGGCAACTTAAAGCAACGCATTGCCGCAGATGAAACATTGCATAATACCTTTTTGCAAGTACAACAAGAGCTACGAAAACGACTACTAGACCAACACGGCAAAAAAACGCTGAAAGAGTTTACCGGCTTTCAAGAAGAAGACTTCCAGGTTTTCAAAACAACCTACACGCAAAAAACTGCGGAAGTTATATTTACTTTCAACCAAAAGAATCATGTAGAAAAGCTGTTCAGTGAAATTATAGAGGATATTTTAGCATAGCTCATGTCTGATGTCTTGCTTCTCACAGAGAGGATTCGAAATTCGATCCTTGTTGGCGAAAGTGATTTTCGCGAATTCAAATCTGCTTGGAATGGCAAGCCAGGCGAAAAAAAACCGCGTTTGATAAAGAAAATTTGCTATGAAATTGCGGAAGCCTTGGTCGCTTTTGCCAACACAGATGGAGGAGAAATTGTTATCGGAGTAGAAGATAAGGATCTGGCTATCACCGGTGTTCCTCATACAGAACGAGAGATCGATTTGATGTTGAATACTCCTACCAGCCATGTCTATGAAGGACAAAAATTGCCTTTGGTTTACAACGTAAAAGCGGTAATCGATGGCAAAGTCGTTTTATTTTTCCAAGTTGATAAGGGTGGCTCCGAAATCTTCCAATTGCGCGATGGCCGTGTTATGCGTCGTAATGAAAAAAGACAAACGGTTCCTGCTAATGTACAAAAACTCCAGTTTGAGCAACATGAAATAAAGTCACGTGAATACGATCGCCAATTTATCGATGGAGCCAATATCCATGACCTCGACTTATCCTTGCTCAAAAGTCTCGCAGACAATTACATCAACGGCTTAACTGTAGAGCGTTATTTGCAACAACTGGGTCTTGCACAGTATTCTACAAATGGTTTGAAGCTCACCCGTGCCTCCCTACTCCTCTTCGCTAAAGACATCCAGAGATGGCACCCGCGTTCCCAGGTGCGCTTTATTAAAATAAATGGTAGCAAACTTCTATCAGGAACCCAGTACAATGTGATTAGCGATGAATATGTACAAGGTAATATTTACGATTTGATCCCTAAGTCTTGGGAAATGATGCGCCCCTACCTTGCCTTTCGTACTGATTTTGGCAAAGAGAGCAAATTCGAGCAAAGATACATTTACCCCGAAAACGCATGTCGCGAAGCCATCTTAAATGCAATCGCCCACCGCGACTATTTTAACCACAACGGCATTGAGATCTATATTTACGACGACCGTATGGAAATCAAAAGCCCTGGAGCCTTACTTTCCACCCTAACCATTAAAGATTTAGAAGCTCTAGACCATAGGCATGAGTCTCGCAACGTAAAAATTGCCTATTCCCTAAAAGTCAATCAGTTGATGCGTGAAATGGGTGAAGGTATGAAGCGTATTTTCACTCTGATGCAAGAGAATGAACTGAACAAACCCAAACTCCATTCCAATACAGTTTGGTTTACCGTCTCTCTTTTCAACAAATCAGTCTTCAATGCAAGCCAGCAAGAATACCTCAACCTCTTTTCCCAGTTCCAACTTACTACGCTGCAAAAAAGAATTATCGTTGCAGGTATGAATGGCAAAGAACTTTCCCCTTTTGACATCTACCAAGCGATGAATACAAAAGACCGCGATGCCTATGACAGGGAGGTCACAGAACTACGTAAGCTGAAAATTCTCACACCCATCCGTACCAACAGTGCAGCAACCTTCATGGCGAAAAACCAGAATATCCCCAAACAAAGGGTTCCACGGTTTAAGGTTTTGATCCAGTAGTATGGAAGAGCAGGCAAATCCTTGTTGTCATCCGAAAAGAAAAGAGTTTTACGTAGGGAAAGTAGAATCCATAGTTTCCAAAACCAAGCACAGAGCTAATTTCACTGGGACAACTCTCTGATTCGTCTTTTGGCATCGGCTATAGGTCGGCGTAAGGAAGACGGAGCGATTTTTAAAAACTTACGATAGTTAGCTATTGCTTGCTTTTTATTTCCGGCACGGCCATATACCAAGCCAAGATTGAAGTACGCATATACATAGTTGCTATCAGACCTAACAGCTTTCTTATAAGCTCCAATCGCAGAATGGTTTTTTCCCAAAGCCTGGTAGCAGACACCTTGGTTGTAATAACTTCGAGCATAACCTGAGTTGATCCGGCTTGCTGTTTTGAAAAATGGCAATGCCTTTTGGTACTGGCGTTGTTTTAAGTGCACCACTCCAATATTATTCGCGTAGTCGGCGACACTTTTATCCAATGCATGAGCCTTTTTAAAGTAGCGCAAGGCTTTTCTGGGATTGCTGCTAAGAGCCTCTACTCCTTTTTTATTCAAAATTGCGGCTTGGTTTCGAGTCGTATCAAGTGACAAGATCACTTTGCTTAAAGTGAAAAATACAAGTAAAAAGAGTAGATAGCGTTTCATAATGCAGTGCTCCTTAGAAAAGTTAAGATTACTATAAATTGAACTATAGAGAAGAAGATGGTTTTAGGAATTATTAGTGCCCTTTTACACAAACTCGTAAAATTAACAATACTTTGTTTGCAAATCTTACGAGTTTGTAATGCCTAAGGTTGGCCAAAGCCAATGAATTTACTCTCATAGCCAGGCAAACATTTGCTTCTGCGATTCTTTGGGTTCTCCCGTTTTGCACAACCCATGCGGGTATTCGGGTTAAATTCATAGATATCTGGGCCTCCACCAGACCGCTTATTGAGATAGCCTTTGCCCCAGGTATTGGAACCACCCATAAGCATAATACCATTCTTTTTTGTCCCCAAATAGATCATCACATGGCCAATTGGTGGTTTGCGGAATGTAGGAATTGCGTCATGCGTATTTGTCCAAAACAATAGATCTCCCGATTTTAATATTGTTTTTAATTTCACCACATCCACTCTACCTTTCTCTAAGGGAGGACTTTTGATTTTCCCTGCTGTTTTTAAGGAAAGGTATTGGTCATACGAAGTACGTGGTATTGCTTTGTTTATAGATTTTTTATACAAAAACTGTGCTGTGCCCGAGCAATCCCAACGGTATTTTTTTGTCGATCCTGGTAAGGATTGGCTCCTACCATACTTAATATTAAAAGCCGCTAACCAGCGGATAGAATGTATAAGGGCTTTCTTCTCTTGTAGATCTAAAGCGAACATAGAAGATTGAAACATAAAACCTAAGACCAAAAACCAAATAATCTTTCTTGACATTATTCTCTCCTTACCATCAAATATCTTGTAAAATTTCACATACCTTATCCATCTGCTCTTTGGAGTTGTAGATATGTGGAGCCAAACGGATCTTACCCAAACGAAGTGCACAAATCACACCATTGCGTTTTAATGCATCTGTTATCACTTTACTATCGGTATCTGGCTTGTTAAATGTAGTTATCCCGGTAGGAACGCCCCATGCTTTGTGTGCAAAAACTTGCATACCCAATGCGGACAAAGAATCGCTCAAATAGTCATTGAGTTCATAGATCCGATTCTGCACAACTTGATGACCGATTTCATCCAACATGGAAAGGACAGACTCAAAATATACCCAATCGGCAAAATTTGGTGTTGAATATTCATAACGAGTTGCACCAGGACGTAGTTCTTCCTTATAGGGCAGATATACCTCTCCGTCTTGTACAGAGTTTTGTCCAATGATTACAGGTGCCAATTCATCCTCCTGTCCTTCACGAATGTACAACACTCCCAAACCCAATGGTCCTAATAACCACTTCCAAGCAGAAAAAGCCATATAGTCTATACGTATTTTTTGTAGATCCATGTGGATATGCCCTACTCCTTGTGCACCATCGATCACCAGCTTGATTTGTTGTTCTTGGCAAATATTGCTAATTTTCTCTAGAGGGAAAGGCATACCACTGCACCAATGAACAGCTGATAGGCTGAGGACTTTGATTCTTCCACTCTCAGCTATTTTCTGTTTTAGATTGCCTACAAATTCATCAGGGTGTTCTCCTGGAGAGACAAACTCCAAACGGGCACCACGGTGCTTTTGGTATTTCCAAGGGTATACATTGCTTGGGTATTCATTTTCCAATATTAAGACTGTATCGCCTTGTTCATAGGATAAGCCAGAGGCGACAAGGCTTAGTCCCTCAGACGTATTGTGAATCAGTGCTAACTCGGAAGCCTTGCAATGCAAGAGAGAGCTTAATGAATCGATAATCCGCTTGCGAACACCAGGAAAGGTCGCTACTTCGGTAAAAACCCCTTTTTGGCCATAACCTTGCCAATATTCTTGCAAACGTTGCTGTGTCCAAAGGTTTACAGGGGTGGTTCCGCAATTGTTCAACCAAATCAACTCACTATTGACGGGGTACGCATCGTAGTATTTTTTCCAATCTAACATACACCTCTTTACAAGTTTGACAGCGTATGTATTGTCAAGTAATAAGTGTATGTCAAATATAGTGGTTCTTGTACAAGCGGTATTTCCAACGCAACTTATAACATTTATTTTTACAATAGACCAAACCTTGCTGCATTTTTGCATAGAGGTGAGATATAGAGTATTTATTTGATTTGTATTTTCTCGTCAAAAACTGGTAGGAGCCGTCTATAATAAGCCCCCGATCTTTAAAATGTGGGTAGTACGCCCAAAAAAACAGGGAAGGAATTGCTATAAAGCTATCAGGAAATAAAACCATAAAGTATTCTTTTTCTTGCAAATACTGAAAGATTGCATCGATTTCTTCTACCTCACGTAAAAAATCCCTTTGCAAAAAGCTAAAGTATAAGACAGGAGAATACTTGAGGATAGTTTTTTTACAACCGTTCAAAATTTTTCTGATCTTACCTGGTTTGAGGTCAAACTTAATAAAACGCAAATTCTCCATATCTAAAGAATCCAAAGAGTAACTCTTTTTTTCAGAAGAATGATTCTCTAAAACAGGTAAGCGATCAAAGATCAGTACATTCTGCAGTTTGTTGAGGAAAATAGAACGAGATAGCAAAGAACGCATCTCTGAATTCAAACCAAATGAATAGACAATTCCCCCAGTGTTTCTTGCAAAAGGTATGGTGTAGTAACCAGGATTGGAACCTATATCGGCAATATTGATATTCCCATAGTCTTTGCGCAACTCATTGATAGCACGTAAGCAAATGTATACTGCGTGCGTATCATACCATCCAGAGTCTACTACCTCTTGGTACGGCAGAGTATCTTCTTGCAAAACGATTTTACCAAATGTTCCCTCTTTTATTATGTTGGATCGCTCCAATGAAATCTCCTGGATTATGTCTGATTAGATGGGAAATAAAATATTTCCGGTGAAAACTATATCACATATATCGTAAATTTCAAGCATAAAATTAATCGTTCAGATTTTTTTCTCGATTTTTCTTTTTTTTTCTCATTTACAGAGATAAAAAAAGTGTAAGAGTGGTCTTCTACATACAAGAGGATCTTTTATGAAACAACTGATTGCCGTATTTATACTGATACTAAGTCTCATTAGCTACACACCCACTTTTGCGGAAGAAGTTCCAACAAGTGGAGCCATGATGGGTGACGTGATGGTTGTTCGTCCTCTGAGCATCGCTGCTTTAGGCCTGGGAGTGTGCTTATTCGTTGTCTCAGCACCTTTTGCTGCAATACCAGTAGATCGTAAAGAAGTGTTTCGCCAAACAAGCAATCGTTTTGTACTCTACCCCTTCCACTATGCTTTCATGCGCAAAGTCGGCCGCTTTCCTGGTTTTATGGAAGAAATCGACTATGTACAGGACTAAACTATTATTGGTATTGTTGCAAGAGTAATTTTGCCGCTTGGTAGGAAGTAATCTTTTCTTCTCGCAACAATTGTTCCATCTTTTGCATTTCCCCTTGTAGTTCTGGTTTCTGGTAAAAACTGCCTAATAGATTCGCTCGGATCGTTTCATGCATCCAATAATGAGCCTGCTGGCTACGATTTTTGCTAAAATACCCATTGTCTTTCACGAGATATTCGTAGTCCAACAAAGCCTGCCAAATTTCTGTAACACCTGTATTTTCTATAGCAGAGCATGTCTTCACTTGCGGGATCCATTGCGATTTCGTTGGAGGAAATAGGTGTAGAGCTGACTTGTATTCTGAAGCGGCTGCACTTGCTTGGCTGGTGTTATCACCATCTGCTTTGGTAATTGCAATCAAATCGGCCATTTCCATGATGCCTCGTTTGATTCCTTGTAGTTCGTCACCAGCTCCTGCAAGCATCAATAAGAGGAAGAAATCGACCATAGAGTGTACCGCGACTTCGGACTGCCCTACTCCTACCGTTTCGACAAAGATAGTATCAAAACCAAATGCTTCGCAGAGGATAATGATTTCGCGGGTCTTACGAGCGACACCACCTAGTGACTCTCCTGCAGGAGAAGGACGGATAAAACAACGTTTGTCTCGAGAAAGCTCTTCCATACGTGTTTTATCACCAAGAATGCTACCACCACTCCTTTGGCTTGTGGGATCAATTGCAAGAATGGCTAGCTTTCTGCCAAGAGCAAGGATATGTTGCCCTAGAACTTCAATAAAAGAGCTTTTGCCTACACCGGGGACACCAGTAATTCCAATTCGTAAGGATTTTCCTGAATGGGACAGTATCTGTTCCAAGATCTGTTGTGCCTTCTCTTCATGGGCGGGTAAAGTACTTTCTACAAGGGTGATAGCTTGGCTAAGTATACTACGGTTTTGCTGTAGTATTCCATCGATGTATTCGTTAATCTCTAGGTCCTTACGCCGTTGGAAACGATTTTTTAGCTTTTTGTTAATCACATCTGGTGCTTCTACACCGGGCTGAACACTTAATGCAGATTTAGATTTCATAGGACACCTAAGAATAACGCAGTATGATGGAGTTCAAAGAGCCAACATAACTACCGCCAAAGAGCAATATATGTACCAACACAGGATACAACTGCCAAAATGGCAACCGCTCCTCCATATCTTCAGGTAAAGCCAATTCTTTTTGTAGAGGTTGCAACCACCCACTTGTCGGGAAACCACCGAACATTCTTGTCATACCAATGTCTTGCTCAGGATGGCCATAGCAAATACTAGGGTCTATCAAAAAAATATTGCCTGATTTGTCTTGCAAAACATTGCCTGTCCATAGGTCGCCATGGATAAGGCATGGTTTGACCGCATCCAATTGCCATTTTTCAGAAAGCCCTGTAACAATTTTTTTCACCTGTTTGGCTTGATTCGCATCTAAGTAACCCTTTTCAATTGCCTGTTGTACAAGAGGCTCGATTCGTCCCAACCACCAAAACTCTGTAAACGAGTCCCATTCCTGATTTTTATGTAAGATGGAACCTATAAATGTATCCGTAGGCCAGCCCCACTTCGCACCTTTGTACTGGTACATACCCAGTAGGGTTTTGAGTAGATTGCGCGGTTTGGAAATCTTACCTGCTTCATAAATGAAATCCATAACTAGGAAATTCCCTGTTTCGGAACCCCAATAGCCATAGCAGCGCGGAAAGGAACAACCTTTTTCATAGAAATACTGCAAGGCATTTGACTCTACTTCAGCCATCTGACGGGAATTTATTTCTTTAATGGCGTATTCTTTGCCATCTGAGGTGCTTGCCCTGTAGATTGGAAATAGACTCTGAGAATGGAAACTTACCTTTTCCACAGTAGGAAGCTCAGGAAAAGATTCCTGCATGTGTTGGAAGATTAGGTTAGCTTGTTCTGCATCCATTGTAGAAGACCCTGTGAAGTCCGTAGCATAATCGCTTGTACGTTTTGAAAGCCTTCTGCGCCGCCAAAATAGGGGTCTGGTACATCAGGTTCTCCTTGTACATCTGGATCAAACTTGCGGAATTTGTAAATTTTCTGTTTCTCCTCTTCCGATTGTGCAAGCCTGATAATATTGGCGAGATTGCTTGCATCCATTGCAAAAATGTAATCAAAATTTCGAAAATCCTGCTGGGTAAATTGTCTAGCTTTTAGGTGATCCAACTTTATGCCATTCTGCCGAGCGACTTGGATAGTGGTTGGGTGCGGCTGTTCTCCAATATGATAAGCTCCGGTACCACAGGAGTCGATCTCAAATCTATTTGTAAGCCCAGCGTCGTCTACTACTTGTTGGAATGTACCTTCTGCTGCCGGTGATCGACAGATATTTCCCAGACAAACAAATAGTACTCTAATTTTTTGCATTTGCTAGAGAGGGAATCAAAAAGCTATTCTTCGTCAATGGTAAAATTTTGGCATTTACGTTTTTCTCTATACTTAGCCGGTTGTGTTACAGTGTTCTTGTCAAATGACGAAAAAAACTTGCTATTTTACTGGCTCAAACCACATAACAAATTACTAAAACGTTATAATTATCTAGGTAGTACTACATGCAAAATACGGCAGATGAAGCAATCGCACAGAAGATGCGAACGGAGAATTTGAGTGAGGAATTGATTGGCGATTTTCTTAGCAAAGTTGAGCGGGTGCGTCAGGGTGAAAAAGGAAAAGTGGATTGGAATCATGTCCACGACCTAAATCCAGCAGAAGATGAGGTATCCTTAGAAGAAATCCAAGAAAAATACCCAGCCAAGAAAGAGAACTTGGCAAAATTGGCGGTTATCAAACTCAATGGAGGTCTTGGTACTTCTATGGGGCTTTCACAAGCCAAGTCCCTCATCCCTGTTAAAGACAATCTTTCCTTTTTAGAGATTATCCTCAAGCAGATCGAGTACGTTCGGAAAAAGTATTCGGTAGAGGTTCCGCTAATTCTCATGGATAGCTTCAATACCCAGAAAGACTGTCAGGCTTTATTGGCAAAAGTTGGTTTCCAGCAAAAGTTAGCCACTAGCTTCTTACAAAACAAGGTTCCTAGGCTTCTCAAAGATAGCTACTTCCCCCTGTCCAGTGACAACCCAAAAGACGAGTGGTGTCCGCCTGGACATGGCGATATCTACCTTTCTCTCAAAGAAACAGGCATTTTACAATCACTGCTCGATCAGGGGTATGAATACGCTTTCATTTCCAATGGCGATAACCTAGGTGCGACTCCCGAAGCGAGTATTCTCGAATATCTATTGGCACAAGGTTTAGACTTTGCCATGGAGATGACCCCGAAAACATTAGCGGATACCAAAGGGGGAGCGATTTACCGTAAAACGGTGGATGGCAAATTCTTAGGCTTAGAGCTATTAGAGACCGCTCAAGTTCCTACTGAGTTCGAGCATGAATTTTCGGGGATGGGGAAATTTCGCACTTTCTCGACAAATAACCTTTGGGTGAATTTGAAAACTTTACAGGAAAAACTCTCGCAAGGCCCCTTACAACTCTCTCTGATAGTGAACCCCAAAAATGTGGCTGGCAAAGATGTGATCCAGTTGGAAACCGCGATGGGTTCTGCAATTAGGAGTTTCCAAAAAACCAAAGGGATCATCATCCCACGTACCCGCTTTGCGCCAGTGAAAAAATGTGAAGACATCTTGATCCGCCGCTCCGACTCCTATCTGTTGAACGAAGACTACTCTCTCAGTGTGAATCCAAAGCGCAAAGAACTTGGTTTAGAGGAAAACTTGGTTTCGTTGGATTCACAGTTTTATAAGAAGATCGGTGACTTTGAGGAACGCTTTTTAATCTACCCTTCTCTTCTGGAATGTCGTTCTTTCAAAGTAGTCGGAGAAGTTATCTTTGATATTATAATAAAAACAAAGGGAGATGTTATCTTTGAGAACAAGACAGGTAAAGCACAAAAGGTTTCCTCTTTGCAAAAAACAGAGTTTGCTGATGAGACTGTTCATTTTTAAGGATTGAGGTAGCAAGAAGTAAAGGGTCATGTTATGAAGTTTTTTTCTATAGTAGTCGTATTTTTTTCCACTTTTGTTTTCACAAATTGCAAACAAAAACTAGCAAAAGAGTCCCAAGCCATAAAGCTCGAAAAAATACCTAGTGGAAACAATCGGAAACTAGGGGAAGAACTTCACGACCTTGCTTGTGACGAAGAGAAAGACTATTCCTTTGAGAAAGCAAAAGATTTGGTAGAAAAAGGTGCTACTATAAATATTTACAGCAATCGAGGAACGATTCATTGTATTACAGCAACTTGCGATATAAATGCGATTAAGTATTTCATTTCTCATGGAGCAGATGTAAATGCAAAAACGACCTATCATCCAAGAGACACACCCTTATTCTATTATGATGTAGGGGAATGCTCAAACTTTTCTCAAATTGCAGAACTATTTTTAGCAAATGGAGCTATAATTGATTCTTATCAATTAAAAGAAGGACTAGTTCTTTCAGACGAACAAAAAAAAATTATCAAAAAATATGGAATAATAAATAAAGAAGAAACTTTACTAATGCTTGCGGAATATGGCGATATGGAAGATTATTTCGAAAAGATAGAGAATTTAGTACGACAAGGTGTTGATGTCAATTACCAATCCAAGCATTCAGGAGGGACGACAGCCTTAATGACAGCAGCACACTATTGTAATAAAAAAACGATCGAACTATTAGTAAGAAATGGTGCTAAAATAAATGTGGCTGATGATAACAGAGAAACAGTATTTTTCTATCTGTATGGTTATAGCCACGATGAAAGTAGTAACGTATGCGAGAAAGAAGTTAAAAATTTTTTGATTAGAAAAGGAGGAGATATCAACCACAAAAATATATGGGGCAAGACATCCGAGGAAGAGTACTATTAGGTCTTGCTTGTAACCATATGCCTCTTTTTACTTCTGTATAGAGGGCTTTTCTATTTCCTCTTCCAGAATCATATCATACACAAAGAGGCTTATATCCTTTCTGCATTTTTAGAAATATACCTTCTCTATTTTTTCTTTTATCTACATCGCATTCCAAAAACTGAGGTTGCTACTCTTGCCAAACAGCTTTTATCCTTATTCTTTGTTTCGCTAGTCCTTCTTTTTCTTGCTGATTTTATCTATTTCTTAGAATCCAACAAACACATTGGTTATGAAGTTTTGCTATTGTCGGATAGGATCGGACTCTTTTTTATCCGGCATGGACTTATGGAAAACTGGAGATATTTGCTATTCTTTTTGCTTTTTTTTGTTTCATCCTATACTCTTTCTCACAAATTCTTTTCTGATTTAAAAGTTTTTTCCAGCAAAACCGTTACCATTGGATTGATACTAAGTGTAGGGATATTTTGTTATAAGGGTAAATTGCTATTTTTGCACAACCCCATCCATTCGATTGTGTATTCTTTTTCGGAAACAACATTACCTGGTTATTTGAAAAATTCACGCAAGAAAAATGTTGAACTAATGCAAGATTTACTGGACTCTCCCAGAACAAAGTTTATAGACCCTGAATACCCATTGTTTCGTAGGAGTGTTACTGTAGGAAAAGAAAGGAAGAAAAATGTCGTAGTTCTTATTTTAGAAAGTTGGACAGCTAAGTACACCGACAGAAATATTGCTGGTATAAATACTACACCTAACTTTTCGAATCTTTCTAAAGAAGGGATGATCTTTGCGAAGGCTTTTGCAACGGGCAATCGCACTGCTAATGGTCTTGTTTCTATTTTACTGGGTTTTCCTGACCTTCCGCAAAAAACTCTGTTAAAAACGAGATATGTCCAGAATCGATTCTATCCTTTGTCTAGGATTTTTCATTCGAAAGGATACAAAACTTTTTTTATCAGTACCAGCTTTCTTCGCTTTGAAAATATATACCCACATTTACAGAGATGGGGTTTTGCGACTGTGATAAACCAAGATATGTTGAGAAGGCAAAGCCAGCAACCTATTACCGATAGAACTCTTTATAGGGAGATCCTTAAAAAGGTCAAGAGGGTTGGTAACACTCCCTTTTTCATTGTAGCATTAACGTCTAGCAGCCACTTTCCTTACCATTTGCCATATGGTGGTAAGAAGGTTTTTTCAAATTCGGTAGAAGAGTATAATTTTTTAAATACGATCCACTTTGCTGATAAGGCAATTGGGGATTTCATAAATGACTTTAAAAAGCTACCACAATTTAAAGATACAGTTTTTCTCTTTATCGCGGATCATACCTTTCATCGCAGGTTAAACCTTTTGGAAGATAGGCATATTCCTTTCTTGGTATATTCTCCTGGCTTTGTAAGACCGCAGAAAGTAGATAAAATCACCTCTCAGGTGGATATTACTCCCCTTATCGTTGATCTATTACAATTGAAAACACGATTTGTTTCCACTGGTACGTCTCCCCTTTCCCCTGGTGATGGGCATGCCTTCTTTGCATTTAGTCGAGCCTATGGCTTCATCAGTCCAAGTGGTATTTACATCAACCACTATCTAAAAAATAACCGAGACACTCTTTATACAAATCATGACTTTCATACGAATTTATGCAGAGAAAATGCATTTACTCAGGTTTGTAAGAGATTGCAAAGGACTTCTTTTGCATACTTGGATTTTTATACAGATAGCATAGAAAGGAATCTTATCGTTCCCCAAGCGAAGTCGAGGGGAAGTTATATTCAAAAAAAATAAGATTTATATATGGAGCTACTCAACCCCAAATCTTATTGATATAGGCCACATTTGAATCTAACTCTCGATCAAGGATCAAATCCAATGCTTGGAATGTAAAACGGTTCACAGCTTTGCCCTTGCCCTGAAACAGTTTGTCAATTCTTTTATTGCGAATAAAACCATTATCAGCAAAGAGGTTTGACGATTGGTGGGTATTCATTTCCCGATTTGCTAAAAAGGAATTTAGTTTAAAAATTTTCACAAGTTTGAAATAGTCAGAAACCAAATCGATCGACTGGAACAAGAGGATTCTTGTAATCTTTTGTTTTTTTGCATATTCCAGAATATTAGGAATCGAATCAACTGTATGTATAACTTTAAAATGATACATATCCTTGCTTAAAGCATACAGCCGTTGGAACCTTACCTGAAACTTTTCTTGGAAATCATGTGAAACATCGTAGGTCATAATTGTGGGATATGTTTTTACAAAACCCTTCCCATACTGCAAATTATAAGAATAAAACCTATTACTGGGAGAATTCACAAGGTTGAGTTCATCTTCTTGGATTGCAGAATAATAAGTATCAAAGTTAAGATTCTCATCTAAGACCTGTAAAAAGATCGCAATTTTTCCCTCTATTTCTGTGAGTAATTCCATAATTTATTTCTTAAATACCAAACGTAAAAGTTTTAAAAGGCGACTTGCAAAAATTGACTTATCTCGGTATTCATGGAAATCTTGCGAAACTTTTTGAAATCCTCCTGAAGCTTGGTTCAACTCCCTTTCATTTTTGGAATCTTCCACTCTCCATTCGTCTCAAAGCCCTACACCTTTATAAACCTCCAAATTTACTCCAGAATAGTCAATTTTCTCAGAATCAAAAACCTTTTGGTTTAGAGTATCAGTCATCTCTTTATTCTTAATAGAGAACCGTTTGCGAGCTTTGTTAATTTTCTCTTTTGCGATATGTTCTGATGTAAAATAATCGTCTCTATTAAATAAATCCATAGCAAGCCCTTACTTTGAACTAAGTTTAAATTTCTTTTAAAACCTGTCTACTTATTAATTTCACTAATCGGGTATGGTTTTTATTAAGTAAGCCAAAAGGTTAATAGATCGTTCCCCGAGCGGAGTCCGAGGGGAACAAAAAAACAGTAGACATATATAACACTAAAGCTCACCATGTCTTCGTACATTATATGCAAGTATCTATGTGAAACAAGAGCCAAGTGAAAAGCTCTCAGCCCGGTGATAGCGACCAAACTGACTCCGGACTGAGAAAACTACAACCCAAAGGGGATGCTCTATCAGGTTTGTATGCTAGTACATCTAGTCAAGCCCTTTGTGTACTCTCTGGGATTTCAATATTTTTATAAAATAAGGAGTTTCCCAAATGGAACAAGATTTAGATGATTTCGATCTAAAAGGTCTTCTTGACCGACTCACAGTCTGTATTGACAGGCTCAACAAACCCCACGTATACTCCCGCAGACGCCGTATCCGTTACCGTAAGCTCGCTCACGCGATTATAAAGGAGATACGCAGGGAATTCGACGAGCCTCATCGCAAAGGGATGGAGTAGCTCTTTGTGATGAGTTTATCAGGTGTAGACTACAATAAAGCGACTCCTAATTGCGAGACTTAGTAATCTTTTCTAACTTTTAAGCTTAATGGTAACCTGGAAATTTACTGCCTATATAGTCTGAGGAGAACTTATATATTTGAAAAGCTCTTAAAATGGCTCTTACAATACAAAAGTTGTATTTTCCTCACAAACGGTCTCACCACACCACCTAAAAAAAATCCACCCGATATTCTCTTTTATAGCAAATTCAATATACTATGCAAAAAATATTCATCAAATTTAGAAATGCAAGCATTACTGGAATGGGCTTGGGGTTTGGTTTATTTGTTAGCTATCTATTAGCGGTATCGGTGGGAACCTTGAATACCTTTTCCACAGGCAACACTGTTAGTTCCTCACAAGTCAATAATAACTTCACTACTTTAAAAACGGCCATCGAAGATTTAAATACAGAAGTCCAAGCCTTAGCAATTGTCCCTACAGGAACCATCTTACCTTACGCCGGAAATACGGCTCCTACTGGCTTTTTAATATGTAATGGCAATGCTGTATCACGAACAACCTACGCAAACTTATTCAGTACCATTGGAACTACCTGGGGTAGTGGCGATGGCTCAACAACTTTTAATTTACCAGACGGTAGAGCTGCCGCTCCTGTAGGGGCAGGTACTTCAACCAAGTACACTCAAAATGAAACTTTAAGTTTAGGAAGCAATGAAAATGACCAACTACAAAATTTCTCACGTGGCTTTGAGACTACCGATTACATATGGTCTACAACTGGAGGTTCCAGCAAAACCTACTTATTTTTTAGGGATCAATTTAATAACCATTCTCCTTCTTCTTCAACAGATGCAATCTTTGTAGCTAATGGTGACTCCGCATCATCGAATGGACTCGGCTTAGTTTACATAGGCCCGATGAAATCAAACGGTACACATGGAACTCCTCGTAATGGTTATGTCACCAAAGGAAAACAATTCATTGTTAATTTTATAATTAAAGATTGAAGCTGAGCCTTACGTTTAATGGCAAAGAAACAGAAAATCTAACAACGTATATTACCTACTCTATCTTTCAGGTAGTGAACCTAAAGCTGATGATACTGTTTTCGATGTATTTATGGAAATCTTATCGGCTACGCTTGGATTTTTGGCACTATGGCAGTTTCTTATCTCGAAGGATTGATACCAAATTTGCGTTTTAAAAGCTTCATTGCATAGTCAATGGCTTGCTTCAAGACTCTCTGGTTGAAAGAAGAGTTTGAAAATTTATACAAAATCCCAAATTCATCAATAGTCGCCTCTTGTGAATGTACCAAATACAGAGCTTCCATATGAAAATCAAAGGAAATAGACTCCAGTTCCGCTTGTGCTACAGTGGAAAACGCTCGGTGCGAGTAACGACGGAAGCCAGATGTACAATCTTTGATTCCAGGGCCGGTCAAATCCCAAATACCCGATGATAAGCAATAATTCATGACCTTAGCTGCTAAAAAAGAAATCACTTTACGATACAAGGGAACACCCTCTACTAAATCTCTCTTTCCAATCAAAAGGTCACAAGGAGGATGTGACATGAAACCTGGAAGCATTTCCGGGTCATGCGACATTCCCGCATCCATCGTGATTACATAGTGGTAGTTATTGGCCAAGGCATATTTCATTCCATCTTGGATACCTTTGGGAATGTGGGTATTCTTCTCATGTCGGATGATAAACAATTTCTCCCCATACTTCTCACGCAAGACACCTAAGATCTCAGGTGTCTTGTCTTTCGAGGCATCATCGACAACACATACATCGGTATACTTGATCGCACCTTCTACAACTTCCGTAATGGTGCTTTCCTCATTGTAAGCAGGGATGACTGTGAGAAATCGTTCTTTCATTTTACATTAAATACAGATTTATTTTCTTCAATCCAGCGGATGAGCTTTTCTACACCTTCTCTGGGTTTTGTTTTAGGATCAAAGCCAAATTTACGCGCTTGTTTAATATCACAGATGAAATAACGCATATCTCCAGGACGTTCTGTTTCAAAAACGATTTCCTGCTTTTTACCGAGGATTTCACCAATCATCGCAATACATTCCAATAAGGAGATCTTATGCGCCGCAGAACCACCAATATTGTAAGTCCCAGGAATACGATTTTCAAAAAAGTTTAAATAACTAGCGGCTCCATCATGAGCATAAAGAATGTCACGGGTTTGCTTACCGGTACCAAAAATTCGCAAAGGCAAACCAAATACGGAACGAATGGCAAAGTTAGCGACCCACCCGTGGTCTTCACCACCAAACTGTCTTTCTCCGTAAATTCCTGTAAAACGAAAGCTAGCTGCTTCCACTCCATACATATCGCGGTAGGTACGGACGTAGTATTCAGCACTCATTTTAGATGCGTGTAAGGGGGAAATTTCACCAACCATAACGGGTTGATCTTCTGAAATTTCAGCAGGTTCACGGTAATAGGCTGTTTCTGATTCTTTGAGAGTATCGTTGATAGAGTTGCCATAGACATGGATCGAGCTGGTGTTGACTACAGGAATTTTGTGCTGACGAGCTGCTTCGAGAACATTGAATGTACCCAAAACATTGGTCGAGAAGTCTAGTTCAGGGTCCTCCCAAGAAATAGTCATTGCAGGTTGTGCCGCGGTATGGACAATATAATCACAACCAGAGCTACGATCCATCAGGTGTTCTAAATTACGAATATCGCCTTTCACCATTTCAACACCCTTAGCTTTTAAGTAATTCCAATTAAAATCTCGTGTTGCATCGGTGCCATAACCGGTTCGTTTCAATTCGTATTTGGTCATACTATCATAGCTAATGACATCCCAATCTTTCCCTTGGAAAAATTCACAAACATGTGAACCGAGAAAACCACAACCTCCAGTAACCAATACTTTCATAATAACTCCTTTCCGGCCTAGCCGAGCTTCTTTTTTAGTATAATTTGTAAGATCGAAAATGCATCGCTAACCGCTTGTAAAAAGCCATAACGGGTTTGCTCCACAGGTCTATGGTATGACACTGGAATCTCAATACAGCGCATATGAGCTCTTACAATTTCAATCATCATTTCTACAGTATAAAACTTATTGCTAACAGTTAGAGAAGGGAGAATTTTTTCAAAAGACTCCTTCCACACCGCCATATACCTACAATCCACATCCGTGAACCTAGGCTCCTGGCTCCACCAAAAAACCTCGACTAATTTTCCCATTATTAGATTCAGCAAACGTGGGATCGGTTTTAAATTAGAACCTTGTTCAATCATTTGTCTTGTCGTACGGGTTCCCACTACCATGTCACAATCTTTCAGGTATTCCAACAATTTGGGAAAATCTTTCGAACGAAATTCTCCTCCCGGTGAAATGACAATAGCGATATCTCCACTTGCCATTGCAATACCTTTACGCACCCGCTCTCCTAAGTTTTTATTACCATTTGCATCGATTGTGATAGTTTTACTTTGGAATTCTTTGGCCAGTTGTAAAGTTTGATCCTCTGAACCAGAATCTACAAGAATCATTTCATGCACTTTGTTTTGGAAGTCATGTAACACGTCTGAGATAGAGCGTTCATTATTATACGTTGGTATGATCAAAGAAACCTTGTATTTAGAAAACAGGTCATTGCGGACTTCATACACAGCCTGGTGGTAATCTTGCATAGAGTTGATATTAAAGTAATCGCATTGTACATGAGTCGCATAGACTTGCTTTGTTTCACGTGCCATTTTATCTATGACTTCTGTAATCTCGATGACTCCTGATTTGGCAGAAGGCGGCGTTTGCCGAAAAAACTCAAAGTATTTTGGTGTAAAGTAATAAGAACCTAAGCCTAAGTACTGATTGGGTGGATCGACAGGCTTCTCTACTAAGTGCTTGACTCTGTCATTATTTTCTAACTCAACAGAATAGTTCTTACGAATTCTAGATAGGATAGACGTTTTTAAGACACCGATCAAACACTCTGCCCGTGGTTGCTTTTCTAAAGAAGCTAAAAAAACTCCATGGTTTGATTTGTAGTAAAACTCATCTCCTAAGATAGTTAGAAAGGGAGAGTCTATCTTATCTTGCAAACTAGCGATATCAGAAGCTAAACCCTTTGTCGTCCAGTCCATCGCTTGTAAGTCTGCAGGTACACCTATTTTTCGAATAGCATCTATCTCTGCAATGACTTGCTCTTTTAAATGGCCTACAAGAATATATATTTTTTCAACAGCAAAGGTATCGATAAGCAGCTGTACATTGCGTAAGAGAAATGATTTCCCTTCGATTTGGAATAAAGGCTTAGGAATGAAAGTTGTTCGAGGATAGGCTCGCGTTCCTTTACCAGCTGCAGCAATCACCCCTATTTTGATCTTTGACAAAGGTTTTCCTGTTTTTTTAAAATTAACTACTTGTTTCGATCTCTTGGATAAACTTAATAATAGAGTTTTTGTCTTTTTTGAGGCTATTCTTATGGATCTCTTCAATGGCAGCTTCAATAAGTCCGCTCACCAAAAAAACAGAAGATTTTACTTCTACTTCGTAATGTCTTTCAGAAGTTGTTTCGGATGTAGATTTGTAAGTACTGACCCCTTTGATAGTCACAACTTTTTCATTTCCTGGGGGGAATAGTTTGAATTCGTGTGTATTGGTTGCAGTGTAGAAGTAGGATTCCTCTACTAGGGCAGCTTCCTCCAAAAGAGTGGCCATAACAGGAGGTAAGGAACCGGCTAGGCTGATTTTTCGTTTTTGAAAAATTTTTTCTCCCTCTTCTCTCTCCTCTAATAAGGTTATATTCTTGAGATCTGGAAATTTATCCAAATGTTTATAGCGGTCTTCTCGGGCTTTTAAAAGCTTCTCAAGAGGGTATTCAAAGGTATGCGTAACAGTATATTTCATCGCGAATCGATTCCAATTTTTTTTAGTACAATGTGGGAAATTCAGTTTTATTGTAAATCAAAATAAATATCTGTATGTATCAGCATTGCATTTCTACTTTGGGGAGTTTATGGATAGTATTCGCGAGCTTTCATGGAATTTGGCTGTCCTGTAGATGCTAAAGCAGCACGCCATAGTGCACTTTTTTCAGGTATAAGGACTTTACGTTCTGCAACTGCCAGCTTTATAGGTATATTGGTAAAAACATTATTCCACATACCAACGACCATTGCCGTCTTACCTGCCATGCCTGCATGTACAGCATTTTGTGCGAGAAAACTACAGAAAACAGCATCTTCTTCGTTGGCAGGAACACTGCGGATGATATAACTGGGATCTATGTATTTTAAGTTGACTGGGATCTTTTCACGTTTGAAAAAATCTACGATCTGTTTTTTAAGAAAGATACCTATATCATTTAGCTTTTTATTACCAGATGGGTCTGTCTCATCAGATTGCTCAAAGAATTTCTGTCCAGCACCTTCTGCGACAACAATTACAGCATGTTTTCTTGCTAGGATACGTTCTTTTAAATGGTACAAAAAGGAACCTTCTCCCTCCAGGTCAAAGTCTTGTTCTGGAATTAGTACATAATTTGCGGTTCTAGAGGCAAGTGCAGCGTTCACAGCGATAAAACCAGAGTGTCTTCCCATTAGCTTGACAAGACCGATACCATTTTTTGCTCCCTTAGCTTCTACATGAGCAGAGGAGATAGCATCAACAGCCTTCGCGAACGCAGTAGAAAAACCAAAGGTTTTTTGGATCATATTGATATCATTGTCAATTGTCTTTGGAATACCTATCACAGAAATTTTGATTCCCCGCTTCTGAATTTCCTCATGGATCGACTGTGCTCCTCGCAATGTACCATCACCGCCAATACAAAAGAGAATTTTAATCCCTAGGGTAGAGAGGTAATCTACCATTTCTGCCGGATTCTGGGCACCACGTGAAGAGGAAAGTAAAGACCCTCCATACATATTGCTTTCCGCAACCATTTCAGGGTACAAAGGTTTGGGCATATGGTTGTATCGACGAACAAGACCCTCATAGCCGTATTGAAAACCAAGGATTCGTGGAACTTTATAGCGATAGTGCAGTTCCATTACTATAGAACGAATAACATCATTGATTCCAGGGCATAAACCGCCACATGATACAATTCCTGCCACTACTTCGGCAGGGCGAAAGTAGATTTTTTCCATCGGGCCAGACTGTTCAAAATAGCTGACACCGCTTTTCAATCTGTCCTGAATATCCTCAGGAGAGTCAAAGATTGTATCATGGAGAACAATTGCATTTTCACGAGTATAGAATTCATAGCCCGCAGGACTTGGAATGGTGCACTCACCTAGAGTTTCTACCTTTGTATTCATACAATCACTATAAAAATTGCTAGGTAACAGGAAAAGCAAGAATTTAAAGAAAAACACCAGAAAAATGAACATTTTTTGTAATATGCATATAAAAATAAATCATTGATTTTTTCTAAGGCATGTATATTGCTTATCCATAGCATAAGAAAAATTATGAAAGCGAACCTGTCGTTCATCCCTATCTTCTTCCTAGTATTTCAATTTTGCCTTTCCATGCATACCTATGCGCAAGATTTATTAGGGTTTCATCCATTCATTTCTACAAGTCCATATTCCAAACTATCAGAATGGTCGATTGCCAAGCGTAAAAAAGGTTCTTGGTTGCAGATGCTATTTATGCCCTTTACATTTCCTGCCGAGTCAAAATTGCATCCAGAATGGCAAGAACAAGAATATGTTTTCCAAAAAGAACAGGATCGCTACCAAGTTCAGGAATCCAGAAGGTACCGTTTGAGCATATTTTCCAGAAATAGCCGTTTAGCATCAGACTATATGTCCTTTTTACAAACTACGATCCCATCTGATTATTCCGCCACATTTATGTACCAAGAGAATCGTCTGCAATTAGACTTTGGCCTTTTGGTACATATGAGTACAGGGAAAGAGTTTGACAGTCCCGCGCAACATTTACGTTCCCGAATCACCATTGCTTATAGATTGGCAAATGATATTCTAAAATACCGTGAGAATCTAAGTTTAGACGCTATTTTGCAGCTTTCAGAAACCCAGGCGAGGTTTATCAACCAACGGTACAAACGCAAAATCAGTGTAGCCGAACCTATCCGTTTGCGTGCCATCGCACCTGGAATTCGTCTTAGGGCAAAGAGTTTTATGTTTGAAGGAATGATCCAGATGCCAATCCAGAATTTATCACCTTCAGAAGCAGATTTTAACCCTACTCTTACTGCCCAAGAATTACGTGGAAGCCTAGGAATGAAATGGTATCTCCCAGAATACATTGAACCATAGAAATGGAAAATCGATTTTTTGTTGTTTTTTGAATGATAGTCTATAAGAGCCTGTCCAAAATACCACTAAAGGCTCTTGCAGCTTACTTTTTCTGTAAGAATAAACCTATTTTTAAGGCAGGCTGTGAGACAAAGGAGATTATATGAGACAAGTATGGTCCATTTTTTTAATGATTGTTCTTAGTACATTGCAATGTAAAAAGAAGAGTTCAGAAACGACAGTAGATACAGATACACAAGCAAAAGAAACAATTAAGGCAGTAGTTTTATTCCAACGTGGAAAATGCAATATAGACAATAAACAGGCAAAGCTTGGAGATATAGCCAAGCAAGGTCAAAAGATTTCTACAAAAGAGAAGTCCATCTGTGATCTACAAATAATTGCTCCAAAATCACAAGTTGTTTTTCGTATCCAAGAAAATAGTGAAATCGTCCTTGCACAAAAAAAGAATTCCGATGGATTTACTTTTGATATTGAGCTGAAACAGGGAAAAACCCTATTTCGTGTAAAAGACAAATCAGTTAAGTATTCAGTACGAACGACAGTCACAACTGCTGGCATTCGAGGTACCCAGTATGAAGTAAGTTACAATAAGGCAAAACTGAACTCCAGTCTAAAGGTATTTGAAGGAGAAGTAACATACCGCTTACGCTTAGATAAAATTGAGAAACTCCCAAAAGATGTACTAGAAGCAAATCCTGTTTTACAACAAGCCCTAACGTATATGAAAGAAAAAGAAGTATCTTTAAAAGCAGGAGAAACAATAGAAGTTGCTGATGACAAAGTAGATAAGGTTTTAAAAGACTTAAAATTGTATGACGTATTGCAAGAATCCGATTCCAAAGTCTTACAAAACAAACTAAAAGACTTACAGTTGGATACAGAAAAAGTTGAGCCAATCTTACAAAGTACGAAATTAGATACGAAAATTACAGATGCAAAACTCAAAGAATGTGAAGAGTTAGTAGCGGTCAATGCTGCGAACTTACCCCAAGGAACAGCATTAGAGAAAGAAATTAGCGAAAGAAACAAGCAGGTGCAAGAAAAATTCGATAAGCGTATCAAAGAAGAATCTGCAAAATCCAATACCCCTCCTACAACTAACAAAGCAGCTCGGAAAAAAGCCATCCAAGCAATTGAGAAAAAATATGGAAAAAGTTCTCAAACAGTTATTCTTAAAAATGGCAAATCTATCAATGGAGTTCTCTTAGAAAGTAAATCTGGTTACAAAATTGTTACACCAAATGGAACAATCAATGTGAAAGAGGAAGATATTAAAGAGATTACATTCTAATCACATAAACTTTTACGGCCTATCTGAAAATAAGCATATTCTTTAAGCTGCAAAAGCCTGTAGCTATGCTTTTATAGGACTGCACAAAGGGTTTCCTAACAAAAAAGACCTATATTTGTTAGGAAACTTTGTCTCTAAAAAACGCGAATCAAAGAAGTAGGATTGGGAACTCGCTAAATAAAAAACGCAGGTTACCCTGCGCAAAAATGTGATTTTGAAGGAGAGAGGTCTATATACCCCTATCAATAATTTTTTGCGTATTCTATAATTTTGGCAAGAGTTTTTTTTAAGAAAAAGATTTTTTATTGTGACAAAGCATTTCTAACAAATTTTCCACTTATTGTACCATTCAGGATTCATGGCCCGTTGGTATAGATACGCATCCATAAGCACTAAGTCGACAACGGCTTCCACAATGGGCACTGCTCTTGGTAAGACACAGGGGTCATGTCTACCCCTAGCCTGCAATATAGTTTCCTTTTTTGCATCATTTACCGTATTCTGTGATTTGAAAATAGTAGAAGTAGGCTTAAAAGCAGCTCGTAAAAGAATGGTTTCCCCATTAGAAATACCACCTTGTACTCCACCCGAATAATTTGTCTTGGTCCGTACCTTACCAGTTTCATCTACATAAAACTCATCGTTGTGGGCACTACCGCGTAACTTAGTACCGGAAAAGCCTGAACCAATCTCAAAACCCTTACAGGCCGGGATCGAAAGAATAGCTTTTGCTAGGTCTGCTTCCAATTTATCATAAACGGGATCACCAAGTCCAGGAGGGACATTATAAATGGCTACACCCACAGTTCCACCAACAGAATCTCCCTCATCTCTGGCTATTTCTATTTCCTCACGCATCTTTTGGGCAGCTGTCTCGTGAGGACAGCGTACTTCATTGCTATCCACTTCGTCTCTCGTTTGGGGTGATTCTGCAAATAGCCCTGCTGTCACAGTACCTACTGACTCTACCCAAGCGACTGTTTGCATACCTAGTTCTTCTGCTAAAATTCCCCTAGCGATAGAAGCGGCAGCCACACGACCAATCGTCTCACGCACAGAAGCCCTGCCACCACCTACATGCGAACGAAAACCATATTTCTCTTGATAAGTATAGTCAGCATGCGAAGGGCGAAAGACGTGTTTCATATTGTCATAATCCTTCGAACGCTGGTTTTGGTTTTCCACCATCATAGCAATCGGGCTACCAATCGTTTTCCCTTCAAAAACTCCAGAAAGGATTTGGATTTGATCTGCCTCATTGCGTGGTGTAGTTAATTTACTCTGTCCTGGCCGCCTTCTTTGCAAGTCTTTTTGGATTTCTGCAACCTGAATCTGCTTTCCCGCAGGCAAACCATCTACAACAACACCAACCGCCTTGCCATGTGACTCTCCAAATGTACTAACTCTATATATTTTTCCCCAAGATGATGGCATAGTTACTTATCCTTTCCAAAATCTACTTGGATCACTTTTGATTCAGGAGGCTTAGGTTTCGGTTTTTCTTTGAATGGCTCAAATGTAATTTCATCTTCAAAAGTACGCATCTGCGTAATACAATGCTGTGCCTTATCGTAAATACGGAAAATGGCATCCCAAGGAATGATAAGTTTTTCCCATGCAAAACCAAACTGCAATTCAACGTAGAGATAGTCGGCTTCTGCCTTTAACTCTTTCACGGCTTGGGGACCAAATACCAGTACAATTCCTGCTTCCTTTTCTTCTCCAACTAAACCACGTTTGCCTATTTCTAGATTTGGGTGTGGAATGATATGAAGATAGAAAGTACCAAACTTTTCCCAGTAGGAATCAAAAAGTTTGGCTTTAAATTCCCGAATTATCTTTTTTTCTTCCGGTGTTACCTTCTCTTGCATAAAAACTTACCTTAACTCTTCTTAAATAATGAAATGTAATCTTTGTGCTTCTTATATTCTGGTATTATATCTTGAAACATTTGGTAGATCTCTTCTGCTCTATTTGCTTTTGCTATTTCAAATAATTTGGCAATCTTTTCTTGGAAAAGTAAGCTATTGAACTGTTCCATTGAGGCAGCGATCATGATTTTTGGATGATGGGTTTTCTTGATACCCTCCATTCCCAGAAGCAATTCCTCATATAACTTTTCACCAGGCCGAAGACCTGTAAATACAATATCAATGTCCTTATAAGGCTGGTAGCCAGATAAACGGATCATTTCCTCGGCTAATTCCAATATTTTCACAGGCTCTCCCATATCCAATAGAAAAATCTCGCCACGCTTACCCATACTACCAGCTTGTATGACCAATTGTGAGGCCTCTGGAATAGTCATGAAATAACGGATAATTTCTGGGTGGGTAACAGTCACGGGTCCTCCGGCTCCGATCTGTTCTTTGAAACGGGGGATAACACTACCATTCGAACCAAGCACATTACCGAATCGAACCGTTATATATTGTGTTTTTGAGTTTATACTTACATTTTGTAAATACAATTCCGCAATTCTCTTCGACGCCCCCATGATATTTACCGGATTGACAGCTTTGTCGGTAGAAATTAACACAAACTTGTCAACACCGCTCAATTTAGCAATATCAGCTACATTCTTTGTACCCATAATGTTGTTCAGAACAGCCTCTTGAGGGTTCAATTCCATCAAAGGGACGTGTTTGTATGCGGCGCAATGAAAGACAACGGAAGGCTTATACCTCTGAAAAATTGAGTTGAGTCGTGATATATTTTTTACATCTGCGATAATCGAGATGTATTCCACATTGTAATGATTGCTCGATTTTAATTCATGATCTATATAGTATAGAGGCGTTTCAGCGGCATCTAAAAGAATGATCGTCTTAGGTTCAAAACGAGAGACTTGCCTGGAAATCTCACTTCCAATAGAGCCTGCGGCGCCTGTAATCAGAATACTTTTTCCTTGTAGATAAGATTTGATTGATTCCATCTCCAAATCAACAGCCTCTCGGCCTAGTAGGTCTTCTACTTGGATTTCTCTTGGTTGTCCTACCTTTAATTTACCTGAGAATATTTCAGAAAAGGATGGAAGGATTTTGGCATGGATTCCGAATGTTTCCGCTACTTGCTTGATATTGCTGATTTCTTTGCCTGAAAAGTTGGAAGAAGTAATGACAATTTCTTTTACACTGTAGGAATTTATCACATCCGCTAAACTTTCCAATTTTCCCAGTACAGGCAAACCATGGATATGTGCCCCTATTTTCTTATCATCTTCATCCAAAAAACCAATCGGACGCAGCTCTAATTCCGTTTGCCGACGGATTTCTGTTAAAAACATAGCTCCTAACTTTCCTGCTCCGACTAAAATAGTTGGTTTGCCTTGGTGGTGCTCACGATTTAAATAATAGTCCCGAATCACTCTCCAGAAAAAGCTACGAAAGCACAAAAAACTCAACAATAACAAAGGGTCTAGGATAAATACCATGCGCGAGTGTTCAAAAAAACGGTTGTAAAGTAGTAAACCTGTCGTTGCTACTAGAACTGAAAGCAATGTTGTTTTAATAATCTCCAATAAATCGTGAATCGATGCATAGGCCCAAATAGAACGGTATATATTGGAAAAAGCAAAAATGACAGTTTGTATACCTACAACAATTGCCATAGAGATCAAAAAATTCTGTAGGTTGTTTAGAAATGCAAGACTTTCATAACGGATAAGGTGGGCCAAAAAATAGGATATAAGCATAAAAATTATATCCAATGGTAGTATTAAGTACCTACGATTCAAATTTATCATGGATTACGATTCTTCTTGTAAAAAAAACCCTGCTGTACGCAATGTTAAATAAAGTATAGATTACAGGATTACAAAAAGAAACAGTTACGGCAAACAAAATTATATCAAGTTGCCAAACAATTCGTTTTTTTTCCCTATGATATGCAAAACCAAGAAACCAAAAAACTTGTATTGAATGTAGTAGGAAACTTAGATAGTACCCTTTCTAAGGATATATTGAAACAAATCCAGAATCTATCCAACCAAAAAGCGATTATTCTTCTTGACTTTAGTGGCCTTGCGTCCATTGAAATTAGTTCCTCAGAGAATATGCCAGCTATTTTACGTTTAGCAACCCTGCCAAACCTAGTCTTAGGTGTAACGGGAATTGACCCTTCCTTTCGTTCACAGATAGAAATATTCATTGCCGACAACCCCGTCGAGATGTTTTCATCAAAAGAAAAAGGCAAAAAAGATCTCGACTCGCAGGAAGAATCCCTAAGCAATCCACAACAAAGTTTTATTGTTCGTTGTCCTGCTTGCAACGTTAAATTGCGTGTTCGTTCGCATGGAAACCACCAGTGTCCTGCTTGTAAATCTAAATTTACTGTCCTGAGCAATGGGAAAGTTTCTTCTTTCCAAAAAGTATCTTTTAATTAAATTTTTCCCAAATAACTATTTTTTTTTATTATAAAGAAAAGAAAGCAGCTCTGGTTTGTATTGATAAAGTAGAGAGTTCGTATTTTTGTCTTGCTATTCTTTTTAGAAAGTGCTTTAGTATTTCCTATGCAGGATAGTTCTGCTCACATGGAGCAACTGTATACAAAATATAGTAAAAGAATTTTCGATTATCTATACAAGTATACCAACAATGAAGAAGTTGCTAGTGATCTGATGCAAGACACATTTCTTAGCTTTTATAAGAGCTATATTGATAAAGGTTTTTCAGAGGAAAGGAGCCTAATGTTATTGTACACCATTGCTAAAAATAACTCTATAAACTATAGTAAAAAATTTTCTACACAAAAAGAATCTTCAGGGAATGTAGATTTTTATAAATACAACCATACCCCTTTTGAAAAGGAACAAGAGT
>JBCCIA010000008.1:0-40399 GCA_039028475.1 Spirochaetota bacterium | reverse complement strand
GAAACTCCTTGTTTTGTTCAAAATTTAGAGAACACACAAGGGTACACAAAAGACTTGACTAGAGGAACTAGCACATAAGTCTGAGAGTGCATCCTTGTGATGTGGTTTCTCAGTCCGGGTTCAGTTTGGCGACAGTATCCGGGCTGAGAGCTTTTCACTTGGCTCTTATTTCAAATAGATACGCTTAAAACGTACGTGGACATGATGATTGGATTGTAAAAATTTGTCTACTATTTTTTGCAATAGTTATATAGATGAGATATCTAGTAGTTATCTTTGTAGCAAACTTTTGATCTGCAAACGACTGGGAATGGCACAAGGACGACTTTTTTGGATCAGTGACAATCCGTCTTGGTAGGTATTTGTTATCTTTAAGTTTTTGAGCAACATAGCAGTAAACAACGCCGAGCGACCGTGTCCGTTGGCGCAATGAACGAGTATGCTCTTTGCTTGCAAGAAATTAAAATCAATATGGTAATTTGTCAATGGGATTCCATCTACATTTGGTAGACAAATATATGTATCTGAAGCAACTCTACCCTTACAAAATTCTGCTGTCAAATCAACAACTGTATCGAATTTAGCCAAGTCCATAGTTTTACAGGGTCTTCGAGCTATCCAAATAGGGGTTCCTGAAATATGATCAACTACATTCTCTTTGCTTACAATGTTTTGCAAATAGAACACTGTCCAATTCGTTAGCAACCATGGGAAATTTATTAACAAAAGGAAGATATTGATGTCTCCATTTTTCTTTTTTCCAAGAATAAGGTTTGGAATATTGTGCGTATAAGCAAAAAAAAGAAGCGTTATATTTGTCATTGGCCAAAACAAAACAAACTTATAAGGAGTATCTAGCCGAAAGTATAGATATAAGAGATAAACTATTGAAAAGAAAAAAAATATAGCAAATCTCATATTTATCTAGTGGAACAAAATACTATTTGTGGAGGAATATTCAAAAACTCGAATTTGGTCCATTCAAAAATTCTAGTTCTTCTTCAGTGGAGGTGCGTCCCAAAAATTGGTTACGGTGGGGATACCTGCCAAAGCGTTCTATAATCTCTTTGTGCATAATCTCGTATTTTAGCATTTTTTCCATACCTTTTTCGGCAAATAGTTTCTCAGCAATAGCGTGTATCTTTAGCGATTCACTGTGCATAAACGGCATGTACAAAAAGCTCTTTTCTTTTATAGAGAGCTTGCTTAGATCTTCTTGCAGCAGGGCTTCCTGTGCCAATACCAACGCTAAGGGGTCATAGAGGAAGGCTTTTGCTGTATCACGGAAAATGTTGCGCGAGAATTGATCCAACACCAGTACTTCGGCAAGACGGCCTTGGATGCTGCTGCGCCATTCATAACTTTCGCCACTGGTAACAATTTGGTGGCTACTTACAAAGCGTTCTTGGATGAGCTTGTCAAAAGCTGCATCTTTTTGGAAGTGCTGTTCTTCTTTGCACTCTTCAAACCAAAAGGTAATTACTTTTTGGGCTTCACTATGTATCTGCATTTTCTCTCCTATTAGTCAGAGGTTTTTTCGAATTTTACGCGAAATTTATCTGAATATTCACTGATAATTTCACCCATTTGTGGGTCGGAAGATTGAAAGAGCAAACTGCCTTTCCAGCCCTTATTTGCCATACGGCCAAGGCGGAAGATTGTCATCAAAATTCCTTGGATGTAGTCTTTTGTGATCAGTCCATTTAAAACGCTATCTAGCTTGATAATTATTTTAAGTTTTGCATTGGACTGGTAGTTGTACTCCCAAATCTTTGAAATGTTATTGCAGAATAGCTCTAGTTCTTCCTGCTCCAAGATTTTCATAGTAGTCACACCGATACTTTTGGGCTGTTTGTCATATAGAATCGCATCGCTGAAACTGGGTTCGTTGGAAGCGCTTTCAGATTCTGAACTTACTGGAATTTGCACTTGTTTGCTTGTTTGCTTGGCTGTGCTATGACTTTCTGCGGCATTTTTAGTTGTAGGAAGGCTTTCTTCTTCGATAGCGGGGATTGCTTTGGGTACATCTGCTTGGCTAAGCTCCGTCTTAGGGGGAATGCGACGGATGCTTTGTGTGCGCAGACTATTTTGTAGATTGCGTGAAAAATTCTTTTCATCTTTACTGTGGACGTAGGTTTTGATACCAAATTTTTCTAATGCGTGTAAGGTTTTGGGGTCTATATTTTGGGTAATGGGGATCAAAAGGTCTTTGTGCAAACCCAAACGCTCAAAGGTCTTTTTGATTGTTAGCAAATCTCGAGTACTTGTGTTGGGTCCAATGATAACGGAGTCATAACTTTTGTCTAACATCTGCTCTAGAATGCTTATGGAGCTTGTTTTGGTAATGGAGGTGAGTCCTTGCTTTTCTAACATGGCTTTGATATGATTGATCTGTTTCTCTTCTTTGTCGTAGAGAAAAACTTTGTGATTGATTTTGACACTTTCTGGTAAGAATTTGAAGACTTCTACTTGTTTGCCTTTTGTCTCTATGTTCCCAGCTTTTTCTAATAAATTTTTGATATCACCTATCTTTGCGATACTCTCTTGTGAGGTAAGCATCTCATTGGCATTGGTATGGGAGCAGATTTGTCCTGCTATGTTTACTTCTTGGCCTATGATGGTAAAATCCTTTCTTTGCACCGCTCCCACTTCTCCTTGTATAACCCAACCGGAGTGAACGCCGATTTGTACCTGAAGCTCAGGGAAATTTGGTAGCGATTCTTGTATTAGGTTGTGAATGGTTGGCATTTCAACAAGTAATATGTCAATAAAACAACGAATGGCAGCTTCTGCATTAGAGAAGGTTGCTAAAACAGTATCTCCCATATACTTATCTACGTCCCCATTGAAGTGCACAATTGTATTGTGTACTCTATTGAAAAAAGTATTCAACACTTTTAGGGTATCTTTTGCTGGTAACTCTTCTGTAAGTTTTGAGAATTTTACAATGTTGATGAATGCTATGGTGACAAAATCTTTTGACAATTCATCAGATTGCTGTGTACGGAGGGAGTTGGTGATGTGGTTCCAGGTATTGTTAGATGCAAATTTCTTCAGTTTTTGGAATAGTCTACTTTGCGCTTCATCAGAAAAACTTGAATGATCTGTAGGAAAGCAAATGTTGATTGCTCCGACTACTTGGTGCTTTTTGTTACGTAGAGGCGTTGCGAAATTTTCTACTTTCATGGGTTCCTTATCAGGAAATTGTAGATCCATCGTTCCATTGACATGCTGTCCTATACGAATTGCTCGCAGCACGGGAAGGAATTTGTTTTTTAAATGTCTCTGGCCAAATACCCAAGGCATAGACGAGTCACCATAGAGACAGCCTTCATAACTAGAAAGAGAATTGTATATACCAATATAGTTGTCGTTGGTGTAGCGAATCTTGCCTTGCAAATCGGTGATAATGACTCCGATTCCCAATTGACTAAATACTTCCGTAGACATAAAAATAAATTTTAAAGCAATCGTAAAAAGACAACGAATTAATTAAAAAAAGTTACAGATTAATTTTATTGACGGATACAAAACTGTCTGGTATCCTTCTTAGAGAAAGAGAGGTCTATATGGGTTTAGCTCCAGAAAATCTAGGTCCAATATTGGTTCAACTTATCCTTGGTCTCGGTTTTGCCGTGCTAATTCTTTCTCTAGCTCTTTTAATCAGCCCCAAGAAGCGTAGTAAGCCACATGATACTTTTGAGTGCGGAGTAACTTACTATGGAGATGCCAGAGGCATTTTCAATGTTAAATTTTACCTAGTAGCAGTACTATTTATCCTTTTTGATATTGAAGCTGTATTTCTCTATCCCTGGGCGGTGAATTTATTAAAATTCAAAGAAGCTGATCTCGGTGGATTTATTATGATTGAAATGCTCTTATTTATCCTTATCCTGGCAGTTGGACTATACTATATTTGGAAAAAAGGAGCGTTAGAATGGGATTAAGCGAAATTTTAGGAAAACCAGGTAAAATGCTGGGCGATATGGTGCAAGTTGCCAGTATCGACAGTGTGATCAACTGGGGAAAGAGCTATTCTCTATGGCCTTATCCTTTTGCTACTGCCTGTTGCGGTATCGAGTTCATGGGTACCGCCTGTTCTGACAATGACATAGCCCGTTTTGGTGCAGAACGCCCTTCTTTTTCTCCACGACAAGCAGATATGATTCTTGTACTAGGGACCATTACTTACAAGATGGCACCCGTGTTGCGGCAGATCTATGATCAACTTTCCGAACCAAAGTATGTCATCAGTGTAGGAGCATGTGCGTCTTCTGGAGGAATGTTTGACACTTATGGTGTTGTCCAAGGTATCGATCGTTTCTTACCTGTTGACATCTATGTCCCAGGTTGTCCGCCTCGTCCTGAAGCTATTCTCGATTCTCTTTTGCAACTCCAGCAAAAAGTGAAAACCCAGGGTTTAGAAGAGAGAAGACAAGAAGTCATGAGGAAAATTGATGAAATCAATAAAAGGAATAAACCTCAAATCGTAAGATGAAAGAAAGAGTAGAATTGTTCTTAAAAGAAAACTTTAAACAATTTATTGCGAAGGAAGAGGATGTAAAATCCAATATTCCTGTTTTTTTTATCACTGCGGAAGGGATTGTTCCTGTCTGTAAAGCATTGAAAGAAGATACTTCCTTAGCCTTTACCTATTTGAATGATTTGACTGCTATAGACTGGCTTGGTAAAAAAAAACCTCGCTTCGAAGTATGTTACACCCTTCGCTCTCCCCATAACAAACACTTTCGCATTATGCTGAAAGTGCCCATCATGGAAGGAGAAATTGTTCCTAGTATTGTTGCCATTTTTAAAGGAGCAAATTGGCCGGAAAGAGAAGTGTACGATTTGATGGGTATTGCTTTTGCGAATCACCCCTATATGGAAAGAATTGTTCTTCCTGATAATTTCCAAGGTCACCCACTACGCAAAGACTTCCCATTAGAGGGCTTTGGACAAGATTATTTGATTTCTGATTTGTTACATATCCATCAGGATGATAAGTAAAGGGACACCGCTATGGTAATGTACGAAAAAACCGCAGAACGCTTTAGTTTAAAGCAAAAACAACTCCCAGAAGGACACATGCTTGTCAATTTAGGTCCTTCTCACCCTGCTACGCATGGAATTTTGCAAAACGTTATCCAACTAGATGGAGAACGGATTGTAGAAACGGAGGCGATCATTGGTTATGTGCACCGTTGCTTTGAAAAATTAGGCGAACGTTACGATTACAACCAATTCCTTGTTTGTACAGACCGTATGAACTATGTTTCGACCCCTTTGAACAATATTGGTTGGATTTTAGCGGTAGAAAAACTCATGCAATTGGAAGTGCCTGAGAGAGTGACCTACGTACGGATGATTGTTTCTGAGCTTTCTCGGATTATGGATCACATCATTTGCCAAGGGATTTTAGGAGTAGATTTAGGAGCTTTCTCTGGTATGTTGCATATGTTTCATCATAGAGAAAATATCTACCAGATATTAGAAAAGCTCACCGGAGCACGCTTGACCACAACTTTCTGCCGTATCGGTGGTTTGGAGCGTGATATTTACCCAGAGTTTGAGAAAGAAGTCAAAGAGACTTGTGCCGGTCTGAAACCTGCGATCGAAGAATTTACGGAATTATTGATTCACAATCGTATCTTCAATGAACGAACCGATGGAATTGGTGGTATTTCTGCGGAAGATGCAATCTCCTATGGATTTAGTGGACCTAACCTGCGTGCTGCCGGCGTTGACTGGGATGTGCGTAAGGATGAACCATACATGCTCTATGACAAAGTCGATTTTGACATTCCCATTGGAGAGAATGGCTGTGTACTGCATCGAACGTTGGTGCGGATGGAAGAAATGCGCCAGTCGATCCGCATTATTGAACAGCTTGTTGGCGGGATTCCTGAAGGTTCGTACCATGCAGATGTACCACACATTTTCTTGCCGGAAAAAGATAAAGTTTATACCAGCATGGAAGAGCTTATTTACCACTTCAAGATCATCATGCATGGTGTCAATGTTCCTCCTGGAGAATACTATATGGCTACAGAAGCTGCAAATGGCGAGTTGGGCTATTATATTGTTTCTGAAGGCGAAAAGACACCTTGGAGGGTGCATGTGCGTAGACCTTGCTTCTGGTACTACCAAGCATTTCCCGAAATTGTTAAGGGTGGTTTGATTGCGGACTCCGTTGCTACTATGAGTTCCATGAATATTATTGCTGGGGAGTTGGATTGTTAGTATGACGTATAAATTTACAGAAGAATCAGAAAAGAGATTCCAAAAGCTTTTCTCTATTTTTCCTGACAAACGTTCGGTGATCTTACCTGCCCTATATCTTGTGCAGCGTGAGATAGGGCATGTAGACAAAGACAAAATGAAGTATATCGCGGAAAGAATTGGCGATCCGATTTCTCTTGCTCATGTCTATGGAGTTGCCACCTTTTATACCCTGTACAACAAAAAGCCTGTTGGTAGACACCATATCCAAATCTGTTCCAATATCGCTTGCTATGTTATGGGAAATGATGATATTACTCAGCATATTTGTAAAAAAATAGGGATTGAACCTGGACAAACGACCGCTGATAAAAAATATACTGTCGATGAAGTGCAGTGTTTAGGTGCTTGTGGGTATTCTCCAATGATGCAGATCAATGATACCTATTATGAGCATCTAACCTTAGAAAAAGTTGATACAATATTTGATTCGCTGGAGTAGGTAGAATATGGCAGAGTTGAAAGTCATCACAAAATATGTCGAAGAAGAGGGTTCGGAAACCCTTGGAGTATACCAATCTCACATTGGTTACGAAGCTGCCAAAAAAGCTCTTCAAACAGACTCCAAACAGCTTATCGAAGAAGTAAAAAATTCAGGCCTGCGTGGTCGCGGCGGAGCTGGCTTTCCTACTGGTTTGAAATGGTCTTTTATACCTGAAACTGACAAACCCAAATACCTGCTCTGCAATGCAGATGAGGGAGAACCTGGAACTTTTAAAGATAGGGTTATCTTAGAAGACCTGCCACATATGATGATTGAGGGAATGATCATTGCAGCGAAAGCTATTGATGCTCACAAAGGCTTTATCTATGTGCGCGGAGAATACCACAAGAGCTATGATCGCATCCAAAAAGCCTTGGATGAATGTTACGAAGCTGGAATTTTGGGCAAAGATGTCCTGGGAACCGGTTATGAGTTGGAACTTTCCTTGTATGCAGGAGCGGGAGCTTATATCTGTGGTGAAGAAACCGCTCTCATCAACTCTCTCGAAGGGAGAAGAGGCCATCCACGTTTGAAACCACCCTTTCCGGCAGTCTCTGGTTTGTACAACTGCCCTACTGTAGTCAATAATGTGGAAACATTTGCAGCACTACCGCATATTTTCACCCATGGCAGTGATTGGTACAAAGGCATGGGAACCGAAAAATCTACAGGAACCCGTTTGTTCAGTGTCAGTGGCCCTGTCAAAAAGCCCGGTGTTTACGAGATTGAGTTAGGCACGCCTTTAATGGAACTCATAGATGACCTCTGTGGTGGAATGGCAGATGGGCATGAACTCAAAGGGATCATCCCTGGGGGTTCTTCCGTACCTATATTGACAGCAGAAGAGTGTAGGACTGCCAATATGGATTTTGAGTCAATGGTAGATCACAAAACTATGTTAGGAAGCGGAGCTGTGATCGTTCTTTCCAACAAAGTGGATATAGTAGAGTCAACCTATCGTTTGGCACATTTTTATGCGCATGAATCCTGTGGCCAGTGTACCCCTTGCCGCGAAGGTACCCATTGGGTAGCTGATCTTTTGAAGAAGATTAAGAAAGGTGATGGAACGCAGAAAGACCTAGATTTGATTTTATCCTTAACGGTAAATATGGAAGGTGGAACCACAATTTGTCCCTTGGCAGATGCCTGTGTTGGAGCTGTTCGACCCACTATAGAGAAGTATAAGGACGAATTTATAGAGCGATTGAAAAAAAGCGAAGAGCTAGTAAAGGCATAGTATGGACTGGAATCTTATTTTATTCTGGGCATTGAAGAGTGGCCTATTCTTTTTTATCATCATTACTGGTTGTGCGTATTACACGCTTTCTGAACGAAAGGTGGCAGCGTACATCCAAAGACGACCTGGACCAAACCGGGCTGGCCCTTTTGGCCTTTTACAACCCCTCGCAGATGGGATTAAATTTCTTACCAAAGAGGAAGTTTTCCCGACCCAGGTCAACAAAGCCATGTATTTGGTTGCACCAGCAATTTCCATTACCTGTGCAATTCTTGCTTGGGCGGTTGTTCCTTTTGGTGGTCGTATACCTCTACCCGAAGGTTTAGCTAAGACGGTTGGTTTTGCAGAATTAGACCTAATGGTCGCTAACCCCGATACAGGCATATTATTTCTTTTTGCCATTTCTTCTCTTGAAGTCTATGGAATTATTATTGCAGGTTGGAGTAGCAATAACAAATACTCCCTAATGGGCGGAGTTCGCTCTACCGCACAAATGATCAGCTATGAATTGCCTCTTGGTCTATCTGTAGTATCTGTTATTCTACTTTCAGGCTCACTACGCTTGACCGACATCAATGATGCACAAAAAGGGCTTTGGTTCATCTTCACTCTACCTGGTTTTTTCGCATTTTTTATTTTTGCCATCGCTATGTTTGCTGAAACAAATCGTTTGCCTTTTGATCTTGCAGAAGCCGAATCCGAACTTGTTGTGGGATTTCACACAGAATATGGAGCTTTTAAGTTTGCCCTATTCTTTGTTGCAGAATATATGAATATGATCACCATGAGTTGTTTGGTTTCTCTCCTGTTCTTTGGTGGTTATAACGTTCCTTTTGCTATCTTGGAAGGGAGTGTTTTTCAGCCTTTACTAGGCGTTGCCTTCTTTTTGTCTAAGGTTCTCTTTTTTGCTTTCTTATTTATGTGGGTGCGATGGAGTCTGCCTCGATTTCGTTATGATCAACTCATGCATTTGGGTTGGAAGAAACTATTGCCTTGGTGTTTGGTAAATATCGTTATTGCGGCCACTTACGTTCTGTATTGGGGAGACACCTGGAAGGGGATTTTCAATTGATGCTAAGTACCACTGAACCACAAACCCTGTTATTTTTGCTCTTTTCTGCGGTTACCATTGCCTCTGCTCTGATTGTCATTTTACACAAGAATCCGGTCATCTCTGCGATATTCTTGGTACTGTCCTTTTTTTCACTTGCTGGTATCTACGCAGTTATGAATGCTATATTCATTGCTACTATGCAGGTTTTAGTATACGCTGGGGCAATTATGGTTTTGGTAATCTTTGTTTTGATGCTATTGCCACTGCGCGAAGAAACTCTAAAAGAAATCTGGGAAAAGCCTGTTAAAAAGGTGATTGTAGTAGGTATTGTGGCTTCGTTTTCTACTCTCTTGCTTACAGCTCTTGTCTCAGGAAAATTTGACGTTGGTAGTCCCAATGCATTGCAGTCTCCACAAAGTGATACATTCAAAACAGATACGGTAAATTATGAATACAAGATATCGCAAGAAAAAAACGTATCTGTTAAAGGGAATACAGCTTCTGTAGGAGCATCGACTTTTATTGATTATCTACTTCCCTTCGAATTGATTTCCATTCTTTTATTGGCCGCCGTAATAGGAGCCGTTATTTTAGCAAAAAAAGATATAGACATACCAGAGGAAGATGAGGAGAAATCCTGAGACCTTAAGCTCGCGAAAAAGAAAAAACTTGGAGATAGAGATTGCATACACACATATCAGGTATACCTGTTAATTATTATTTATCACTAGCTGGGATATTATTCTCCATTGGAGTTGTTGGAGTATTGCTACGAAGGAATGCTGTTATGATATTCATGGCAGTAGAACTTATGCTCAATTCAGTGAATCTGGTGTTTTTGACTTTTTCGAAAGCTCTTTCTTTGATCGCAGGTGAGGTTGTAGTTTTTTTTGTCATGGCAATCGCTGCTGCAGAAGCAGGCGTAGGCCTCGCGATTGTGATTGCAATCTACCGACAGAAAAAGACTTCCAATGTGGATGAAATGAACCTATTAAAATGGTAACTCTATGTTAGATTTATTCAATTTAGTGGTTCTTCTTCCTTTCATTGGCTTTCTTACCAATGGTCTTTTATACCGTAAAATGCCACACCGCTTGGCAGATAGTATCGGAACACTTGCTGTTCTAACTCCTTTCTTTATTACTGTCGGTGCCTTCCTCGAATTTTCACCGATGAGTCGCAAGGAACCACATTTCTTTACTTTATTAGAATGGATTCATGTCGGTAATTTCAAGGCTGACTTTGCCTACCAAGTTGATCAGCTCTCTCTTTACATGACCCTTATTATAACTGGTATTGGATCTCTCATCCATATCTATAGTTCTGGCTACATGCACGGAGAAGAGGGATTCAACCGCTTCTTTGCTTACTTAAATCTATTTATTTTTTCTATGCTGAACCTAGTATTAGGTGATAATCTGGTATTGATGTTTTTAGGCTGGGAAGGTGTTGGGCTTTGCTCGTATTTATTGATTGGTTTTGCATACCATAAAGACTCTGCTGCTAATGCTGGCATGAAAGCATTTATCACCAATAGAATTGGGGATGTCGGTTTTGCTATAGGTATTTTTCTCACCTATTGGTATGCGGGCAGCGTTCGCTATTCAGAAATCATGGCCGCCTTACCAACAGCGTTGCCCTTTCACGAAATTATTAATTTTGTAGCATTTGCCTACTTTGTCGGGGCAATGGGTAAGTCGGCTCAGATTCCTCTCTACGTTTGGCTGCCCGATGCGATGGCCGGACCCACACCAGTATCCGCTTTGATCCACGCCGCAACGATGGTAACGGCTGGTGTATTTATGATAGCACGTCTGAACCCTATCTTTCTCGCAGCCCAAGGCACCAGTGAATTTATCGCCTTTACAGGTGTCTTTACTGCTTTCTTCGCGGCGACAATTGGACTTTTCCAAAACGACATTAAGAAGGTTCTTGCTTATTCTACGGTCTCTCAGCTGGGGTATATGTTTACAGCAATGGGAGTGGGGGCTTATACAGCAGGGATGTTTCATTTGATGACTCACGCCTTCTTTAAAGCTCTTATGTTTTTGGGCTCTGGTTCGGTAATCCACGCTATGCACCACGAACAGGATATGCGTAAAATGGGTAGCTTGAAAACATATATGAAAATCACTTGGCTAACGTTTATGATAGGAACATTGGCAATCAGTGGAATTCCTCCATTTAGTGGATTTTTCTCAAAAGATCTAATTTTAGAAAAAGCTTTCTTACATCCAGGAACTGGAAAAGTGATTTGGTTTATTGGTTTGGCTGGAGCCATGTGTACTGCCTTTTATATGTTTCGTTTGGTATTTCTTACTTTCTATGGAGATGAACGAATTGATTCTCATATGAAGAAGCATTTACATGAGTCTCCCCTCAGTATGACTTTTCCTTTGATAGTTTTATCAATTTTTGCTATTTGTGTTGGTTGGCTACAAATGCCTCATTTGATTAGTGATAAGGCACATTTTCTCAATGATTATTTTGCTCCTATTTTTTCTCAAGGTAAAACCGTTATTAAGGCTTGGGGAATTCATGAGCACAAACACGAACATTTGGGTTCAGGTGCAGAAGCATTGTTGATGGCTATATCCGTAGCAGTTGCTTTTTCTGGGATTGTACTTGCTTTTAAAAAGTTTTATAAAGATAAGTCAGTGCCTCCTGAAGATGAAAAAATTATAGGTGCTGTCCGTGTCGTTTATGATAAATACTATGTTGATGAAATCTTCCAAGCGGGGATAATCCAACCATTGATTACCTTTTCAAAATTTCTCTCTGCTGTAATAGATCGTATTGTAATAGATGGTTTTGTTGTAGGACTTGGAAAGTTTTTTTTGGCTCTATCTTCCAAAATACGTAAGTTACAAACAGGTGTTGTGGGAGATTATGCCCTATCCATTGTAGTAGGGGCTATCATCGTTCTTGCGTACTTACTGTTTAGCGGTGCTTAAGGTTTTATATGTCTGAATCAATTCTATCACTTATTATTTTCTCTCCTTTGCTGGGAATTGCACTTCTTGTACTAACCAAGAAAGATGCAACGGTTAAGTGGCTAGGTGCAATTACTACTTTCCTTACCTTTGTTTTGAGCCTACCATTGTTGTTTCACTTTGATAAGGGCAATGCTTCTCTGCAGTTTGTGCATAGAATAGACAATTGGCTTGTATCTGGAAACTTGTACATAGACTACCATTTTGGTTTGGATGGGGTCGCGCTTTTACTATTCGTTTTGACCTCCTTTTTATTTTTCATTTCCAGTGTGGCATCGTGGATCTATATTGGTAAGCGTATCAAAGAATTCTATATTTCTTTGCTTTTTTTAGAAATAGGTGTGTTGGGTGTTTTTGCTGCTGGTAACTTGATTCTCTTCTATATATTCTGGGAGCTGATGCTTATCCCTATGGCTCTTCTAATCGGTGTATGGGGTGGAGAAAGAAGACTCTATGCAGCCGTAAAATTCTTTATTTATACAATGGCTGGTTCTGTGCTGATGCTCGCAGCTATACTAATCTTGTATTATAAAACAGGGCAAGTTTCTATTGAAACAATTGCTTTGACATCATTTCATAATATATCACCTGAATTACAGCTATTTCTTATGTTTGCCTTTGCCTTGAGCTTTGCGATTAAGATTCCTCTATTTCCGGTGCATACTTGGTTGCCTGATGCCCACACAGAAGCTCCTACCGCTGGTTCGGTGATTCTCGCTGGAGTTATGCTCAAGATGGGAACCTATGGCTTCATTCGATTTTGCATTCCTTTTTTTCCTGCCATTTCGTTAGAGTATAGCGGCTTGCTTATGGGACTCTCGGTAATGGGAATTGTCTACGGTGCTCTTGTCGCGATGGTGCAAAAAGATGGTAAAAAGTTAATTGCCTATAGCTCTGTTTCTCACCTTGGCTTTTGTCTTTTGGGTCTTTTGACTTTCACGGAAGAGGGGGTTATGGGTGGCATGATCCAAATGTTCAACCACGGTGTTTCTACAGGAATGCTTTTCCTCCTGCTAGGTATGCTATATGAAAGAACCCATACACGTCTGATCTCAGATTATGGTGGCATTGCCAAGGTTTTGCCAGTATTTACAATCTTTTTTATGATTGCGGTGCTTTCTTCGGTCGGTTTGCCTGGGATGAATGGCTTTGTCGGAGAGTTTTTGGTTTTACTCGGAACTTTAAAAGCAAATGTGGCTTATGGAATTGTTGCAGGAACTGGAGTTGTTTGGGCTGCTTGTTATCTACTCTGGTTTGCCAAACGCTTGCTCTTTGGTGCAATTACCAATGAAAAAAACAAAGACTTAAAAGACCTCAACACCAGAGAGATTGCTGTTCTTATTCCTATGGTCATTTTGGTATTCTGGTTTGGTGTCTATCCAAAGCCCTTTCTCGAATACCTACAACCTTCTGTCAATGTCTACTTGAACGCAGCCTCGGTAAAGGTTGTGCAAGAGAGAGAGCAAAACATTACTTCAGAAAACAAAAAATACAAAACCTACGCCGATCTTGGGGGAAAGCCTGAAAGTTATGAGAAAAGACTTGGAAAATACATAGGAAATTATGCTATAGTATCCGGGAAAAAGCCCATTGCACCACATCCAAAACCGAACCCAGAAGCACATGGTTCGGAAACGGAAAAGAAGTAAGAAGGGCATTGATAGGCAAAAAGGAACAGGAGAGTTCATATGAGTATTACACCTGAATTGAAAGATATATTGTCTATATTGCCAGCATTGGTATTAAGTGGTGGTGGACTTTTGCTTTTGGTGTTGCAGTTTGCTTTCCATACAGACGATCACAGGTTCGTTCGCTTTTTTACAGGCACAATCTTTGTTGTTGCCCTATTCTTTCTTTTAGATACAGGTTTTGCTTATCCAGGTGACGGCATTTATTTCAAAGGCCAGATCAAGATTTCTAAGACTGCCTCCTGGTTGAATCTTATTTATATTGTTACTGCTTTTTTGACGGTGATCGCCTCCTCGAAAACCTTACGCAAACACAAGGTCAGATTTCCTGAGTACTACCCATTGGTCTTGTTTGCAACTACGGGAATGTTTTTCATGACAACAAGTGCTGATTTGATTTTAGTATTTGTCGGCTTAGAAGTACTCTCCATTTCTCTGTACGTAATGATTGGCATGGCTCGCACAGAGGTTACTAGCTTGGAGGCCAGCTTGAAATACTTTCTTTTAGGTGCTTTCTCGTCGGGCTTTATGCTGATGGGAATTGCCTTTCTCTATGGGGGAAGTGGTTCTACTCTTATCGCGACAACTTTGCAACCAATTGCCGACGGTACCGCATCTATCTATAGTAAAATTGGTTTTGGCTTATTCCTGGTTGGGGTTTCCTTTAAAATAGCCTTAGCTCCCTTTCACTCCTGGACGCCAGATGTATACGAGGGTTCTTTAACGACTATTACTGGATTTATGGCATCTGGGCCTAAAGCAGCTGCAATGGGACTTATGCTCATCGTTTTCCAGTACCTATACCCAGCAATTATCAATACCCATTGGAATTTTCTTATCGGTGGTTTGGCTTTATTTTCTATGACGATAGGCAATGTTGTCGCGCTACAGCAGGACAATTTGAAGCGTGTGCTTGCCTATTCTTCGATTTCTCACGCTGGTTATGTGGTAGCTGGGATTGCCTGTGGAGCGAATGCAGAAGTTGTATACTACCTCTTTATGTATTCTTTTATGAATATCGCAGGTTTTAGTATCATTGCTTATTTAGAAGATGGTGAGCGCTCTATAACCTATGATAGCCTAAAATTTCTAGTAAAGCACAAACCTTGGACTTCCTTTGGCTTGCTGGTAATCTTCTTTTCCTTGGCGGGGATTCCACCTTTCATTGGTTTTTGGACGAAGCTATTCCTATTCCAAAAAATAATTGCCGAGTCACAGAATCCGCTAAACATGCTACTCCTGATTGGTGGTGTGGTGAACTCTGCAATAGCAATTTATTACTACCTACGAGTGACTGTAAATATCTTCATGGTAGAGGAAGACAATGGCATAGGTGACTCTGTAGCAGATATTCCCAAAAGTGGTGGTATAACCCTTGTTTCAGGTATTTGTTTTTTCTTCATTCTTTTTAGTTGGATCTTCCTCACTCCTGGCAACACAATGCTGTAAAGTGTTTTATTATTTCGCTTGGTATTGTTTCTTCAAATCGCCCGCTATATTTTTTTGCATCGCCTCGTTGGTTCCCCCACCTATGGACAATAAAATCGCGTCGCGGTGCAAACGCTCGACAGGGTATTCGCGGCAGTAGCCGTAGCCACCTAAAACTTGGATGGCATTGCGCGAGACTCGCTCTGCCATTTGTGTTGCGACAAGTTTTGCGGAAGCTGCCCCTAAGGAATTGCGGTTTTCTGCGTTGATTTTGCTGGCAACTTCGTATACTAGTGCTCTTGCCGCTGCGCAATCTGCGTAAGACTCTGCAAGCAACCTTTGCACTTGTCCAAATTCTATAAGCTTTTTACCAAATGCTTCCCGGTGCCGGATGCTGTAGTCGCACATGATGTCGATGCAGCGGAGTGCTATGCCTATGGATTGAGCGGCTAAAGTCACGCGTTCGATCTCCAAATTGCGCATCATGTGGGTTATAGCCCCATCTTCCTTACCAATTAAGTTTTCTGCTGGAACCTGCATATCTTCGAAGATGAGTTGCGTAGTAGGTGAGGAGCGCATTCCCATTTTCTCTTCTTTCTTGCCAACGGTAAAACCAGGAAAGTGGGACTCTATAATAAACGCACTCATTTTGCGGTTTTCGTTAGAGTTCATTTTGGCATAGACTAGAAATACCTGTCCTACATTGCCATTGGTGATGTACTGTTTGCTACCGTTGAGGATGTAGGTAGCTCCTTGCTTCACAGCTACTGTTGCCATCCCAAGAACATCGGTACCCGCACCTGGCTCTGTCATTCCCATACCGGCAATCCACTCACCTGAGATGACTTTGGGAAGGTACTTTTGTTTTTGCTCTACATTGCCGCTTTGGTAGAGGTTGTTAACAAAGAGAACTTCATGGGCTAAATAAGAGAGAGTAAAAGCGGGATCATACCTGGACATTTCTTCATGGATAATGACCGAAGCTACAGGGTCTAAGCCTATCCCTCCGTCTTCCGCGGGAACTGTGATACCAAAAATACCTAGTTCACTTCCTAGCCTTTGGAAGAGTTCTGTATTGAATGTTTCCGTATCATCGTTTTCTTTTGCCTGTGGATCGATTTGTTCTAAAGAAAATTTTGCGATAGAGCTACGTAGTTCTCTATGTGCAGCGCTTGGATTGTAAAGATCGATATGACTCATGGAGACTCTCCTATTCGATATCCCGTACTAGGAGTTATCTACAGAATACTTAGAGTCGTCAATACCTTTTGTAAGGAGAATGACCAGCAAAATGAGAGAGGCGGAAAGTAAAAAAGTTGCTCTTGGTTGTAGGCGAAAGTAAACCAAACTGAAAGCGAAGGGAGAAAGAGCCCGAGCCAAGGCACCAAAGCCACGCATAATTCCTATATTTTTACCTTGTTCACTTTTGCTTGATACCAAGGAAGTCAAGGAAGAGAGACCGGGGTGCAAGAACGCGCTACCCGAAGAGATGAATAAAAGTGAGAAAAAGAAAAAGCCAGTACTGCGTATAAAACTCGCCAATAGTACAAGGCCAAATAGTAAGGCTAGCCCACCGAGATAGGTGATTCGTTTTTCGGATACTTTACCAGAAATTCTCCGAATCACGCCACCTTGTATAAAAATAATGATCATGCCTATGTAGACGAAGGTATAACCGATTTGCCGGGGACTGTAACGAAAGAAGTTATCCAAGTAGAAGTTGATACAAAATTCAAAACCGGAAAAGGCAAAGGTGAACAAGAAGAAAATAAGACAGACACGTGCGAGCTGCTTACTCGAACTATTTTTTAAATTCAAAATAGGGTGTATAGCAGCGTCTTGTTTGACTTTTCTCGATTCTTCCGGTAAGGTTTCGACAAAGCTAAAGAAAAGTAAGAGTAGGTTTACCAGGGCAATGAAAACGGCAAACAGAGCAGAGGCAGGAAAATATGTGAAAGAGAAGGGCAATGTTTTAGCGAGATCGATATTTGACAGTAAGCCACTTATCGGGGGACCAAAAATAAAGCCCAAACCAATCCCGGCACCAATCATGCCCATTCCTTTAGCACGATCCGCTTCCGAAGTGGAATCAGCCATAGCAGCAGAGGCAACAGAAATATTACCTCCCATAACACCGGTAATGACACGTGAGAGAACAAAAATAGAAAAAGAACCTGAGAATAGCCAAATCAGATAACCTAAAAAGTTCCCAGAAGAGGTCATAAGCAGAATCGGTTTTCGACCAATACGATCGGAAATTCTACCCCAAATCGGAGAGAAGACAAACTGTAGTATCGAATAGATGCTCCCTAAAATGCCACCGAAAAGAACGATATAATACGGGCTTCCCTCTGCACCGCCTAACATATTTACCAAAGATAGAATCGCTGCCAATAATGGATCTTGTCCTTGCTGGGTATACTGCTTGAGAATATTGGGAAATAGCGGAAATATGATAGAGAAGCCCATCATATCGATAAATACAGTCAAAAAGAGAATGAGTGTAGTTTTAGAAGACTTTTGATCTGACAAGTGACGTTTTCCTCTATGACTAAATTAACTTTCTTGGAATTGGGTGAATTTTGTTGTGGAAGCGTTCAAGGTTTGCATCTGTAGGTCAAGAATTACTTCTAATTGTTTGTTCATGGAATGCAGGTAGCTGATGTACTGGTATAAGAAGAATTTGTACTGCGCGGATGCGTTGTATAGTAAACCTTTTGTATCCCGAATGGCTTTGTCTAACAATTCGCGTAACAGTTTGGCTTGTGAAGAACTTTCACTTTCGCCATTTTGTTGAATTTTGCTAAGTTGGGTTTGCAAGTCTGACATTGCTTGTGAAACTGAGGCTTCACCTAAGCGAAACAGAGCAATGCCACTATTGATGAAATCTAAAAACGAGTGCTCCATAAAATATAGTACAATGTTTTTCAAATAGATGATTTTGCAAAGTAGTTTCTCATATACTCTTAGGAACTTTCGACGATTTTTTTGATTTGATCCCTGAGTTTCGCTGCTGACTCGTAATCTTCTTCTTGTACGGCGGTTTTGAGGGAATCTTCTAATTCTTCTAGTTTTGTCTTGGGTTGGCTATCTTCTGAAACCTGATCTGATTCACTCTGCTCGTTTTGTTCTGTTGTGAGGTCTCCTTCGTTCATGTGTACACCAGCTTCTTCAAATACTTTTTTGGTTATATAAATAGGAGCTCCAGCTCGCAGTGCAATTGCAATGGAGTCAGACGGTCTGGCATCGATCAGGTAAATTTCTTCGTCCTTGCGCAAAGAGAGTTTTGCATAAAATGTATTGTCTACGATTTCATCAATCGTCACCTTTGTCACTATAGCCCCTAATGAGGGAAGTATCATCATAATCAAGTCGTGTGTCATAGGGCGTGGAGGTGTGATGCCGTCTAGAATACTAGTAATGGCATGTGTTTCCAAGGGACCAATAAAAATGGGAACTACTCTAGGGTCTGTTCCGTCTTTGGGTTTGAGAAAAACAGCAAAGCCAACATTGGTAAGGGTAATGTCAGAGATTTTTACTTCTATTAAATCCATCTGAGAACACAATACTGGAACTTCTTTTTTTTAAAACTAAAATATTATGGTGGCGTAAGTCTATAGAATTATTTTGGAAAAAAATTCATATACGGAGTCATATGCTTTCGGAAGGAATCTATTTCAGTTTAAATCTCGGTTTTTTTGCAACTGTTCTGTGGTCTTTCCTCGCGTTTCGCGATCTAGGATGGAAAGACAAGTTAAAAAAGTTACTCTACTATCTCATTTTGGCAGCCTTGGTTTATCTCACTTTTTATTACTACAATGGTACTAGTTGGGGTATTTACCATTTCAAGCGCTTAGTTTTTGGAAATTTCCTTTTTTTTACCCTTTTCTTCGCTACTTTGGCAAGTTTGTATACTTTTTTGCGGAGGAAGAAGTTTTCCAGTTTAATAATTATGTCTCTTTATGCCCCATTCCTTTTCTTCGCTTTTTTTGGCATGGAGGAATTTTATTTCTTAGGAAAGCAGTTCTCCTCCTGGGGCTTACTCAAAGTGCAAAACCCTATTATATTTGTTGCATGCCTAGTCTTACTGTGGATTCGTGACCGAAAGATTGGCATTAGCCTATTCCTTCTTTGTCTAGTTGCTTTGGTGTACCTGCATAAGCAAAGGGTTGTATTTTATACCAAGAGTGAAAAGGTTTTGTACAGCAGGTATGTACCTTATGAGTTTTTTCTTTCCTCTGATGGTTTTGTAATGGAAGCGGAACCAGAGGGGCCGACTCGTAGAGATTTGCGTGGTGGTTTGTACATCGAAAAGCGTAGCGATTCTCCTGGTAGTGACAGGCTTTACCAATTCAACCTTCGCAATATACGTAAGCTCAAAGCGCCTTACCGTAAGATGGTGCAACAAGTTGTCGCACAGTTTGAATTTCCTATTGTTTATCGTGAAAAAGGCCGTGTTAAGGTTTATGAGATTGTACGAACCTACCAAGGTGTGCAAAAGGTGGCTATCATTGAATATGGTAAAAAAGGGAAGAAGCTACTTGGACCGATTTTCTGAAATGGAACTGGGCCCAGAAGGATTTGAACCTTCGACCCACAGATTATGAGTCTGTTGCTCTAACCAACTGAGCTATAGGCCCTTTTTCCATTTAGAATTACAGTGTTTTCTAAATTCGCCTGTTTTTCAAGCTTTTTTTATAACGATACAAAAACTGGTGGATGTAAGAGACAATAACAAGATTGTATGGGAATCGATTTCTCAAATACCAGGACTTTATCTATGAAATTTCTAATTGCTCTCACTTTCTTTTCTTTGCTACTCATAGGCTGTGCTTTCCAACAAATACCAGATACTCACACAAAGCCTGGAGAAACAGCTGCCGAACCTTGCTTACCAGAATCTAAAATAGAAGATTGTAAACAGAAAGCAGATCCGATGAAAAGGAGAAACAGCGATTGGGGAGAGGGTAATGAGGCTGCTGGAATTCGTGGTTTGAAAGATGAAACAGTACCTAAAAAAGCAGAATAATACTGAGCTGCCGACGGTGAAAGGTTTTCGCAAAATTGCTTGGGAACTGAAATACTAGCTAGCGATAAAAGTTACTAGTAATATGGAAATCATAAAAACGACATTACTTATAGTAGAATACAAAATGCATCCTCTTAAGAAAATTCTTGCACTGCTTTTGTATTTCACCAACCATTTTTGCGAAAGACCTATCTGAATCCAGATTGTACCAATAAAAATTTTCTATTGTCCCATTCCTTTTGTTCACTGCTTTCAGGATTGCAGGTGAAACCCAATCTCAAAAATAGGGGGAATATTCTTTGGAGATTGGTTTTACTTACTTGCCTACTTTTCTAGTAAGATAAAAATTAGTTCTGTTAGATAAGGGGCAAAAAATGGAATATATACTTACCTACTTTTCCAACGCAGGGTTCGTACCACATGGTCATTGCTACCAATGGAGAGAGGAGCTTCTTGGCCTACATGTTGGTTCCGATCTCTTGATTGCTATCGCGTACTGTTCTATCCCATTCACACTCATATACTTGGTAAAAAAAAGGAAAGATCTGCCTTTTGATTGGATCTTTGGATTGTTCAGTGCATTTATCTTTGCCTGTGGTATAGCACATTTGCTTTCTATTTGGACAGTTTGGTTTCCCGATTATTGGACAAGCGGTCTCGTCAAGTTTGTAACTGCCTCCCTTTCTATGATAACTGCTATCGCTTTGGTTCCTTTGGTGCCTAGGATCTTGTCGCTTCCTTCGCCTACGGAGCTAGAATTTGCCAATGAAGAGCTGAAAAAGCAGGTAGAGGCCAGGTTAGAGGCAGAGAAAGAGTTGTTACTGTATAAGCAGAAGTTAGAGAATAGGATCGAAAATAGAACTGTACAACTCAGACAGACCAATGAAGTTCTACGAGCAATTGTCGATCAGCTAGAAGCTAAGATGAATGAGCTAGACATTTTTAAAAAAGTGTTCGAATACAGTCCTCTAGGTGAGATGATTTTAGAAGTAAAGGATGATAGCAAGGAAAATTCGTTTTATATTTTGAATAGCAATTTATCGGCCTATCGATTGGTGGGTATCCCTGATGAATCTACTGGAAAACCTTTGCAAGAGGTATTGCCAGAGAATATCAAGACTAAACTAATAGGAATGGTTTCTGATTCAACAAACGACGTATCGATCAATATCAAAAAGTCAGAACTTACTTTCTTGGATAGTAAAACAGAAAAGTTACAAACGTGCAAAACTTTAATTTTTCCTGTCCAAGCAAATATTTTAGCGATCATTTTTGAAGATTTTACAGAACACAAGCAAATGGAAAATCTACTCAGGGATAAAGAAGCAAAGGTGCGAGCTATATTGGACACTGCTGCCGATGGAATCATAAGCATTGACAAGAGGGGGTTGATCGAAGCATTCAATGCCTCTGCAGAAAAGTTATTTGGTTATACAGTAGAGGATGTGTTGGGAAAAAATGTGAACATTCTTATGCCTTCCCCATACGATAAAGAGCACGATGGGTATATCGCTAAATACCTAAAAACTCTAACTCCTAAAATTGCTGGAACCAATAGGGAAGTCATGGGAAAACGGCGAGATGGTTCTTTATTTCCAATGTACATCTCTATTGGAGAAGCAAGGATTGGCGAAGATATCTTTTTTACGGGTATTATGAGAGACCTAACAGAAGCGAAAGAAATGGAGAAGTCTTTGTTTGAGGCGAAGGAAAAGGCGGAAAATGCAGATCGTGTAAAATCTGACTTTCTCGCAACGATGAGCCATGAACTGAGAACTCCCTTAAATTCTATCATTGGGTATTCACAAATCTTACAAAATGATACGAGCTTGTCTGAAGCAAACTTAAGAGCGATACAGACTATATACGAAAGCGGGGAACATCTACTGCTATTGATAAGTGACATTTTACACCTATCTAAGATAGAGTTTAATACTTTAGAACTCAATCTCAAACCTTTTGTTCTCGATTCTATCTTTGATAACGTCATTTCTATGATCCAACTACGGATGAAGGCAAAAAACCTAGAGTTTGCATCTTCTATAACAAAGAGTAGTTGTGAAGTGCTCGGAGATCAGCAGCGAATTCACCAAATTATTTTAAATTTATTGAGCAATGCTATCAAATTTACCGAAAAAGGGAAGATAAGTTTGACAGGAATCATCCGCAAGTCGGAAATACCAAACCACTGCAATATCTATATTGAAGTTTTGGATACAGGTATAGGAATCAGTAAAGAAAAGTTAGATCAAATTTTTATTCCCTTCAAACAATATGGCAGTACACAGAGCAAATCAGAAGGAGTGGGACTGGGGCTTTCTATTTGCCAAAAACTCGCAAAAATGATGGCGTCCGAAATAAAGGTAGAAAGCGAGCCGGGAAAAGGTAGTAAGTTTTACTTTACTCTAACTTTACAGCATGTTCAAAAAAATCCCAGAATTCTAACCGATTCTCCTAAAGAAAGAACGATACCCTCTATCCAGAAATCACAACCCCGCAATACTGTACTCAAAGTATTGCTAGTGGATGACAACCAAAGAAATAGGGAACTCCTGACTGATATATTGAATCCTTCTTGTTTCGTCATCTTCCAAGCAAGCAATGGAAAAGAAGCTTACCAGCTAGCAGTAGAGAACCGTCCTGATTTGATTTTGTTGGATTTTATATTGCCTGATGTAAATGGTTTTGAGTTTTTACAAAAATTGTTGCAATGCAAAGATATGTTTTCCTTTCGATTGCTGGTTATTAGTGCCAGTGTGTCCCGAGAGTTACCGCAACAATGTATAGAAATGGGTGCAGATGGTTTTCTTACGAAACCTATACACATAGAGAAATTACTCGCAAAAATTGCTAATTTTTTCAACTTTCTACCTTTTCCTTCCAAACAAAGTTTTGCCCAGGAGACAAAAGCAATTGCAAATGCCGGAGCAAATCTTTCCTATGAATCACTAAATAAGATCCAAGATTTAGCGAGTGGTGGAGAATTGTCCGGCTTGGAAAAATTACTTGCAGAGCTTAAAAATAATAAGAAGCATCCCATGTCTTTTCTGCAAGATTTGGAAGAGAAGTTAGATAATTTTGACTTTACTGGAATGATTGCTTTAGTCGATGCGTATAGGGTAAATCATGGAAGCTAACAAAAACATTATTTTACTAGTCGATGATACACCTTCCAATCTCAAAATCTTAGTAAAGTTTTTAGATAAGGAAGGCTACGATTTAAGAGTTGCTATGGATGGTAAGAAAGCCATTGAAATCGCAGAGAAGTCACCTCCTGATCTGATTCTTTTGGATGTCATGATGCAAGAAATGGATGGTTACGAAACTTGTAGAAAAATGAAAGAGATCGATGCGTTAAAAGACATCCCTATTATCTTTCTTACGGCACTCTCTTCGGTAGAGAGCCAAATCAGGGCTTTTGAGGCGGGGGGCGTGGATTTTATTGCCAAACCACTGCGCAACGAGGAAGTTTTAATCCGAATCAGAAATCATTTAAAGATAAAAAACCAACAGGAACTGATAAAAAGCCAGTTGGAACAAATGAAGCATATCGTTTATACAAAGGAAAGGCTGTTTTCCTTAATAGCACATGACATTCGTTCTCCTGTTGCTACCATTTATACCATCGCAAAAGCAATCTCTGTGGAAGAAAAAGATACTACTTCTAACACCTATATACTCATGCACGAATTGCTCAAAAGTTCTGAGAGTACGATGGGTTTTATAGACAACTTATTGAAGTGGGCAAACTCAAAAAGTGATACGATCTACAACCAACCGCAAAATAACTTTCTCTACCAAGATATAGACAATACTCTTGCAATCTTTACAGTGCAAGCCAAGCAGAAGAGTATAGCTATCCATGTTCAGGTTGCAAAAAATCTGCAAGGGCACTATGACCAAAATTTGTTCTTTACGGTAGTGAGAAATCTTGTTTCCAACTCGATAAAGTTTACTAACGAAGGTGGTACGATCCATATCGTTGCAGACAGGGAGAAAGAAGGTTATATTACAATTAAGGTTGCAGACAATGGGGTAGGAATGGCTGAAGCGAGCATTGGGAAGTTATTCCAAACTGATAAAAAGTTTCACACCAAAGGAACTTCCAAGGAAACGGGTAGCGGTTTTGGTTTGATCTTCAGTAAGGAAATGGTAGAAAAAATGGGCGGAGAAATTTGGGTTATGTCAAAGGTAGGACAGGGGACGGATTTTTATTTTACCGTACCCCTTGTTGGCAAGCTATGACCACTTATTGCAATTTAAAGATGTAGGCTGCACCAGAGTCTGTATTTGTTCCTGAATCGGTGATAGCTGCATTATCGCCGTTGTTGATAGACCCAGAACCGTTGTCCTCTCTGTCTGCTCCGACAATTATATATCCACCGCTAATAGCTACACCATTACCAAAGTAATCATTGGCTCCAGTATTACTTGCTTTTAGATATGCGTCCTGGCTCCAATTGCCTGTGGAAGTATCACGTTTGAATACATAAGCCGCACCGGAGCCACTTGCTGTTCCCGAATCTGTAATCCCTGCATCATCTGTGTTATTGATGGTGGTTGCATTATTATCCTCCTGGTAAGCTCCAACGACGGCATAGTTGCCATTGATTGAAACACTTACACCAAAGTAATCATAGGATTCTGTATTGCTGGGCTTGAGATAAGCATCCTGGATCCAGTCGCCTGTGCTACTGTCGCGCTTAAAAATATAAGCGGCCCCCGCATCATTGATGGTGGTCGTATCTGAAATCCCTGCGTTATCTGTATTGACAATACTGGTAGAACTATTGTCCTCTCTATCGGCTCCTACTATGGCATAGTCGCCGCTAATTGCAACTCTCCCTCCAAAGAATTCTGCGGTCTGGTTGTTATTACTTGCTTTCAAGTAAGCGTCCAGAATCCAGTTGCCTGTGGAAGTATCTCGTTTGAATATGTAAGCAGAGCCAGAATCAGTTATAGTACCCGAGTCGGTGATACCAGTATTGTCGGTATTGTTGATACTGGTAGAACCGTTATCTTCATAATTTGCACCTACAATAGCATAATTGCCATCAATCGCTGCACTAATACCAAAGTAATCACTGTTTTCGGCATTACTAGCTTTTAGATAGGCGTCCTGGATCCAATTACCGGTTGAGGTATCCCGTTTGAAAATGTAAGCGGCACCAGACGCAGAAGCTGTCCCTGAGTCAGTGATACCTCCATTATCTGTATTGTCAATACCAGTATAACTATTGTCTTCTGCATAAGCCGGAGCGATAATATAGTCGCCACTAATAGAGACACTATACCCAAAATTATCACTGTTCCCCATATTACTGGGCTTGAGGTAGGCATCCTGGCTCCAGTTGCCTGTGGATGTATCTCGTTTAAAAACATAAGCTGCTCCAGAATTAACGGTTGTTGTTGTATCGGTAATCCCTGCATTGTCAGTATTGTTGATGCTAGTAGAATTATTGTCTTCCTGGTATGCCCCAACTACAGCATAATTTCCACTAATCGCAACGCTGAAGCCAAAGTAATCGTTGGCTTCTGTGTTACTAGGTTTTAGGTAAGCATCTTGGACCCAATTTCCACTACCGCTATCCCGTTTGAAGATATAAGCTGCACCAGAATCATTGGCTGTACCTGAGTCAGTAATTCCTCCATTATCAGTGTTGTCAATGCTGGTAGCACTATTATCCTCCAACTTGGCTCCTACAATAGCGTAGTCGCCGTCAATTGCGACAAATTCACCAAAATAATCGCTTGCTCCACTATTAGAGGATTTTAAATAACTATCCTGTACCCAGGTTCCTGCATAGATTTGAATAGATATCGTTGTGCTAAGACTTCCTACCGAGTTGGAAGCAGTAATCGTGTAAGAGGTGGAAGTCTGCGAAGTGGTAGGTGTACCACTGATCGTGCAAGTTGTAGAATCTAAACTTAGACCTGTTGGCAAGCTAGGAGATACCGTACATGAGTTAATTGTACCTACGATTGTTGGTGTTTGTGAAGTGATTGCGCTTCCTTGCAAAAAGCCATAGAAGCTCGCACTATAGGAAAAGGTAGAAATGGTAGTATCTGTGGAACCTGGTGTTATAGGAGTGGTGGTTCCAGCTGTTAAACTGCTATCTTTACTAGCTTCATTGGATAAGGTCGCTATATCGATTGTCGTTCCAGCAGAACTCGAATTTGTCCCTGTCCCTGAGGCAACACTTGGGCCATTGACAGTGAGGGTATGCGTAAAACCAGATGGAATTGCGATGGAAAGGGTAGAGGGATCATTTTGAATCCCTTGCAAACCAGCTTCCGTATTTATTGCCGTTAAATCTATATAGATATCACCTAAGTCCTTACTGGCACGGCGGATGCTTAAGGTATGGTATTTGCCTGATTCGACATCAACAGTGTAGGTACCGTTGCTATCTGTAAGAATTCCATCTGAACTAGCGTAATCTAGCAAAGTAGCAGTTGCTAAAGGACTGCTACTGTTGCTGCATGAAAAAAGTGCGAATCCTGTTACACCGGTCGGGATTTTTCCTTGGTGCAAATGCTGGATTTTATTGCCAGTGGTGATCGATTGGTACTTTGCAATAGAGGAGATTTGGTTATTTTCTACAGAACTGTAGTAAATTTGGTAACACCCACTGGTGGATGGATTGGTAAGAGCTGATGTATCAATGATGAGTAAGCATTTGATATACCCTGAACTTAGGTCGTAATCTACACAACGAATGGTTTCCGAACTTGTCGAACGGACTTGCAGCTTGCTTGTGCTTGTATTGAGTGTACTCGCCGAAGTGGTGATCAAAGTATTGCTCACTGTTGTACCATCCTGACTCAATGTCCCAGAAATGGATAGAGAGAGTGTGGAAGAGGAATTGCTTACGTAGCCAAAAACGCGCATGAGGCTATCTGCAAACCCAGAGTTTTTATTAGAGCAAGTTACGGTAAAGAAGAGAAGGAGTAGGGATGTTAGGGTAGTTTTCATGGGTTTTGAACAGTTCTCCTGTATGTACTACAATTATATGACGATGACTTAGCAAAGTTTATACCCTAATCTTAGATTCTGAATAAAAATTGCAACAATTAGTTTGGTAGATAGAGGATCGCTAGGCTTTTATTCTATGGATTGCGTTCCGATAGTACTCTTCCTTCTGTTCAATTCCAATGTACTTCCTCTGCAAGGATTTTGCCGCTACAATCGTCGTACCACTTCCACAAAAGGGGTCTAACACAACTTGACCTTTTTGCGTAGCCAACTCGATCAGTACCTGCATGAGTTTTACTGGTTTTTGTGTAGGGTGCAATCCTTTGTCATCCTTTTCTGAGCCAATACTGATGATGTTATTGGGATTGTTGCAGTATTTCAAAAAAGCTTTTTCGTTATAAGCTCCTACTCCATTTTCCAGCATATTGTCTGCAATTGTACCGCCCATTTTGTACGGTTTGGTAAACCATAAGATAGGCTCGTAAGTAGGTCTTAGGTTCCCTATTTTCCACCCATCCCATTTTTCTGCAGATTCTGTATCTCCTCTTTTCTCATACACGACGCTGAGTCTTTGTGCTCGGTGAGCCGCTTTTTCTTTGCACCAGGCGAGCATGTCTTTGTAGGTGAAGCCAGTGTCCTCAAACGCAGAGATGCAGCGGTGAGCGAGTCTTCTACCTGCAAAAACAAAAGCTGAAGCACCAGGCTTTAACACACGTAGCCAGTCCTCTGCCCAAGACAGGCACCATTCATAGTACTGCTGAGGAATTTGCCTGTCTGCTTCCGACCAACCATTGAGAGGTTTTCCCCTTTTTTTAAAGATGGCACCTGCCTTTTCTTGTGCGGGGCTGGAGCCTAGATAAGCAGAATTAGCGTTATTATGCAAAACATCCCATTCTTCTACACCGATCCCGTAAGGTATATCGCTCAAAATGAGGTGGATGCTATGGGAATCTAGGTTTTTTAAGATTTCTAAAGAGTTCCCATGTATCACCTTGTTGAAGTACTTTGATTGGTTCATGGAGGGATAACCCAGCAAAGAGTGGGGGGAGGAAATTCGGTTTTTTAGGCTTCCACCAAATCCAAAAGCTCTGCACCTTTGCCAGCACGGATGACTTCCATATCATCACCAGTGAAGCTCAAAACAGTGGAAACGGAGACTTCTAACAAACCCCCATCGATGATGCCATTGACACGTTTGCCATAGATCATATCCAGCTCTTCTGTATCGGTAACGTACTCATCATCGGTGAATACAGATGTGGATGTCAGGGGAGAACCATGTACCTGCAGAAGTTCTTGGATAAAGATATGCGACGGGATACGAACCCCGACCGTTTTGCGCTTTTTGTCGGTAAGAACCATCTTAGGGACTTTTTTATTGGCCTGGAAGATAAAGGTAAAAGGGCCAGGAATAACTTTTTTCATCAACTTGAAAGCATCGTTGGGAACAAAGTTGACATAGCTGGAAACTTCTGAAATGTCTTTGCAAAAGATGGAAATCGGTTTGTTCTTATCCATTTTCTTCAAGGAGTAGAGCTTTTCGACACCTTCTTTGGAAAATGCATCGGCTACTAAGGCGTATACTGTATCGGTAGGAAAGATATATACTCCTCCCTTTTTGAGAGTTTCAGAAATTTGTCTAAGTTTTCTTTGTTCTGGATTATCGGGGTGGAGGTAGATGATCATTATTTTGTCTCTAGGTTTGACTCTGGGTCGCAGGGGGAACCTTCGCGTTTGTAATAGTTGTTAAACATTTTCTTATAGTTGAGCACACCGTCATCCGTTACAATATCACGACTGATGTAGTGGTTGCCGTCTTCATAATAATTGCCAACCGGATCGCATTCTTGGATATCCTGGCTGATCGTCTTTTTTTTATTGCAAGCTAGGCTAAACAATATACAAAACAAATATACAGGTAGAGCTTTCGACTTGAACATCAATTTCCTCCTACGCTATCTCCTTCTTTTGAATCAGGAGCTGTTGGTTTGTCTGGTTGTAAATCCTCTGTTTTGCTTTCTAAGGGCTTTGCTTGTAAAAACTCGTGTTTGCCATATTTAGAGCGAATACCTTTTTTAATGTATTCCCGCTTTTTATGTCGTTTTACTATCTGTTTGCTATATACCATGCCACGCGAATCATCAAAGTCTTTCAAATATTTAGCAGGGACATAGTCATCTTCGATAAAAAGTTTCTTTTTGGCCTTTTCCAAAGTTGGCAAAGAACTTGCCTCTTTTTTCTGGATGGTTTGTAGGATGCGTATGAGTCTATATTTGGCCTTTTTATAATTTACAATGGCGGAGATATGCTTATTATTTTCTTCGGCTCGTTGCGCTTTGAGGGATATATCTGTCGCAATTCTAAGTTTTTTTTGTAGAATTGCAACGAATCGGTCTTTAGGGAGAGATTCGATTTTCTTTTGGATAACAGATTGCGATGCCTCGGAAAAAAGTCCATTGTAGGAGTTTTTGTTCTTCGCTAGAACCGCTTTGGCTGCTTGGTTGAGTTCTTGGTAGTTGCTTTCAAAGGCTCGACGCGACTGCTTGTACTTTCGTTTTTGCAAAAGGATTGTTGCATCAATGTAGGATTTCATAAGACTTTTGTACTGGTCTTCCATACCATAGTTGATAAGAGAACTCTTTAGGTGTTTGAGGGTAATTAGGTTGTTTTTCTTTAAATTTACCGATACAGATCTTGGATTAACTACTACCATCCCAGTTTCGTACTTCAACGGTTTCATTTCCTCTTTACTAGGGGAGGATTTTTCGCTGCCGACCTCTTCTGCATTTAAAAAGTAGAAGTTCAATAGGAAACAGAAAGATAGATAAAACGTGCTTTTCATAAATGGTTCCAAGAGGGAATTGGTTTGTATGACCAAGTTTCTCCTTGCACTAGTATCGTCAACTTTTCTCTTTTACCTGGAAATAAGCGGTAAAAATTACATACAGCCATGTTAATTCTTAAATCAGCCTCACCAAGACGCAGAGAGTTCCTAGAGAGTTTAGGTTTCGAGTTCCAAATTCTAGTCGCCGATGTCGATGAAACCACCAAGGTAGGGGAAAGACCTTTAGAGTATCTAAAGCGTGTTACCCTTGCAAAATTGGAAAGGCATAGCTGTGAAGACAAGCATCTCTATATTGCAGCAGATACAATCGTGGTGCACCAAGGGGATATCCTCATGAAACCACAGGATTGGCAAGACGCACAAAGGATGTTGCAAAGGTTGAGTGGTACCCAACATAGTGTTTATTCTGGATTGGCACTGTTTGGAAATAGAAATTTACACTACACGTACGACCAGACGCAGGTTCTCAGCAAAACTTGGACACAACAGGACATAGAGGCATACTTGCAAGAATACAAGCCCTTTGATAAGGCTGGTAGTTATGGAGTACAGGACAAAGGAGGACCCGTACAAGAGTTACAAGGCTCTTATTCCAATGTAGTAGGCTTTCCTTTACGAAAATTCTACTTGTTTAGTGGGTTGTGGAAGCAGTACTTAGGCGATAATGTCTAAGATTGTACCTCTACGAAAGTAATTTCCAAACATATTACTAGTGGTTTGGAACATTTTTTTCACTTCTTGTACCACATTATGCTTAAACTGAGGTTGTGCTTGTTGTGGGACAGGCTTCATCTGCTCCGCCGAACTGTATTTAAAAAGTGGTTTCACATAAACATTTGACAATGTTGTTAAACTATTTCCGATTCTCATAGACCAAATCTACTATAAATAGCAATTGTGGTCAAATGAAAAAAGTAAAATGCTACTAGATAGAGAAGATTTTCACTTTTTAGAGAAAATAACCTTCTTAACGATAAAAAATGCTTGCAAAATACCCATATCTTGAAATCTTGAATCTTGCTACGGGCCTGTAGCTCAGTTGGTTAGAGCACACGCTTGATAAGCGTGGGGTCATGTGTTCAAGTCACATCAGGCCCATGTTAGATCACTAACAAATTTGTGGGGTCATAGCTCAGCTGGGAGAGCATCTGATTTGCATTCAGAAGGTCATCGGTTCGATCCCGATTGGCTCCACCACCTTTCAATTATGATATTGCTTCCAATCCTAACTTCCTTGCTTTGCATCAGTTTTCTTGTACTTGCCACAAGAAAAGGAAGTGTACCTTTTGGTTTTAGAAATATCCTACAATCTCTCAAATTTATTGTACAGAAGAACTATACACCTAACCGTTTGCAGGCAGAGTCCATCATGAAACTTTCGCATAGGTTTGGTCTGGTGCAAATCAGCTTCGCCATGTTTTTTCTACTATTCCTTCTATTGCCTTTGGTTTGGGGATTGAGTCTATACCTGCGTACAGATGCAAATGTTTTGTTTGTAATCTTTACCATGGTATGGAGTTACAATTGGATCAAATTCATCCTGCAACCAGATAAAAGCGCTAAAAGTAAACCAGACGCTTCTTAATGTCTAGCTTCTACGGTTTACCGCAGAACGTAGAAGCTGCTGTAGAATTACAAGTTTGAGAAGTGTTCACAATAAAAACACTTTGACAAAATCTAATGCTTTTATTTCCTAGCAAAGCAATTGGAATTGTACCTTGAAAATAGCTGTAGCAAAAGAAACAAAACCCCTTGAGAAACGAGTAGCCCTCTCTCCCGATGTAGTCAAATCCCTTGTAAAAGCAGGATTTAGTTGCGTTATTGAGAAAGGTGCTGGTGAAGGCTCTTACTTTTCGGATGAGCTGTATACACAGGCAGGAGCTGAAATTGCGAATGACGCAAAAGCTACCTACTCGCAAGCAGATATACTTTTAAAAGTCAACGCACCGTCGGTGGAAGAAGTAGGTCTTTTGAAGAAGGACTCCATATTGATCTCTTACCTGTATGCCTATACTATCCCCGAAGTAGTCACTGCTATGGAAAAAGCTGGAATCTCTGCTTTCTCTATGGATGCTGTTCCACGGATATCACGGGCACAAAAGATGGACGCGTTGAGTTCACAGGCCAACCTTGCTGGATACAAATCTGTCCTGCTTGGAGCAAATGCAATCGGTAAAATCTTTCCGTTGATGATGACGGCTGCTGGTACGATTACACCGGCAAAAATTTTGATCTTTGGAGCTGGTGTCGCGGGCTTGCAAGCCATCGCTACGGCCAAACGCTTGGGAGCGATTGTTGAAGTTACCGATGTCCGTCCAGAGACCAAAGAGCAGGTTGAATCTTTAGGTGGCAAGTTCCTCGAAGTAGAGACCGACGAAGAGGTCAAAACAGAGGGTGGCTATGCCAAAGAAGTTTCTGCGGAATACCTAAAGAAACAAAAAGAACTCATATCAAAACGCATCAAAGAAGCAGACATAGTAATCACAACTGCACTCGTCATGGGCAAGAAAGCTCCTGTGCTTGTTACAGAAGAGATGATCAAATCTATGAAAACCGGTTCCGCTTTAGTCGATATGGCTGTAGAATCTGGCGGGAACTGTGAAATCAGCGAGTTGAACCAAACCGTTAGCAAGCATGGAGTAACAATCATTGGGGAATCCAACCTTCCCTCCCTTCTTCCTGTCAACGCAAGTGAGTTGTACGCCAAAAACATCAGTACTTTGCTACTACATCTGGCAGACAAAGAAGGCTTCAAATGGGAGATGGAAGAGGAAATCACCAAAGGTTCTCTGATTGTTCACAAAGGTGAATTGGTACACGCGTTTACAAAAGAAATATTAAAGAGGTAAGTGAATGGGAATTGAATTAATATATATTCTAATATTAGCCATATTTGTTGGCTTTGAGTTGATCTCCAAGGTACCACCTACCCTTCATACACCCTTGATGTCTGGCTCGAATGCCATTTCTGGGATTACCATAGTAGGAGCTTTGATCTGTGCAGGACGTGTGCCAGGTTTTGAGTCTCTTAGTAAAATCATGGGACTAGCGGCTCTGTTTTTAGCTACCTTAAATGTGGTGGGTGGCTACTTGGTAACGGATAGAATGCTAGAAATGTTTAAAAAGAAAAAGTAGTAAGATATGCAAAAAGAACTCATCATACAGATCGCCTATTTGGTAGCATCGGTTCTCTTTATCATAGGAATCAAGATGCTCGGGAAAACAAAATCAGCTCGTAAAGGGAATTTCTACTCCTCCGTAGCGATGTTGATTGCAATCGTAGCTACACTTTTCAACAAGCAGATCCAGTTGGGAATTACCCTTCCTGAGATGCTTGTGACTATCCTGGTTGCTTCTGCTGTTGGTGCGATCATCGCCAAGAAAGTGGAAATGACTGCCATGCCAGAGATGGTTGCCCTCTTCAATGGTTTTGGGGGAGCTGCTTCTGTATTTGTAGCTAGCTCTGAATACTGGAAGGTCTTGGGAGATGGAAACATCAGCGCAGAGATGGATATTGTAAAAGGTGTCTCGATCGTTCTCAGTATATTTATCGGTGGAATCACCCTAACTGGTTCTCTTGTTGCATATGGCAAGCTGAGCGGTAAAATTTCAGGGAAAGCGATTGTCTTTTCTGGCCAACATATACTCAACCTACTTTTATTTGTAGCATCGATTGCCCTCACAGCATTGGTAGTACTATCTCCGAGTGAGCAAAACTTTATGATTGGTATCATCGGGCTATCCTTCTTATTGGGAATTCTAACCGTGATTCCCATTGGTGGAGCTGACATGCCGGTGGTAATCTCCCTGTTGAACTCTTACTCAGGGATTGCAGCTTGTACTACAGGGTTTGTTCTCAACAACCAAATGCTCATTATCGCAGGAGCACTCGTGGGAGCTTCTGGTATCATCCTAACACAAATTATGTGTAAGGCTATGAACCGCTCTCTAATGAATGTCCTACTCGGTGGATTTGGCCAAACCGGTGGTACCTCCACAGGTAGTGGCGAAGAGATTGTAGTTAAGGAAGTAGACCCAGAAAGTGCCGCGATGATCTTTGATTCCGCAACCAATGTAATCATTGTTCCTGGATATGGAATGGCGGTTGCCCAAGCCCAACACGTCGTACGTGAATTGACAGACCTATTAGAGAAAAATGGTGCCAACGTGCGCTTTGCCATCCACCCTGTTGCAGGAAGGATGCCAGGTCACATGAACGTACTACTCGCCGAGGCCAATGTCAGCTACGATAAGCTCATCGAAATGGAACAGATCAACGACGATTTCCAAAACTGTGATGTATGTTTGATCATTGGAGCCAATGACGTTGTCAACCCTGCTGCAAGAAGCAATCCCGATAGCCCTATCTACGGAATGCCTATTCTCAATGCTGACAAATCACAAACCGTGATCATGTGTAAAAGAAGTATGGCTGCTGGTTACGCAGGTATCAGCAACGAACTATTTGGCTACGACAACTGCCTCATGCTTTTTGGTGATGCAAAGGCAACCATTACAAAAGTTGTTAGCGAACTAAAAGAAGCCTAATAAACGTTTCATTACAATTTATACCGCTCCCTGTAAGTTCTTTGTCCGAAAATGGGGCGGTATAGACATACCCGGAATTCTCTTCCACCCAAATATTTGTCCCTTAGAAGTCTGAAATTATGAGTAACTTTGCCAGAGCTATTGCCAATTTCCTATACCGTGTCAATGCTAAGAAAAAGGCATTTGCACAAGCGAACCCTAACGAACCTATCTTGGCATGTGAAGCGGCCAAGGCAATTGAGCTTAGCGAAGACAAAGACCCTGCCTATGGAGCGGAATGGGTAACTTCTAAGAGAAGCATCTTTCTCATGACAGAGCAGAAGATCTACATTGGCAAATGGGAAATCCCTCTCGAACAAATCACCAAAGCGGAGTTACTCAAGTTTTCTTCCCTTTATGGTAAGGGGATGCTATTGAAATTTACAACGCAGCAGGGCAAATACTACCAAGTTGGCATGTCTGATTCTCCAGAACTCGAACAGCAAACGGTTTTGCATGTCGAAATTCGCACACAGAAACTCAAATATTCCTTCCTCAGTATCATTGCTCGCATTGTTTTACTCGCCTACCTTGTATATATCGTGTGGAAAAAGTTTTTGTAAAAATTACAGATCCTACTTAGCTTGGTTGTATGGATTACAAAGTTCCCTATAAAAAGCTCGAATATACCAGTTCAAAAACAGCAAAAGAGATACTGGATAAACTAGCACAAGATGTAGATAGTTCCAAAAAATTTCGCTGGACTTACAATCATTCGCACCCCTTTTCTGGCAGTCTTGAAGAAGATTCTTTTAAAATTTGGCGGAATCTAACATATAGGAACAGCTTTAATCCAGTTGTTGAAGGGAATATCAAAGAACTGCCTGGTGGCACAAGCCAAATCGAAATTCGCATCCAATTGCATCGCTTTGTGCAGGTATTTATGATATTTTGGCTCAGCGGAACACTTTTGTTCCCACCAATGGCAATTTTTGGCTATTTCTTAGTACGCTGGGGGTTCAAACGCGAAGCGGAAAAAACTATCCAGTACTTTGATGCACTCTTCCAAGAGATGCAACGTAGCTCAGAAAAGGGTCTTACACAAGAAGAACTGGAATGGGACAATCGCTTTGCCCCTCCTGAATCACCAACGGAAGAGAAACCAGAAGATCCTTTTTCTCGCTTTTGACTTAAAAAGAAGTTCTACGGTATTCTCGGTATTCTGGTAGCCAAAAGTTTTTCACAATCGCTGCTTCTAAAACAGAATTCTCTACTTTTGTAGCCACACCCTGCTCCATCGCTTTGAGACCCACTTGTATAGCTATGTGCTTGCTGACATCGCGGATTGTGTGCAAAGCGGGTAGCAGCTCTTCTCCTTCTTCTTTTACTAGAGGTGAACATTCAGCTAGAGCTTTACTGGCAGTCATAAACATTTCATTGGTGACTCTTTTGGCTTTACTAGCGATCACACCTAAACCTATACCAGGAAAGATATAGCTATTATTACACTGTGCAATCGGATAAGACTTACCTTGGAACGTTACAGGATCGAAGGGGCTACCGGTGGCTACTACGGCCTTACCGTCCGTCCATTGGATAACATCACTTGGCAGAGCTTCCACTCTTGAAGTAGGATTCGATAGTGGTAAAATAATAGGAGTAGGACAGTTGGTATACATTGTGCGGACGATCTCTTCTGTCATTAGGTTTGGTACACCGGAAACTCCAATCAGAATAGTCGGTTTTGTCGCTTTAACCAGATCGAGAAGGTTCACGGATTTCCCGTCACTGCTCCAAGATAGTATCTGTTCTTTCGGGCGTGAGAATTTTTTTTGGAAATCCAGGAGTGGCATGTCATCGGTTAGTAGGCCATCGATGCCAAGAAGAAAGACTTGGCTAATGGCTTGTTCCTCACTGATGCCATCCTCTTGCATATGAGAGACTATTTGTTCGGCGATTCCACAACCAGCAGAGCCGGCTCCCACAAAAACTACGCGGTGGTCTTTCAATTTTGTATCTTGGGCATAGCAGGCAGCTAGTAATGTACCTACAGTGACAGCGGCAGTCCCTTGGATGTCATCATTGAAACAACAGATTTTATCTTGGTATTTTTTTAGCAACGGTGTCGCATTGGCTTGGGCAAAGTCTTCGAATTGGATCAAGGCATTTGGCCAGCGCTGTTGTACGCTTTGGATGAATAAATCTACAAATTCAAAGTACTTCTCTCCAGCAATTCGTTTCTGCCGCAGTCCCATATACATGGGGTCGTCTAGGAGTTGTTGGTTATTGGTTCCCACATCGAGAGTCACGGGTAGCACATAGGCAGGACTGATGCCACCACAAGCAGAATATAAAGCCAACTTGCCAATGGGAATACCCATACCACCAATTCCCTGGTCTCCCAGACCAAGGATTCGTTCGCTATCGGTAACGACGATCACCTTGACCTTTTGTTTGGTGGCATTTTGCAGCATGTCATCGATACGATTTTTATTAGTATAGGCAATGAAAATACCACGATTTCGTCGGTAGATTTGTGAAAACCTTTGGCAAGCTAAGCCGACAGTTGGTGTATAGATGATCGGCATCATCTCTTCTAAATGATCGATGATTAAGCGAAAGAATAGGGTTTCGTTGGTGTCTTGGATGTTGCGGAGGAAGATATGCTTGTCTAAATCGTTGCCAGATTGGCAATACTGTTGGTAGGAACGCTTGGCTTGTTCTTCGATCGTCTCTATTGTCGCTGGTAGTAGACCTTCTAAGTTAAATCTACGCTTTTCTTGCATAGAGAATGCACTGCCTTTATTTAATAAAGGGGTTTCTAATAGAATTGGACCAGCAAAGCGAGTGTAGATGGGGCGTTTTTTTTTAGGATTATCTGTCATTACAATAGGTGCCTTATTTTTGCTAGGATCGTATCGTGGTATAGAAAGCAAAGTAAAAATTTGGACAGTGGAGATATATATTTTTTAGCAAGAAATAAAATATTTAGTAAATAAATTGACAAAAGAATTGACAGTCTAATATAATGGGGTAAGATATATTCCTTATCGTTTTCATTTTATTTAGAGAGGTATTGGTATGAGTGAAAAAAGAGAATTTCCCAGGGTAGATTTTGCGTTTCAAGTAAGTATTCTTCCGGGAGCAACCGCAGAAGGCACCAATTTGAGCCAAAAAGGAATTGGTTTGCGGGTAAGCGAAAAGTGTGAAATCGATTCGATTATCGAATTGCAACTCCACGCACCAGGTTTTACTGGTGAGGTAGACATCAAAGGCAAAGTGACCCGTTGTGAACCCGTAAAAGATGAGTATGAGGTAGGGATTGTTTTTGCAGATGTCGACGAAGAAACACAAAATTTTATCTATGAGTATATAGACTCCCAGTTGAGTATACTTTCATAGCCAATCATTCCCCGAGCCGAGTTTTTACTGAGCTGTATTGACGTGTCGAACGGGGAATAGAGTTCCATTTACAAATATATTTTCTCTCAGTCTGTAAGAATATGGTATTTGTCTAATTCAGCATCTGTCATGTTATGCATTCCCTCCGCTGGAGCAACCCTGAGAGTGAACCAATAGAAAGACTGAGGAATTCCCATTTTGCGATAGTAGTGTAGATACTTTTTGTGTTCGCTATGATTCCTGGGAAAACGATCGGCAGTGGGTTCCTCCTCATCGGTTCCCCAAGCATGCACCCCAATATACACATCGTCACCCATCGTTCGTTTTACACCTGCGAGAAAAAAATCTGTCCCACCAGAAGCGATCATACCTGTAGAAGCAATATGGGTATTCAAACCACGTTTTCTTACTAGCGTCGCAGCCTTGAGGTTGGCTTCATCATCTTTTGAACCAGGCACACATTGCATGACAATTGTCTTGATGTGTGGGTATTTGTTGAGGATGCGTTTTAAGCGGCGTGGTGTCGCACTCCTGATCGTTCCTGACATATACAACTTGGAACTTTTCACTCGAAAGCGGACATACTTAAGTTCGGGCTGGTTGTCGCAGTCCAAATCTTTACTATATAACGAAACTTGTAAGAATAGGATGATGAGAGAAAATAGCAATTGTTTCATAGAGCTACGATAGTGTGAAAAAGTTAATTTTACAAGGGAAAAAGGCTATTGACAATTATGAGTAATCTTACTACTTTTACCATATGGAAGAGAGTTTCCTAGAACAACCAGAAATCTTGCAACATTTGCAGCCAATGTCTATAGATACCTATCACAAGCTCTGTGAGTTAGATGCGAGCTTTGTTGCTACGGAATTGTTGCAAGGTTTGGTGGTGAAGAAAATGACAAAAAGCACAGAACATAGTTTTTATTCGAATCTGTTTTTTCAGTTATTGCAGAGTTATAAGCCAACAGGTACAGTTGTTCTTAAGGAAAATCCGTTAACTATTGGAAAGTCAGAGTCAGAACCTGATCTTGCCGTTGTTAGTGGAGATATTTTTACCTACCGTGAGGAAAATCCGAAAACAGCACTTCTGGTAGTAGAAATCGCAAAAACTTCCGTGATTTTGGATCGATTGAAAGCAAAAATCTATGCCAGTGCTGGTATTCCAGAGTATTGGATTGCGCATACGCGGAAAAAACAGATAGAAGTGTATAGCCAGCCGGTTGGGAATAAATACCAGAGCAAAAACGTTTACCAAGAAAGTGACGGTGTTTCCATTTTTGGCAAAAGCATCTCTCTCAGAAATGATTTGGAAATAGCTAGTTAGGTGGAACGGTGAACGAATCTTTTAATATTTCCCCATATTCAATATAATCGTTCAAGAACTCTTGTAAATCTTTGATCTTACAATAGCAGGGTAATTTGACTTTTTTTGTATCCAATTTTTGTAGGTCTAATACAAAACCATTGTAGTCTTCGATCAAGTTGTCGGTTTCCCAGGAAAACATAAAATCAAATTCTCTTTGGTTGTCTACGTCTTCCTTATTTTTGGCATCCATACATTTTTGTAAAAGGTCTTCGTTGGAGAAAGAGTAGTAAACTCGGTAGGATACGTAATGTGCCGCGATCTTTCTCAGTCTATCCGCTCGGAGAAAATCAATTTCCCTGTCGTAGATCTTTCCGGGCATTTGATCAATGTAAAATTGGATATCATCGTCTAGTCGTTGGCTGGAAAAGTAATTCAACAATTCAATGTTGACCACTTTACGTATTTTTTTACAGGCGATGACAACAAATCCACTAAGGTCGCGGTTGTGACTTTTGTCTAATAGCATGGTACTTTTTAAAAGTTTTTATGAATGAATTGAGTCAGTTCATCAGGTTGAAAAATATCATCTGGTAATGGTTTGAGAAGAAATATAATACGTTTCAAACCACGGATTGACTTTACAATTTGCCGCAGATTTTGTTCATCTATATGCAAATTTTTCTTATGGATCGTTCTATACATCCAAGCACATAATATATCATATCTTGAGTATTCTGGGTAAGAAACCCTTTTTACTTGAGATGTCATAGCAGTATAACTATTAGTAAAATCAGCTCTTGCTTTGATAGTTTTGGTATCAGAATTGTTAAATAAAAAAGGTTCCTTTTCATCCATAATGACCTAAATTGCTAACTAATGTATAGTTGTTCAAGTAAAAAATGAAAATCTTTAAAAAAGTTTATCTCTGTTGTTTAGAGATTATTATTTTTATACAATTTCCTACTTTTTCTTTATAATCATTATACTCAGCTTTGCTGATAGGTTTATAGTAGTCTTGAACTCCTCCAGGATGTGAAATTGGATTAATATTTCTTCGATCAAATAAGTTTTTTATTTGGATCCTTATATCATTTTCTACACACATGTTATATAGGAATTTTTGAATTTCAGTAGAATTATATTTTTTT
>JBCCIA010000007.1:0-41375 GCA_039028475.1 Spirochaetota bacterium | reverse complement strand
GAGATACGTTCAGAACAAGAGAAAAAACGACATTTTACTATGCTCCAATCACAAAAATGGAAGAAGAGAAAGTTCAATTCTATTTTTGAAATTTCAACTATCGATCGTGATGACTATTACATACTATTTGCTGACTTAAGCGATTCCCGCATCAATAGCAATCGGTTTTATGTGCAATGGCCTTACCAAGAAAAAGATACCGAAAAGTTTTACTATCGTAAGAGTTTTTTGCCGGGCAATCTAGTTTATAAAAGTATTCGCTATACCATCACACCAGTGTTTGTACCATTTGATATTCTTAGCATTCCAGTTCTCATATTCCTATGGATAAGCTAATAAAATTTTTCTTGATCTTAAGAAATTGTACAGATAAACTTTATTTATCATGAAAAGCATGAGTGAAAGTTCTCTATTTACTTTATTTGTGTTCATCAACATACTCTTGTCAGCTAATTGTTTAACGTATCACTGGCTTGCAAAAGTAAGCGATATCCCTTTAGTAAAATACAAAAACAGCGATACAAGCAAAAAAGTTACAGAACCATTAAAATTAAAACGAATAGAATACACAGAATCTAAAGAAAAATCACTGAACTTTGACTTCTACACACAAACACGGGGACGTTTCAATAATGAGGTTTGCTATAGCCTAACACTTGCAGAAAATACAAAGCAGTACAACAACCTAGACTTTTCGCATAAGTGCAATGATTACTATCCAAGCAAATACGCTTATATCATACAAATAAAAAAAGAGCTGAAGAAAAAAATTAATCAATTGCAAATAACAAAAAATATGTACCTTATTTATGCTGTAAAAAATGGCAAGGAGGTATATATCTACGATGAAAAGATATCTACCCTACTAAAAATCAAAAAAAACTCCGAATTCAGTAGTCATTATTGTTTTGTAGAAGAAATACACTCAGAGGAATTGAAAAGAAAATATTTAAAGCGATTCAAAAGTGCTAACTGGAAAAAAAAGAAGTTTAACTCTATCTTTGATATTTATAGTAAAGATAGAAACGATCACTATATAGCTTTCTTACATGTCGACAACAATCTAATCACTAATAACAGGTTCGTTATAGAATGGCCATACCAACGAATATTTGATAAAAAGTATACCGTTCGTGAACCTAGCTACTTTCCATCATTCCCTATAGGTATTGTACTTATAAGTGGTGGCTTGGTCGTAACTCCTCTCGCACTTGTCGCTGATGTTGTAGTAACTTCTTATTTTATAGTTATGCTCATATTCAACCCCTGAGTCAAATGGCATTAGACTTAAAATTCTTATAGGCAGTGGGTTAATTGTAACTCCTATCGCATTTGCCGCTGGTGTTATACTATCTCCCATATATAATTACTGGTATATTAGGGCTTAGTTTGCAATAAAAAATTTTTTCTTGCTTATTTCAAAAGTTTCCTGATATCTTGTTACAGACTCCATAGAGAATGATATGAAAAATACTAAAGAAATTATCACATTCCTCTTATTCATATTTTTCAATGTTGCCCTGTCGACGAATTGCTTAACTCGTGCTTGGCTACGCAGTACAGAAAAAATTCCTCTCTTCTCTAAGGAAAAAATTGTTACAAAGCGAAGAATAAACAAAGCGGAAAAGATCGAAAAAGTAAAATATACAAAAAACCCTCTCAGTTTACAATTTACTACGGCACAGTATGATACTTTAGTATGTTATGGTTTGCCTATCCAAGAAAAGAAAAACAAATACTACAGTAAAGATTGTTCTGGTATTTCTGCAAATAGCAATGTTTTTATGTTGAGGACAACAAGAGATCTACAGGAAAGCATTGCAAGTTTGCAGGTAAAAGGGACTATGTATGTCTTTTTTAATCGTCTACAAAAAAATAAACTCTTACTAACGAATGAAAAACGATCTATTCTTATAAGCATGGAAAGCCCTCAAATTATGGGATTAGGAGATTATACTTTAAAAGAAATAAAATCTGCGAAAAGCAAAAAACAGTATTTTGATAAGATTAAAAACCAACAATGGCAGAAAAAGAAATTCAATTCTATTTTTGAAATTTCAACTGTGGATAAGAATCAGTACTATATACTATTTCTCTACATGGATCAATCCCGAATCAATGGCAATCGGTTTTATATACAATGGCCTTATTATGAACAAGGTTACCATGAAACATATCGGGAAAGTTTCCAGGCAGGTAATTTACTACTCAAGGGACTTGGATACGTTATAACACCAATATTCATACCTTTTGATATTTTAGCCACACCTGGTTTTATACTTTTCTTGATAATTTCTACGTAAATAAAGTTGTCTACCCCCACAACCAAGCTGCTCCACGTACTCCACTAGAGTCACCATGCTCTGCTTTGACAATTTTGGTATCTACTCTATCAGAGAAAACATATTCCTGCCAAAGCTCTGGAACATGTTTATAGATTTGTTTGATATGCGAAAGCCCACCTGCAACAACAATAGTATCGGGATCTAAAACATTGATCACACTTGCCAAAGCCTTAGCCATATTTTTTAGATACTGTTCTAAAGCCTTTACCGCCAACTCGTCCTCAGAATCTACCAAGCGTAAAATCTCTTTAGGGCTTTCTGCTGTACCTCCCTGCATTTGGTAACGATTCAAAAAACCAGGACCGGAAAGGTAAGTTTCTATGCAGTTGTATTTGCCACAATAACACTTTACTTTCTCATAATCTTCCTGCCAAGGCATTGGATTATGTCCCCACTCTCCTGCAATAAGATTTGCTCCATCTAACACCTTTTTATGGATACTAATCCCACCTCCCGTGCCAGTCCCCACAATCACTCCAAAAACAACATTAGCGTCTTTTGCTGTACCATCATTAGCTTCTGACACTGTCATACAATTGGCATCATTTGAAATTCGGATCTCACGCTTTAGCTTGCTTTGCAAATCTTGTTGCAACGGATTGCCTATCAAACAAGTAGAGTTTGCATTTTTTACTAGGCCGGAATGAGCAGAGATTGCACCAGGTATACCAATCCCAACACTTCCCTGTTGTCCTAATTCTTTTTCAGCGGTAAATACCAATTCACAGATTGCTCCAATTGTTGCCAAATAATTGCCCTGCGGTGTTGCAACACGCCTACGATAGACCTCCCCCTGTCCTTCTTGCAGAGCTATAATTTCAATTTTTGTGCCGCCTAAATCGATGCCAAAACGAATGTGTTTTCTAGATGACTCCATAAGTAATTTACTTTGCAGTTTTTAGAAAAGATTCCACCCGTAAATGTACATTCTCTCGCAAATTCATATAAAAAAGACTATAGTCTTGGGTATGGTAATCTCCACCCCGGTGAGCTTTATAACCTTCACTGTTTGGCTTTTTAATTTCTAAATACCCATCTTCACGACATCTTGCAGATGTAAGTTGTTTATCAATCTGTTTGAATTTTCGAGTAACACCACCCAAATGCAATTTCATATTGGCCCATTCGCTACCTGTTTTCCAAGACAGCGGATTTGTACAAATTCCCTTTCCTGGAGGGTCTAATAGTAAACGTTTTGGTGCAAAACCTTCTCCAATGGTACGATAGCTGACAATACAACCCGTCTCATCTGCACTCTTACAGGCCTTTAGGTGTTTGTAGCTAGCTTCTGATATAGCCATCCCCACTGTGTAAGCTACTACCAATTGTTTTGCCTTTTCAGGAGTATCAAAAAAATCTTGCAGCAAACGGATTGCATGAAAAGACCCCTGAGAATGCGAGGCAATAACAATACCACGCCCTTCATTCCACTTCGCCAAATAATGCTGAAAAGCCTTTTTTATATCTACATAAGCAAACTGTAAGGCCTTCTTGCCACTTTCTTTTTTATCTAAAAATGCAAATAATGTAGCTTGCCGGTAACGTGGTGCAAAAATTCGTCCACAACAGTTATAAGCAGAAGCCTGCATCTGTATGGTATACTTATCGGTACGCGTATTGGTTTTTTCGTGGTCTAAAGGTGCATTCCAATCACGGCGAAAAAAAGTGGTAGGATGGATGAAAAAGACATCTACTTTTGCAAATTTCTGCCCATCTTTAAGAGATGCTACAGGAACTTTATCCGCGAGGTCTTGTCGCCAAGGTAAAGCTGCCCAAGTAGTCTCGTTAGCATAATCAGGTGCAGGCGGGTGTTGTTGGGATGCAAAATCATCACCTGGACGTATCATCCATACACAACTTACTGTGCCATAGCACAACAAAGCACAAAGAAATCTAAAGAAAAGTGAGTGAAGCAATCGTACAGTACGAGGCATAGACCAAATTACTTAGCTCCAATAGAAAAGGCAACTGGTTTTCTTACAGATCATTTATAACTTCTTCATTCCGAAGTATAGAGAATTTCTCTGTTTTGGGTAACATTGAATTTGCAAGGCCAATTGCTAAAAATGACTGTTTGATCAAAGTAGCAGCAAGTGCACCTATATGGAATAAGTAAACACCACCAATGCACATAAAACCAGGAATCATCGTCGTAATAAAATTAACTTTTATATTTTTTTCGAGACTGTTGGATAGCTCAAATAAAAAAGGCAGTTGTCTCAAACTCTCATCCATCAAAATAATTTGAGCTGTATCTGTTGCTAACTTGGAAGACCCCTGTAAAGAAATGGAGACATTCGCTTTTTTTAAGGCAATTGAATCATTGATGCCATCTCCAATAAAACAAACTGACCTTCCCTCTTTTTGCAGTTGTTCAATGATTTGTGCTTTGTCATTAGGCAATGTTTCTGCAAAGTATTGTGAAATACCTAACTCTTGCGAAAGCCGTTTTGTTGGTTGTCTATGATCCCCTGAAATGATAATGAGCTTCATTCCTATTTTACGTAAATTGGCAATTACCTGCTTCGCTTCCATACGAATGGTAGTGTGTAATTCAATGGCTCCTATCAGTTTTTCATTTACAGCTATGTAAACCAACGATGATCCTTGTTCCTTGAGGGATTTTTGGAGTTCTTGTACACCAGGAGGTATAAGAATTCCTTCGTTCTTCATGAAACGAATGCTTCCTACTTGGATCAAACGATCACCCGCTCTCACTTTTAATCCGTAGCCAATTTCATAATTAGCTTCATCAACTTTTGGCAACTGCAAAGAACGCTTTTGTGCTTCTTCTTTTATGGCTAAAGCAATTGGATGGGTTTGTTTGTATTCGGCTGTAGCTGCATAACAGAGAACTTCATTTTCCGTTTGTACATCGAATACATGGATAGCTTTCACATGCGGTTGTTCTTCCGTTAGAGTACCTGTTTTATCAAATACGACAGTATCAACACGCTTTAAGCCTTCTAATGCCCGTCCATCTTTGATCAAGATATTGTATTTAGAAGCAATTTCTAAAAAGTTCAAAATACTGATTGGTGCAAGAATTCGCATTTGATTCCCAAAAGAGACAAGTAACATAGTAGCGGCACTCGAAACTCCCAAAATAGGTAACGTAACCACACCTCCGATTATAGATGGTAAAGCATACTTTTCGGCCATATGCTCTCCACGAGCTTGCTGACTAGATTTATAGTCAACAGTGCTATTTAAGATATTTTGTATCTGAGAAGCAATTGTTTCGTTTCCTGTTTTATCAACTCGAATATACAATTTACCTGAAAGCAATGTGGTCAATGCGAATACACGACTTCCTTGTATTATTTCTTTAGGTTGCGCTTCTCCAGTTAATACATGCTGTGCAACACTTCCAATTCCCTTTTTAACAATTCCATCAACGGGTATAATTTCTCCTGCATTCACAACTACTACGTTGCCTACTTGCAATCGATCTATAGATATCTCTATTTCTACACCATCTTGCTCTATCCAGACAAATTGCGATGTTTCGCCCCAAATTTCAACAAGGTTTTGCTGGGAAGAGTCCTCCGTTTTAAAGAGAATTTTTCGACTAATGAAATATTGTAGCAAAAATAGAGCAGATGCAAGAAAATACTGTAGACTCAGCATAGTAATGGATAACAAACTATCCCTTACCCCAGCACCTATCTTATGCTCTTCGAATAACTCACGGTAGCCATTTTTAAAAATAGGTATTTGCAAATAAATAAGTAGAGGAATGCAAGACCAATGTAATAATGATCCCCCCATAAAACCGGCAAAAGACAAAGTCAATAATATAGTTGATAAAATAATATTTTGGTCATTGGCTCGAATCTTATAACCATTTTGCGACAGTAACGAAGATAAAGCAGGCCGAGTGACTCCTTCTCTTTGCAGTTTTTTGGAGACTTTACGATTGTGCCGTTTTTGGTAAGCTTTCTTAGCAATATATAGGCTACCAGCGACAGTGCAAATACCAATTAAAAACATTTCCTCATCTCTAAAAACCAACAAATGGATTAGACAATTAGCTACTACATCTGCTGGTTTAATAATGATTATTCTATTGTATTAAATTGGCAAGAGAGTTTTATATAGTATGTAGCAATCCTCAAACTTTTTATAAGAGCCTCTATCCGAAAACGAAACTACAGGCTCTTATAGCTTGTCTTTTCCATAAGAGTAAACATATTTTAAAACCCGCTGTAAAAAAATATTCACTTATGTATCACTTCTTATCTACCGTAGGTAAAAACTTCTGCCACCAACGTTCAAAGATATTTTCTTCTGTTACAGAAACGATTTGACCAAACTTCGGTGTCAAGAGATCAATTCCCAGTTTTTTTGCATTTTCTTCTGATTTGACGATTGGTTCATACCAGTCGTGTAAGGATAATTCAAACATTGCCCAGTGGATAGGCACCATTTTTTTACCTTTCAAATCCAAAAATGCCTGTGCTGTTTCTTCAGGCAATAGATGTACTTCATGCCACATTTTATTATATTGTCCATTCTCCACGAAGGCAACATCAAAAGGTCCGTATTTATCTCCGATTTGTTTGAAGTGAATATCATAACCAGAATCACCACTAAAATACAATCTATGGGTTTCGCTTTTAACTACCCAAGAACCCCACAAAGTTTTGGCTTCATTGCTACCCGCTCTACCAGAAAAGTGCTGTGCGGGAGTACAGATAAATTCTAAGTTGCCTAGTGTTGTGCTCTCCCACCAGTCTAATTCCAATAAACGGTCTTGTGGAATTCCCCAACTTTTGATATGTGAGGTAACTCCCAAAGGTGTAACAAACTTGGTCTTTTTATCTTTGAAAGATTGGATCGTTTCCATATCTAAATGATCGTAGTGATCATGGGAAATCACCACATAATCAATCTTAGGTAACTCTGTCGCCTTTAAAATGGGGGGTTGAAAACGTTGTACTAAAAAACTAAACGGAGCAGCAGAACCGGATAGTACTGGATCAAAAAGAATGATAGTATTTTCGTAATTTACTAAAATAGTTGAGTGGCCAAACCAAATAAACTTAATTCCATCAGTCTCTTGTAAAAATTCTTTTATATCAGGAGGCTTGATTTCTGGGAGTTTTTTTTTCGGAACCCGATTGCCTGAACCAAAAGCAAATTCTTTAAAAGCTTTCCACATGCTCATATTTTCACGCATTTTGTCCATCGCAGCCTCACGACGGTTGACAAACTTCTCTTTCTTTTTATCATACTGCGGTGACTCTTGGATTTTTTGCAAGTGCTCACCTTCTGGGTCACTCCCAAACGAAGAGCAAGAAATCATTGCAAAACACATAAAAAACAAACTGGTTCCTAATACAAAAGTATTCATCAAAAACTCCTCAAGATATAAGTAAGTAATCACATATTTTTATTTTAAAATTTTTACACATTGTATTTTTCTAACAAAAACCTCTGCATTCTTTCCTTATTTTGCAGAGTGCCCTTTAATATTGCACCACTAATACCTTCCACACAGTGCAGCAAATACTCTGCTTCCAATTCTGGTTCCGCATACATCAATTTACGAAAAGCATTTGCCAAAGATAGTAATAAAGGCTCCATTTTTCTATCAGGAGAAACTTCCACTTCCCACTTGAGCTTAAACTGTAATTTCCAGAACTTTTGCTCGCTAACTTGCATGGAAAAGGGTAATTCTATCATTTTTCGAATCGCTTCTTTAGCTTCCGTTTCCATAATTACAGCAAAGAAGAGTTCTTGAGCACGTTTTTGTCCTTCTGCTAGTACCGCTTGTAAGAGTCCCTCTTTATTTTCATAATGACGAAAAACCAGTCCTTCCGAAACTCCTGCTTGTGTGGCAACTTTTTTTGTGGAAGTCGCATGGTACCCTTCTTCGCCAAAAAGTTGCAATGCTGCTTGTAAAATTTTCTCTTGTTTTTCTGTCATAGAAAGTGATTACATACTCACTTTCTTTTGCAAATATGTCAACCTTTTTTTGCTGCCGCTACTACTATAACCGTTGACCTATGGTTTCTTGGAGTAAACTATCCAAGCAAAGAAGGTAGGTAAGTCATGAAAAGTATCTCCGAACCAGCTCGTTCTACTCCCGTTATCGCAGAAACTGATGTCTTAGTTGTTGGTAGTGGCCCAGGTGGTTTAGCGGCTGCTGTTAGTTGTGCACGCACCGGTGTCGAAACTATGTTAGTGGAACGCTATGGTTGTTTTGGTGGCAATCTTACCCATGTGGGGGTGGAAGGGATTGCTTGGTACCGCCAAGGGAAAACTATCGATGTAGAAGGGATTGGTATAGAGTTTGAAAAACGTGCCAAGGAACGCGGGGCAAGCAGCAGTGAAGTTCAGTCTCGTAGTGAAGCGATCCATGCAGAGCTTTTTAAAATCGTTGCTGACGAATGGATTGCTGAAGCAGGAATTCGTCCACTGCTACATTCTTTAGCAGTAGACGTCATCCGTGATGGTAAAAAGCTACAAGGCATTATCGCTGAAAATAAGTCTGGCCGCCAAGCCATCCTTGCCAAACGTATCATCGATGCTACTGGAGATGCCGACATTGTCCACCTTGCCGGTGGAGAATACAGAAAAACAGCTAAAGAAAAAATGCTCCCGGTAACAGTTATGTTCTCCTGTGCTGGAGTCGAAAAAAAACGCTTTTTAGAGTATGTACGGGAAAACCCACAAAAGTATCGTGATTGGGGAAAAAATTGGGAAATGAAAACTTCAGGCAAAGAAGATGATCTATTCAGCCCCTATTTAGAAGAGCCGTTTGAACATGCCAGGGAACAAGGGATCATTCCTCAAGGTTTGAAAAGTATTGGTGGTACTTGGAGCAGCATCAGTGATTCCGGAGAAGCTAGATACCTAAATATGGTTCACATGACTGATTTTGATGGTACCGATGTTTGGGATTTGACAAGGGCAGAGATAGAGGGAAGACGCCAAGCAATGCAGGCAATCAAAGCCTTGAACCACTTTGCACCTGGTTTCGATAAGGCAAAATTAAACCACTATGGCATGACTATTGGGATTCGCGATACTCGTAAAATTTGTGGCTTGTATGATTTAACGGAGTATGATATACACAACGAGGCTAGGTTTGAAGATTCCATTGGTATTTTTCCAGAATTTATCGATGGCTATGGCATCCTGATTTTGCCTACAACTGGACGATACTTCCATGTCCCCTTTCGTTCGTTGGTACCGAAGAATTTAGAGAATGTATTGGTAGCGGGTCGCTCCATTGCAGGGGATATGATTTCACATGCAGCCACGCGAAACATGATGTGCTGCACCGTCTCCGGCCAAGGTGCAGGAGTTGCCGCAGCAATGTCTATCAAGCAAGGTGTAAATGTATCAATGGTAAACTTACATGATGTACGACAAGAATTGCAACGGCAAGGAGTTCGCTTTCACTGAAAATCATACAGTATGTCCTAAAACCTGTCTTTTCTTATGTAAAAGGCAAGCTGCAAGAGCCTGTAGTTTTGTTCTAAGACAGGCTTCTATTCTTAATAAACAAAGCTAAGCATTCTGCAATAAGTCAGCCAATGCTTCTGTGCAGAGGGTTACGTTCTTTTGGTTGCAAGAATGACCCATCAAGCCAATTCGCCAGATTTTTCCTGCAAGTGGACCTAAGCCTGCTCCAATTTCTAAATTGTATTTTTGCAATAAGCCACTGCGTATTTTCATCTCATTTTTGTCCTCAGGAATTGTAACAGCGTTTAACTGTGACAACCTTTCCGCTTCTGGTACAATGAATTGCATTCCCAAATTTTCCAAACCTTGCTTCAATTGCAAATGGTGATCTTTGTGACGTTGCCAGGCTTTTTCGATACCTTCTTCCGCGAGCATCAGCAAGGCTTCGTGTAGGCTGTACATGGCATTAACTGGTGCCGTATGGTGGTAGGATCGTTTTCCAGAACCCGTCCAATAGGATAGTACTAGATTGATATCCCCAAACCAACTTTGCACTGGAGTTTTGCGGTTTTTGATCTTCTCAATGGCATCTGCACTAAAAGTTACCGGAGAAATCCCTGGAGGAGCAGAGAGACATTTTTGTGAGCCCGAATAAACTGCTGACAATCCCCATTCATCAACGCGCAGTTCGCTTCCACCAAGTGAAGTGACAGTATCTACAATCGTCAAACAACCGTATTGCTTAGCAAGTGCAGCCAAAGTTTTGCCATCAGAAGAGGCACCAGTAGATGTTTCCGCATGGACAAAAGCTACAATCTTGGCATCTGGGTTGGCTTTTAGAGCTTCTTCCAGTTTTTGCGGATCAACAGCTCTTCCCCATTCATCGTCCACCATAACCGCTTCTCCCCGCATTCGCTTGACATTTTCTTCCATCCGGTTGCCAAACACCCCATTGCGGCAGATGATTACCTTGTCACCCGGCTCTACCAGGTTGGCAAAGCATATCTCCATCCCCATAGAACCAGGAGCCGATACGGGAAAGGTTACATCGTTTTTTGTTTGGAAAGCATAACGCAGCAGATCCTTAATATCTTCCATTAGGTTGGAAAATTCTGGGTCTAGGTGCCCAATTACCGGCTTTGCCAAAGCGGCACTTACTCTAGGGTGGATGTCGGATGGTCCCGGCCCCATAAGGGTGCGAACCGGTGGATTGAATATTTTATGAGTTCTCTCTAATTTCATGGTAATCCCTTACTCTATCTCAATTGCTTTTTAGATAACTATAAAAGCAACTTTCTGAGTCAATCCAAATGTTCCGCTATTTTCGACAATTCACTTATCAGACCAAACAGCGTATTCGTTGCCATTGGGATCAGCAAAATGAAAACGTCGTCCTCCTGGAAAGGAAAAGATTTCTTGGATCAAAGCCCCACCTCCAGCAAGAATCTTCTCTTGTGTAGATTCCAAATCATTGCTGTAAAAAACGACGAGGGCACTGCCATTACTGGTAGCAACGGTTTGCTCCGATTGGAAAAAACCGCCCTCTATACCTGCATTCGAGAAGGCAGTATATTCCGTACCATAGTCGGTGAATTGCCAAGAGAAAACTTTCGCAAAGAAGTCTTTTGTTCTTTGCAAGTCTTTCGCGGGAAACTCCAAATAATTGATCATTTCATTTTCGTTCATATCCATACCACTCTGAAGGTTTTGTCTTTTTTGTATAGAATATATAAGAGCCTATACCAAAACAAAAAAGGCCGTCCTTTGCAGACAGCCTTTCTTGAGAACGAGATGGTGTAAGTTCTACTTATCTTTTTGTGTAATCGTCCTTTGCAGTGCTGTGAGATTCGTTGCTTCCACCAGCGTATACGGTGTAGTAAGGAGTCCATCTGCTGTGGTTTTCGTAGCAAGTGTTTCTCCATAGGAACCCGCAAGAGTAAGATTCAGTGATAGTGCCATTTCCTCTGGGGCAAGCGGTGTCGATGGCAGTTACCGTGTTTACGTTGCAAAGAGTGTGGTTTGCCAAGACTCCATCATCGTATCCAGGAAGAAGAGGGCTGGTTGCGTAAAGGTAGTCACTTCCTTCGCCAGAAGTTGTGTAAAGAACACGTCCACCGGATTGGTTGTGGTTGAATCCGTTTCTCGCACCGTTTGTGCTTACAGATTGGTCTAACTCGCCACCAGTGGAGTCAAAACCTAACCAAGCAAGATAGCTGGAGGAGAAGTCTGCCAATTCAGAACCGCCAGAAGCGTTGGCAAGGAGTTGGATTCTGGTGATGTTTAAGCCAGAAGGATTGTTGAGGCTAAAGTAAGCAGCTACTACCAAGCCACCAGTAGAGTGGGTATATATTTCACAGTTGTTCGAGCCAGTGCAGAAGAGTTGTATTGCATCGTGAAATTGGCGTTGTGCTCCACAGTTGTTCCAACTATATGCTCCACCGCTTTGTGTTCCATCGAAGCCTACGTAACGAGCGTTGGATACGCCGTTGGTATCGCCACCCCAGTATCCGCCTTTGTCGTAGTTGATGCTGCTCAGGCTGCTGGTGATTGCATCGCAATGGTTGGTGCTGGAACGGCCATGCACGAAGAGTTTGTAAGTGGTTGCGAAAAGCTCGCCGCTAAAAAGACTAATTGCTAAAAATATAAATCCTAACTTTTTCATTTCTGTTTTCCCTTGGTTGTTTTCTTATGATTCTAATATAGCACTCTTGGATTCCAGTTGCAACAAAGCTGGGATAAGTGGTGGGGTTTGCGGGACAAACGGTTGAAAAAAGTAGGTTTTTTTGATTTTGTTACCAAGGAACACTAGGAACGCAGATTGTTTTTCGATTGCTTTATTTTTCTCTAGTAACTTTCTATACCCATGCAACGCAGTGAGATCATTGAGTATTTAGAGGAACTGTTTTCTTTTACCAAAGAGAAGGAAAAGTATGCAACAAATGGTTTGCAGTTAGAGGGCTGTGCTGAGGTTAGTAAGCTCGCCTTTGCCGTAGACGCCACTTCCGCGACTATCAGTAAGGCTATTGAAACCCAAGCCGACATGCTCATCTGCCACCATGGTCTTTTCTGGCCAAGCATTCGTTCCATAACAGGCCCTTTAAAAAAGCAAATCGGCCTACTCTTACAACACGATATCTCTCTCGTAGGCATGCACCTTCCCCTGGACAAGCACCCCGAAGTCGGTAACAATATTTCTATGATCCGCCTTCTGCAAGGTAAATGTCTTGGTGAGATTGCTTCTGTCAGCTATTTGGCGGAATGGCCAGAACTGAGGTCTTTGACGAGTATAAAACATGATTTAGAAAAGCAGTTGTCTACACAGGTTCGTTTGTTTGACTTTAGCAAGGGACAGGCGAAAACCTTTGCCGTGTGCACTGGTAGCGGGTCTTCCGAGCTCTATTCTATTTTTAGTCAGAACTGCGACTTATTTATTACTGGTGAGATTCGGTATGAAATCATCAACCAATGCAAAGAGTATGGAGTGAGTCTCATGGCTGCGGGTCATTATGCAACCGAAACCACTGGCATCCAATCCTTGCAAAAACGTATGGCGGATGATCTTGCTTTAGATACAGTTTATATCGAAGATAGGATTGCGTATTGATAGCTGTTTCGTGCTACTTCTTTCGTTCGAACACACTTTGCAATACCAACAGTATGCCTACACCAAAAACTCCATAAATTCCCGTACGCACAAATGGGCGGGCTAAGTTTCCTGTTGGTGGTTCTAGGAAAAATCCACAAACCAACAGAATTGGGATGATCATTAGTAGAGTCGATACCAGGTATTGGCAATAGCGGGCTAGCTTTGTTGTGCTGGGCCTGAAATAGACTCCCAGGCTTAGGTTGATTACCGATACGAGTAAGGTATAGATATGTGCCGAACGGTACAGTAGACGTGGTCTATCCGGCATCTCTCGCAAGTGTCCATGGTATATATGCATGTACCCTCCTGTTGCGAGAAATACCAGTATACCGAGTAAGCCTAGCCATAAATGTACTTTTTTCATTTGTCATACCTATTGTTATTTTATTGTGAGTGTCATTTTTTGATAGAACTGGCATTTGTATATTTTATATTCGGTTGGTATGGGTAACTGGATCGCTTTCTTAGTTTCATTTGCATTTGCTTCTACTGGAATTCTGTTGAGCTTTACTGCGAAGTCGTCTGTAGATAGAAATAATATTTTTAGTTTCACTTTATTTTTTGGCTTTTGCACGGCGGTCTTGGGATACTTTATTTTTCAGAAGTATCTGGAAGATAAGAGAAATGCAATCCCTATCACCGATGTCCAGCTATCCTCTACCGTGTTGCGCATGAACAAAGGGAAAGTCTTTTTTGTCTCAACTTTGTCGACGCTTTGTTTTGCACTGATTGCCTATCTTGCAACGTTCAATCCTATTTTCACCTATGTCTGTTATGGTATCTCTGCGCTAGCCGCTCTGATGCTGGTTGGCCTTGCTGTTGGTTTTGTTGCCAACGATGAGGTGCACTTCCAAGCTGAGGGGATTCATTTTCGTGCGCGTACTATTACGTTTTTCTTGGAGTGGAGCAATATATACTCGGTGGATTTGGTGGAGTGGAATTCCAATCCCTTCCTATTGTTCCAAGTTCTTTCTCAGGAAAATGTCTTGCGTGATTTGGGCGAGAAGCAGCAGAAAAAGTTGGCTAAGATCATGGCTTGGAACCAAGGTTTTTTCAATGCTCCTTTGACTTTGCAGCCAGCGGTGTATGGTGTGAGTCCGGTTTTGCTTGCTAAGCTCATCCAGAAGTATATTGAGTTTCCAGAAACTAGGCAGGAGTTGAAGCTTAATAAGCCTGCTTTGCCAGGTTAGGTGCCGGTCTAGGTTTGGCTAGACCAGCAGTGGGTTGTCTATTCTTCTAAGTTTTGTCGCCATAGATCTTGTAAGAGGCGGATCTGATCTTGGGCGATTTTTTCGTATCTCCAACGGCGGCGTGGGCTGCTGTACTTTTGGTATTTGTGTAGGCGTGAGATGAAGACGGAAAGTCTGTCTAATACACCGATTGGGTCTATAGGTTGTTCTGCGTTTGTTGACATCTGAGTGCTCCTTAATTGTTTTTGAGCGGAGCCAGATGGTACGCAATTCGGCTTGACTAGCTGTACTAGTAGAGAAAGCTATTTTTGCACCATCTGGTGTGGTTTCTCAGTCTGGGAGTAGATTGGCGTCAGCAACCAGGCTGAGAGCTTTTTTCCGCTTGTGTGGTAAGCTTAGAAATTGTTGGGAATCTTGTATACTACTTTTTTGTAGGTAGGGGAAGGTTTTTGTTAGAGAATATTAGTAAGCCCTTGCACAAACATATATACTAGAGTAACGGTAAATTTATGCAGATGTCAATTGTTTTCTTACAACAGATGCAAAGAATAAACTCACACAATAAACTTACCTGAAGTTGTTTTCAGAGATTGGCTGACTGTATGTAATTCTTGTAGAGCATCATCGAGTTCATGAACTACTTGGTCTTGGCTCGCAACAGAAGAAGATACATTTTTAATTCCTGCTTGGGAAGTTGTGTGTTGGAAGAGAATCATTTGCATCGATTCTACTAGAGATACATTGTGAGATTCTAACTGCACTACTGAACCTTGCAAATCGATGATTTTTTGGTTGAGTTCTGTAAAAACTGCGTGGATAGAAGAAAATTTATCACCAATGATAGAAATCTTCTCACTTGCATCACTGACAACATTTCGATTGGTCTGCATCGTATCCATTAGACTTTCTGTGTCTTTTGCAAAGCCCTCTATCATTTTTTTAATCTTTACCGAGGAATGGATAGATTGATCGGCGAGCTTACCCACCTCGGTTGCTACTACTTGAAAACCTTTGCCGTATTCTCCTGCACGAGCAGCTTCGATGGCGGCGTTTAAGGCAAGTAGGTTGGTTTGATCGGCAATGTTGGTGATGACTTCGATAATTTCATAGATATCTTTGGTACAAGTTTTCATTTTTGTCATCAGTTCATTTGATTCGTCTACCGCATGTTTGGCACCTTCCATTTCTTGCGTGACCTGTACCACCTCATCTAAACCTAGTTTTGAATCATCGGCCGCATCGCTCGAAAACTTCTGGATAGAGTGTAAAGATTGGGTAATATAATCGAGTTGTGTAGAAACTTGTTGGGAAACTTTTCCTGAATCTGTTACAGCCAAGGATTGCTCTTGGAAAACCTTTTTTAACTCTTCGATAAAAGTTGTAATATTTTCTAAAGTCTGCATAGAGTGGGCAGAGTTGTCTCGAACCGTTTTGGTAAATGTATTGATACCCCCTACTGCCTGGACTATATTCTGTACAACTTCTCGTTGTGAGTGGATCATCTGGTTAAATTCTGACATCAAAGTGCCTACTTCATCGTTAGAGTTTACTTTGGCTTGTACTGTCAAATCTCCTGCACCAGCACGTTGTAGTAACTTTTCTTTCGCGACAAATCTAAGCAATGGCCGGGAAACCCTTCGATGGACTAGCAGGTAATTTGCAATAAAGCAGGCAAATATGGATAGCAAAAAGAAGAACATGATGTACAAAATATATCTCTGTTGTGTTTCCAATGTCTCGACCTCTTGGTTGGTTCGATTTTCTACTAGAGTGAAGAATTCATTTAAAGGCTGCATGATTTTCTTTTTGGCTTTATGGTAATTTTCATCATGCATAATTCGGATGGCAAATTTGTGATTCGTTTCCCCTTTTTTAAGTTGAAGAAAACTAGCTTTATCGACCTTACCTTTGATGGCGTTCATAGCAATTTCTTCTGTTTTTACAAGTGTGTCGGAATTGTTTTGTGCTTCTTTGAGTTTTGCAAATTCGCCTTTGGTAAAACCTAATTTCTTCATGATCGACTGCAACGGTTGTTTTTGCGAACTCGCTTTAGGCTTATCACGGTCTGTTAGAACCAAATCCCAATAAATGCGGTGGTAGTTTTTCGGTCGAAATTCTTCACCATTGCGTATGGCTAATACTTCCCAGTAGTATTTCTCATATTTTTTTTCTTTACTAACGACATACGTTCTCGCAAGACGCGTTAAATCGTCTGAACTTTGTCGCAATTCGTCTGCTGTTTGGTAAGATAGTAATCTCTTTTTTTGAATAGTAGCAAGTTTTTTCTTATTCAGATAAAAAAGTAATAAAATACTGCTGATGAAGAGGAATAGAATAGTAGTAGTTATGAGAAGTATTCTATTGATAATTTTAATGGACACATTTTTGCCTTTGAGATAAGTTAGCAAGGATTAATTTGTGTGGGAACAAAGAAATTTATCGCAATATATACAACAGAAAGAAAGTTACGACAATTACAAGCGAAACTATATTTTTTTGATTTTTTCTTTACTGTACTTACAAAATAATACTTCGAGCTTCTTGTAAGTACAGCTTATATAGGTACAGAATCAATACAATGACTCAATTTGTTCTGCATACTTTTCTGTTATTACATGCCGCTTTAAGGAAAGTTTTGCCGTTAACTCATCGCCTACTTCAAACTTTTTTGGCAGAACAATAATATCCACTACCTTTTCGAAGGATTTGAAACCGCTTGCCGTACTAATTTGTTTTTTAACTTCTTGCAAAAGAGTCTTTTTTAAAGTCACTCCCTGGATTTTTTTAGCAATCGTATCCTCTGGCACCACCAAAGCACTGAGATATTTTTTATCTTGTCCAACGACCATACACTGCTCAATGAGGTCTGATTCGAGAATTTTATTTTCAATAGGAACTGGCTCCACGTTTTCCCCACCTAATAAAACAATGGTCTCTTTTGCACGCCCGATAATCTTTAAGCAGTGGTTGAAAGTCATCATACCTATATCACCCGTCTTAAACCAGGAGTTTTGCAGGACTTTTGCCGTAGCTTCTGGATTCTTATAATACCCTTGCATGACTTGTTCCCCCTTTACCCAAACCTCGCCTTTTTTTCCCAAACCATTCTCACCAGGGTACATCTGCTCACCAGTTTGCAAATCGACAATCTTCAACTCCGTTTTAGGATAGAGAGGGCCAACCGTTCCGGGGACTAGCTTGGCAAAGGTACGGACTGAAATAACAGGAGACGTTTCTGTTAAGCCATATCCTTCTAAAACAGGAATTCCGATATTGTTAAAAAACTCGTCGATATGCATAGGTAAGGCGCCTCCTCCCGAACAAGTTCCCTGCAAGCGACCGCCTGTAGCCTTACGGATTTTGCTAAAAACCAAAGCATCGAATAGTTTATGAGGCAGAAAAAAAGCTGTAACAACTACTAGTGATCCTAGAACCTGCAGGAAACGAGAAAGTAAGTTTTCGTCTTGCAAAGAGAGCTGGTTGCCTTGTAAAATCCGCCTAGCTGTATTAAAATGGGAAGAAAAAAAATAGGCGAGGCCAAACAAAGCACGATTTATCGCAGGGCCAGATTCAATTTTGTTTTTGATTCCTGAATAGATACTTTCCCAAAGTCTCGGAGCGGATGCCATAAATGTAGGTTGGACCAATTGTAAATCTTCACGCAAATTACGCACATTGGTATAGTAGGTACAACTACCACAGGCGATAGCAACCATCTCAAAGGTACGTTCAAAGATATGCCAAACGGGAAGAATAGATAAAATAGAATCTTGCGAAGAAAGGTCAATTGGCAAAGAACGAATCTGGGAAAGCATATTCTTATGGCTCAACATCACTCCTTTAGGAGCACCAGTTGTCCCCGAAGTATAGATAAGTGTAAACAAATCTTTCTGCTGTATCTTTTGCCGAGCTTCTTGCAAACGAGTAGGTTGCTGCTGAAGGAGCTTTTTTCCTTTCTCCAATAGATCATAGAAGGATAGATATTCCTTACTAACCGACTCCTTTTTATCCATGAGAATTATAGTTTTTAAGGCTGGAAGCTGCGCTCTATTTTTTTCTATTTTCTTAAGAACTGCTTGATTTTCAACAAATAGAACTTTGATATCTGCATGAGGAATTATATAATTGATATCTTGATCAGTAACATCACTTCCACGCGGCACGTCAACCGCTCCACAAGAAACGATTGCCATATCTGCGATGATCCACTCCAAACGATTATCAGCAAATATACCAACTTTGTCCTGATGTGAAACCCCCAATTGCAACAAAGTTGCAGCTAACTGATTAGCCTTTTGCCACAACTCACCATAGCTTACCTTATAAAACGATTTGCCAGTATCACGGTAGGCAAAGGCTGGTAAGTTGTGGTACTCCTTGGCTGCATTTGCAAACATTTCCGCTAAATTTAAAAAATCTTTTTTCATTTGTAACTCCTTGTACAATGAGTTTAGGCAAAAACAAATGAAAAAGCGACCTGAGTTATAGCAAACGCCGAAGAAAATAGGAGCGATCTATAACTTCGCACGTTTGGGAAGAAACTTTTTGCGATAGGCCATAGGGGTTAGGCCAGTATGAGTGCGGAAAGCTTTGTTGAAGGAGGACTTAGAACCAAAACCTACAACATAGGCTATGGATAAAACCGTGTCTTGTGAGTTGGCAACTAGCAGCTCTTTCGCCTCCTCTATGCGAAATTCATTGACAAAGTCATTGAATTTCTTGCCCATTTTTTCGTTGAGAATTTGTGAGAGTTGGTGCGAGGTAATCTCTAGTTCATCTGCTAAAGACTGCAAGGAAAGACGTTCCTCTTGGTAGAGTTTTTCTTGCTGCATCAAAGCAGTTAAATTTTCAATGGTACTCGTAAGATCTAAGCGATTGATTTTCGATCTTTCGTATCTTTTTTTTACTTCTTCTTTGAGTTCCTCCAACATATCAGGATATTTTGAACTCAAAATAAAAAAGAAGAAGAGGTTGAAAGGCAGTAACAAAGCACTCAATTTTATTAGAAAAAACTTTGTCACAAGTATTCCGCATAAACCCAATAGCAAATCTGCATAGAGCAAAAATAGGATCAACACAACGAATCGCCTGCTATTCTCTCTTTCACGATAGAGCTTCACAAGGGTTTGCCAGTTGTTAAAGATAAAGAATTGCATGTAAGAAAGGATAGAGATCTTGGTTCCTAAGTTAAGCAGTAAAACGACATAATGGTAGCTAGTCTTTCCTTGCGAAAAGTTTTGGATGAAACTGAGTTTTTCTTCTGTTGGCATAATATAAAAAGGTAGGCAGAGAATGCAGGCCAAAACAGGTAGAGCAAAATGCCAGCGTAGAAATTCTGACAAAGCAACGTCTTCTTGTAATAAGTTTCTCCGGTACAATAAGTAAAAAATAGGCCCACAGGTATAGACAAAAGGCATATTCCAAAGGAAGTAATGTGGCTGTTGCAAATGGAACTTACCAAAAACATAAAATCCAGACAACAACCAAATCGCAGAAACAAATAACAGATAACTCAATAATCTCTTATCAGAATTTCGCTCAGAAGAAAAAAAACAACTCAAGCCCCAGACGAATGCAAAGACACTGCCTGAGAAAAGTAGGAGTGATTCCGCAAAACTAGTCATTTCTCATAATTTTTAACGATAGAACATTTTTCGTAAAGCAATATTATTAAGAATTAAAAAATCACTCCGATACTTTTAGATTAGATATACTAGTAGTATGAGGAGAATTGATTTATGAAAAAGACTCTAGTGAAACTAAAAAACGGTCTGATTTTTGGAATTGGCTTGGGCCTAGGCTTATTTGTAAGCTATCTTTTTGCTGTTACCGTGGGAACTTTAAATACTTTTAATTCAGGTAGCACAGTAAGTTCCTCACAGATCAATGATAATTTCACAACATTGAAAACAGCCATTGAAACTCTAAATACGGAAGTTACAAATAATTTAGTACCAGTAGGGACAATCTTACCATATTCAGCCAGCAGTGCTCCTACGGGTTTCCTACTCTGTGACGGTACTACTGTATCACGAACAACATATGCAGATCTATTTAATGTAATTGGAACTACTTGGGGCTCGGGGGATGGTTCTACTACTTTTAATCTACCCGATGGAAGAGAGGGAACTCCAGTCGGCTCAGGAACCTCTACACGTCCTGAATATACGCAACATAATAATAAAAGCATAGCTTCTTATTTAGACGACCAATTCCAAGGGCATTGGATTGGTGTAGATACACCAGAACATACTGGTGGTATATATTCACCAGGAGGTGCTTTCACTAATGCCACTTATATTCTTGGAGGAGCTAAGTTTACCGATCCAGTAACAGATAGAGCGGTTGCAAGGTTTTATATGGAAGATACTTGGAACGGATATGGAGAACCAAGGATAGGCAATGAAACTAGAGGCAAACAATTCGTGGTAAATTTTATTATCAAGTATTGAAGTTAAAAAGTACCCTCTGATATTTATTTCTAAACTATAATCATCGCTAAGGAGAATCCAATGAAAACAGCTTTGCAAGTAATAAAAAACTGGACGTTAGCAGGAATTGGGTTGGGATTGGGTTTATTCATAAGCTACGCCTTTGCAGTCTCTGTGGGAACTTTAAATACCTTCACTTCGGGTACCACAGTCAGTTCTTCCGAGATCAATGATAATTTTATGGCTCTAAAAACGGCAATTGAAGCTCTAAATACAGGAGTACAAACCAAATTACGACCATTAGTACTCTAGATACAACGATTCAAAACACTGTTCCCCCAGGAACGATAGTAAGTTATGCCATGCAGACAGCACCAATAGGCTATTTGAGTTGTGATGGTAGTGCTGTATCGCGGACCACTTATGCTAATTTATTTGCAGTCATTGGAACGAATTGGGGAGCTGGAGATGGCTCTACTACTTTCAACCTACCTGATGTTAGAGCTGCTATGCCAGTTGGGGTAGGAACTTCTTCAAGATTTGCACAAAATGAAAGCAGGAGTATAGCAAGTTACCGGAATGACCAATTCCAAGGGCATGCACATACGGTATTTCGATCTGTATTAAACTTTGGAGGAGGAGGCGCACAGTCAGGACAAGCATCAGCTGGTTCCGACTCTGCCAATGTACATACTGGAAACTTTTTACCTTATGCCTCTAACGGGACCCCCAGAGTTGGTACAATAACCCATGGCAAAAGTTTGTTGTGAATTTTATTATTAAGTATTAACAGCTAATTTAATTCACCCACAAAAAGTTTATCCGATACTTTATTTTATGCATAATTCAATATATAAAAAAAGAGGAATATAATGACTACAAAATTAGAAGTAGAACAACTAAATAACTTTAGAGTGCATGACAATAATTTAGAGTGGTTTAATGGGACAGAATGGATGCAACTAAACTTACCTAAGCAAATACCAACGATTCCAGTAGGAACGATAACAACCTTTGCTGGGATTACTCCCCCTCAAGGTTGGTTATTATGTGATGGCAGAGCTGTTTCTCGTACAGAATTTCCTGATTTGTACGTTGTATTAAAAGAAGTAGAAGAAGTCAACGGACAAGGCTGGGGTTCGGGAGATGGTTCCACCACCTTCAATCTGCCAGATGGTAGAGCCGCAGCCCCAGTCGGTGGGGGCACCTCTAATAAGTATATAACAAACGAATCAAAAAACATCGCTGCTTACATTAACGACCAACTACAAGGTCACTTCCATGCAATCAGCACAACTAGTATTACGGCTGGGTTTGCAGATCCTGGGGGTGGGCATATTGGTCCAGGTTCAAATTTTCCTGCTATTCCAGACCCAATTCGCTCACCAATTGCAGATGGTTCAAACGGAAATCCAAGAGTAGGCAACGTAACCCATGGCAAACAATTTGTGGTGAATTTTATCATTAAGTACTGAATATAGGATGATGCCTAAACACCAGCCTAAAAAATTTTTATCCGATATTTCTTGCTAAGCTATAATCATCTCTAAGGAGCATACGGTGAAAACAGCATTAACAACAATCAAAAATTGGACGCTAGCAGGAATTGGACTAGGATTGGGTTTATTTATAAGCTACGCCTTTGCAGTCTCTGTGGGAACTTTAAATACCTTCACTTCGGGTAGTACAGTGAGTTCTTCGGAGATCAATAGTAATTTTATAACTTTAAAGACAGCTATAGAAAGCCTAAACACAGAAGTGCAAACGAATCTTACCAGTATCACAGACTTAAATACACAAATTGCAAATCGTCTCGTACCAGTAGGGACAACCCTACCTTATGCTGGAAGTTCTGCGCCAACAGGCTTTTTACTTTGTGATGGGAGTGCTGTATCACGAACTACATATGCAGATTTATTTGCAATTCTTGGAACCACTTGGGGTTCAGGAGATGGTTCTACAACATTTAACTTACCCGATGCAAGAGCTGCAGTACCAGCGGGTGCTGGTACTTCGGTAAAGTTTGTCCAAAACGTGACTAGAACAATTGGAGCTTATGTCAATGATCAATTTCAGAGTTTCGCTATTGAGGCAAATGCGTTTGCGGGGAATGCAAGTCACGATCACGGATCTGGCCCCCCTCTTCCTACACAGCCTGCCCCAGCAGCAGGTTCTAATGCCTCAACAAGTAGTATTTTCATGGGTTTAAGATTTCTAGATAATACAGTCGATGGGTTTCCCCGAGTTGGCAATGAAACTAGAGGTAAACAATTTGTAGTTAATTATATTATTAAGTACTGAATCTAAGGTGGTATCAAAAAACCACCTTAGAGAAAAGTTTGGAAGGTTGTTTAGCTAAAGAACCTTTCAACAACGATGTCTGGTAGTTTTTCACCAGTAATTTTAGCTTTTTGTACCAACTCCCAGAAATAGCGGTAGGTAGCTCTATCGTGCAATTCACCAGCATGTTGGATGGGCCCCCATTCTGCGTCTTGCGCTTTGATAAGAACGTCACACGCTTTCTGCACTTCACTATAATCTGGCATAATGGCATCGATGATAGAAGTAATTTGTGTAGGATAAATAGACCACATACGTAAGAAACCAAATTCTTTATGTGCTCTACTTGCGTCTTGGTAAGTTTGGTATTGGTTTTTCAAGTCCAAAGTCACGTTGTGAGCTGGAATCACACCATTGGCAAGAGCCGCAGCGACAACATTTGCCTTTGCTCTGCGAATCAATTCGTGGTCAAATTGCCCGGGGCTTTTCATGCATGAGTTTGGAATGGCACCGTGGTGGCCAGAGATAAAGTCCATCAAACCAAAGTCTAGAACTTGCATCCAAGGAAGAGCCGCAATTTTTTCTACATCTGCAAGGGCACCGTGGGTTTCAATAAGTACATGGATAGGAATTTCTCTGGTGATATTTGCTTTTTTACAGGCTTCTTGTATATAGGTAATCATTTCAGCGACTTGTTCCGCTTTAGTTGGTTTCGGAATGGTGATATAAGCGATTTCGTTACCAGCACCAGGAACGATAATATCTACGTCTTGCTTCCAATGTGCATTGGAATGATCATGGATACGTACACCACTCATTTTGTGTTTGTTCAGTTCAGAGGTCTGCATACGTACGATCATTTCTGCATGTTCTTTTTCCTGACCGGTTTGGGCACCGTCTTCACAGTCCATAGTAATATCAAAACGTCCACCTAGTTCATTTTGCTTCTGTAAGGCTTTGCCAATTAGTTTTTCAGAACCAGCAAAGTGTTCGCATACAGGGATGATAGGAAAAGGTTTCTCTCCGCTAAAGAGTGCCTCACTGGGATGTTTCAAATCTGCCATTTTGGTATTCCTTTATTCATGGATTGTGGAGTCCAAAGGGCGAAACCCTTGCATCTAGGACTCCTAATAAATTTTCCATACTATTCAAAATACCGGCTCTGATAGGTAAACCAAATTTTACATTCTCTCCAGTAACTTCAATATCACCGCTTTTTGGGCATCTAAGCGGTTTTCAGCTTGCTGGAAGATAATGGAACGCTCATCTTTGACGAGATCTCTGGTAATTTCATACCCGGTATGGATAGGCATATCGTGCATAACTTTGGCTTTTGATCCTTCCAACAACTTATGGTTCAATTGGTAGGGCATCATTAGATTGATTCGTTCGTCTTTTTCTTTGGCAAAAGTTGGATCGTTGAAAAACTCCATATCTACCCAAGTGTCAGTATAGATATAATCCGTTTCTAGCGCAGCTTTGCGAACATCTTCTTCCCAGTGTAGCGTTCCTTTAGCTAAAGCACGATCAATGATTGGTTGGAACTTTGATTCTTCCTTAGCTATGGGTGTAACCAATGTCAACTCGACGCCACAGGCAGATGTGATGCCTATCAGTGAATTTACAACATTATTGTGTACACCCACATAGCACAGTTTGACCCCCTCCAGAAAGCCATGATCCATTTTAATTGTCAAAATATCGGCTAAAGACTGGCATGGGTGGAAAAGGTTGCAGCAACCATTGATCACGGGAACCTTAGAACCACTTTGCAAAAGCCGCAACTCCTCATTTCTTTTCAAACGTGCCATGATTACAGAGACATTGCGCGACAGATACTCAGCCTCCAGATCAATATCAGAAAGCTGGAAATTAGAAGTCATCCAATTCAGATAGATCGCGTGTCCTCCCATTTCCGTCATTCCTGCTTCAAAAGATACACGGGTTCGCGTGGAGGTTTTCTGAAATAGCATAGCCAAAGTTCGACCTGACATACTCCCTGCAAAGTTTACTCGGTTATTTTTGACATATTCCGCATAAGAAACTAAATCTAAAATTTCTTCGTCGCTCCAATCCTCCCAGGAAAGTAAGTGTTTTATTTGATCATTTGCCATTGTAACATTCCAGATCTATATCCAAAAAGGATAGCAGATCCTATCTCCGATAAATAGTAGTTGTATAAGTAATAAAAAAAGGAAGAGATAGGGAAGGCAAGAATTAGGTATTGCCTCCCCTATGAATAGTTTAGGTACGAAATAAATGTGTCAATCTTCGTCTTCGTCTTCTGCAAATAGGTTGTTCAAGCTGTCCAATAGTACGTCAACTTCAACTCCATACCCCATGCAGACCTGTTCTATAGTTTCAAATTCGTTTATAGAACAATGTGAACAGCCACCTAGGTGGTAGCTTGAAAATACGAGACCGGATTCGGGATGAAGAGCCATCGCGTCACCGACAGTCATTTCTTTATAAAATCTTGGTTTTGTAGCTTCCATTTAGTTCCTCCATGAGCTCTCTATCTTACTTAGACAATAAAATACAAAGCAATCGTTCATTCTTTTCAAGGTAAAGTCTTTTTTTATCTATTTTTCCCAATTTGATACCTTTTCTTTACTCTCTCCCTGTAAGGCTTTTGTATCAGCAATAGCATTCTCAAGGTCTTGTGCTTTACCGGAATGGAACCACCAATAGGTATAGGCAAAACTTTCACCTCCATATTTACCCAAAGGATTTTTAGGCATACCAAAGCGATTCCAGTAGAGAATTCGTGTATTGTCCAAGTGCCAAAGTAAGACGTAGGGGTATTCCTTGTAGACTAACTTATCTATTTCTTTGACTATTTGGTTGCGTTTTTGAACACTAAAAATAGTTTTCTGTTTTTCTACCAACGCATCGACTTGAGCAGATTTAAAACCCGTATAGTTGTTCTGCCCTTTTTCATCTGCATATTTAGAGTACCAAGCAGCTTCTGGGTCTTTAAAAATCCCTCCTCCCCAAGCTACCCAAGTTATGTCATAGTCGTACTCTTGCATACGCTTACTCCAACCAGGCAAATCTGTAGTCTCTAATTTTACTTTGACGCCCACTTCTTTCGCACGTTCAATAAAAGGAGTTACAAACTTACTGCTCCTTTGGTCACGTTCCAACATGCTAAAAGCCATTTCCACACCATCTTTTTCTAGATACCCTTTATCATTTACTTTCCAACCTGCTTCTTGGAACAGTTTACGGGCTATATCTTGGTTGTAGGTAAACTCTTCATTTGAGTGCTTCTCCCCTAACAAATAAAAGTCAGGGTAATAGCTGTGGGTCTTTTTGTATTCATTGAACATCAATTTTTCAATGTACATTTCACGCGGTACGAGATAAGAAATTGCTTTACGCACCTTTCGATCTTGGAAAATCTTACGTCGCATGTTCATCGCCCAACCCTGGAATCCAACCGGCTTTTGGTTAAAGATCCGATGTTTGACAATCCAGTTCTTAGTAAACTTGTCTCCCTTCGCTTCCTGCACCCAGAACTGAGCTGTGTACACTGGGTAAAAGTCAATATCACCTTTTTTAAATGCTTGCAGAGCTAGGCTGCGTTCATTGGAAACCTTAAAAAAGATTTCATCAAAATTGTACATACCTTTTGTATAAGGATAGGCTCTCTGCCAATAATCTCCTCGGCGTCGCATACGGATGTAGCGGCCCTTCTTAGCAGCTTTTAGTTCGTAAGGCCCAGAAACAACAGGAAAAACAAAGTTAATTTTGTTAAAGTCCTTCCCTTCATAGGCATGTTTCGGCAAAATGAGTATACTAGATAGTGTATTGAAATTGTTCCAATGGATATCTTTGGCGGTAAACTCAACTGTACTAGCATCTTTGACAACTGGCTTTTCAAAGCGAGAAAGTCCAATCCGAAAAATGGCAGTATCGTTCTTAGGGTTCATGATCGTCTCATAGGTAAACAAGACGTCATAGGCTGTAATAGGCTTGCCATCCGACCATTTTGCATTGCCATCTAAAATAAAGGTAAACTTCTTTTTATTAGCAGAGATCTTCCACTCTTTCGCCAAATGTGGTATGGGTTCAAGGGTAATGGGGTCGTTATTTGTCAACGACTCGTACATCATAGAAAAGACTTCACCTGTTGTAGCGAACTGTTCCAAATAATAATTGAGAGACTTTGGAAATTGGCCTCCAAATAAACGCAATACACCACCTTTCTCTGCCTCCTGAGACGCGACTGGATTCGCTTTTTGCAAAGCTGCTGGGATACTAGCTGGGTCTCCCTGCCAAGGTTTATCCACCACCTTTTGCACAACCGGGCCACTTTTTTTCTTACAAGAAAAACAAACAATCGACAAAATAAGAATATATATTGTTCTAGAAATAAATATATTGGCTTTCAAACTAAGTAAATCCTCTATGAAAAATAACAGGTTTCATCAATCATATATTTACGAATTAAATACAAGGATTTTTTGTCTGGAGAACAAATCGACGGTTTCTGGCCTCGAAAGTTCTTTGTTAGACTCGCCTGAATTCCAAGCGGCAGATTATATCTGGCTTATGGGCATCTGGCAAGTTTCACCTGCTTCGAAAGAGATTTGCTTGAAACATGAAGGTTTGAATACTGAGTTCCGTAAAACTTTGCACGATTTGCGCGATGCAGACATTATCGGTTCTCCCTACGCTATCTATGAATACGAACCGAACCCTCTGTGCGCAATTAGCTGGGATGAAATCAAAGCCTTCCAGACCCATTTGCATCTTTTGGGTAAAAAGCTGATTCTCGACTTTGTCCCCAACCACATGGCAGTAGATACCCCCCTTTTAGATCGGTATCCTGAGTGCTTTTTGCACAAGAAAGATAAAGTTCTCTGCCACAACTCCTTTCCCAGAAACGGCTTTGTCTTCTACCACGGACGAGACCCTTATTTTGATGGTTGGACTGACACTGTACAGTGGGATTTTTCCAACCCGGAAACGGTTCGTCTGCATTTGAAAACTCTACAAAAAATAGCAAGCGTTTGCGATGGAGTACGCTGTGATATGGCGATGCTTCCCGAAGCAGAGATTTTCGAGCAAACACATGGCAAAAAAGGCGTTCCCTACTGGGAAGAATTGATCCCGGAAATCCAAGAAGAGTTTCCAGAATTTCAATTTATCGCCGAGGTATATTGGAACCAAGAGTACAACTTGCAACAAAAGGGATTTGCCTATACATACGACAAAACTCTCTACGATCGTTTGCAAAAAAACAACTCATATGAAACCAGTATGCACCTGCAAGCAGATCTTTCCTTCCAAGAAAAGTCGCTGCGCTTCATTGAAAACCACGATGAACCACGTGCCTACCAAACATTTGGTGAATATTCTATCTATGCATTTTCATTGCTGTGTTTTCTACCCGGTCTTGTGCTCTACCACCACTTCCAAAGTTACGGCTATGAATACAAGTTGCCGGTACAGTTAGGAAGACACCCGATTGAAACCGTTCAAGATAGTATCTTTGCTTTCTACCTACGCGCCTTTCGTGAAATCCAAGAGAGGAAAGGGAAAAAGATACGTCGTTTTGAAATGCAGTTGTTGCCCTATGATGAGCATAGTTTAGACGACACGATTTGTCACGTGTTAGTGATGGCTAACCGCTTAGAGCTTTTAGTATACAATCCATTTCCCCATGACATTTCAGGAAGGTTAGAATTCCAAGATGAAATTTTGCGTTCCTTAAAAATCCAGCAAAGCAAGCCGATTGAATTCCGCGATGTTACGGACAACCGCAAGTACATTCGTGAGTTAGGCGACATTTTAGAAAATGGCTTGTATATTAAGCTACAAGCCAAGCAAGCTCACTGGTTCGTTTGGGAGCAGTAAAACCGTTCCCCGAGCGGAGTCGAGGGGAACTTTACAGCTACTACTCAAAATCACTTGCACTATGCCTTTCTTTGAGTTGTTCCTTCTCCTCTCCCCAAGTTCGATTTACCCTTTTCCCACGCTTGACAGCAGGTCTTTCTGAGATTTCATTTGCCCAACGCATTAGATTTTTGTAAGAGTCTGCTTCTAAGAACTCAGCAGCTTCGTACATCACTCCCAACACCAAGCCGCCATACCAAGGCCAAATTGCTATGTCAGCAATGGAGTATTCCTCACCGGCGATGTATTTATTATCCGCCAAACGTTTGTCTAAAACATCCAACTGGCGTTTGGTTTCCATAGTAAAGCGATCGATACAATATTTGATCTTATATGGTGCATAAGCGTAGAAATGACCAAAGCCTCCTCCCACATACGGAGCACTTCCCATCTGCCAGAAGAGCCAGTTCATCGTCTCTGTGCGTCCAGCGATATCTTTTGGTAAAAATTCTCCGAACTTTTCAGCCAAGTAAAGCAGAATCGAACCTGATTCGAAGATACGAATGGGCTTTTCTCCACTGAAATCCACAAGTGCTGGTATTTTGGAGTTAGGGTTTATCTCCACAAAGCCACTAGAGAATTGGTCTCCTTCCATGATATTGATCTGGTAGGCATCGTATTCGGCACCGCTGTGGCCTTTTTCCAATAGCTCTTCTAGCATAATGGTTGCTTTGACACCATTGGGAGTCGCCATTGAGTGCAATTGTAAGGGATGTTTGCCTTTGGGCAGTTCTTTGTCTGAAATAGACCCGCTAATAGGTCGGTTGATATTGGCAAACTTGCCCTCGCCCTTCTCCCACTGCCATACTTTCGGCGGTGTGTATTCGTTTTCCATGTTGTTTCCTTTGTTTTTGCAGTATTGCTTTAAGAGTAATAAGGGATGATCTAGCTTATGATGGCAAGGAGGAAAAAAAGCAGTTTTTGATTTTAGAAGTAGCTTTAAGCGAACTCAGGTTGGTAAATATAGCCCGTTATGATATCCTTTTTAGGTATACCCAATCTTTCTAATTCATCTACAATTTCTATTTCTGTAGTATTATTTTGAATATGCACTTGGTTATCTTTAACTTGCAAATGAATCGCTGGGTGGTATACCCTACTTTCCTCTTCCCAACCAATGCGAAAAAGAATAAAATGGTTCCTAACTGGATCGATGACCAATTCTGTCTGAATGTCGCCATATGCAAAAGAAACTTGGGAATGATCCTGCAAGAATTGCTCGATAATTTTTGTATATTGATTCAGCTTATCCATTTGAGTATTTCTCCATTTTTCCTACTATAGACTATCATTTTTACTTGAAGTTCTTGCAAACCATCTATAAAAAATTTGGATTTTTGAAATGCATTCCATATATCTGCTGGAATCGCAAAATACAAAACTCTATCTTGCTCTTTGGCACGCAGAATTCTTTTATAATTATAGTATTGTCCTAAAACCAGATGAAACTCACTCAAGGTAGAGCCTATAAAACTTTTAATTTTAACAGCTATCTTAGAATGATTTCTCTCTGCCTCAAAGTCGAGTTTTATGTCTTTGCCTTCATAGGAAATGTACAATGAATCTCTAGTAACATTCCAACCGTCCCTTACTAGAGCTCTGTGAACCGTACTATATTTATCCTTTACTATCATCCGAGTAGAAGAGAGTAAAATTGGATTTGAGGATGGAGATGTTGGGTCAAATGGTAACGGAGGGATTCGCATTTCATCTGCGTATACGCGACGGACAAATCTTGTTTGTAACATAGCGGTAATGTTTTCTAACTCCTGTTGTGTAGGAGCTATTGCAAACTCTAACCAAAAAGAATCTGAACTGTACATAATCCCCAAAAGTTTTCGCTGGAATTGGGCATACAATGTTCTCCCAAAATCAGTAAATTGAAAATTATCAGCAGCATCTCCATCTGGAAGTAGACTATCACTTTGACCAATATCATTTCTGATAATTTCTTCCCACTCTATATCAGAAATTACCCCATAACAGAAGGGCGCAACCCGCACCTTAAAGGTGATTGGGAGAACACGACCCTTTTGTTGACTTTCAGGCCTAGTATCAAAGTTACCTTTGCGTAGAGAGACAGGAAGAATTATTACTTCTGATACACCTAATAGCTCATTTAATTTAGACAGGGAGATGAAAGTTTGATAATAGTTTTGTCCTTCAAATTCAACATTTTCTGCCAGTGGGCGTCCTAGAGATTCTTCAATTTCTCCACTTGAAAAGCCAGGAGCCAAAAAAAGTACCTGCTCTTCATCTGAGCGGATGATCTTAGTCGTACCTGGTACACTAATGCCTTGCCCATCTGAGCCTGCGTTTACTTGAACATCATTCCATTCACAAAGTTCATAAATATCCTTAAACCTCTGGTATGTAGTTGTTGGCGTTCTAGCAAATTCAGTGATAGTAAAGCTTGCTAAACTTGTCCGCTCGGCAACCATCTTGGCAGTCCATTCTCCCATTGCCAAAGTTGCATAAATAGCATTGGCTTCATTCTTTCTTACGCGGCCATAAACCTTGAACCATGCTTGAAAATCAATTTTTTTATCTCCTGCAAAGTTTTGCCCCGGTGAATCATTAGCCTGTATCTTAATAATATTGCCCGATGTACCAAATTTCTCTTGAGATGTTCCGTGGTAGGGATTTTGGTTGTCTAACTTATACTCTCCATTGCTTGTACTGGTTGTTATGGAGTCATCCGCCTTTGTGCGAATCACAACATGCGAAACCAGTTGTGTGATACGTGCCAAGCCATTAAAAGGACTCTCCCCAACTCGAAACTCCATTTCCATTCCAACTGTTTCAGGAGTCGTACTAAAGTCACCAAATCTGAGAAAACGATCCGTTATGACTTCCATCGGTGCAAGAGTCGCATTTTGCAAGTTGGATGCTAAATACAAACTATGCTTGGGTGCAAGAACCTCCCATGTCACTTCAAACCCTCCCGATACAAGTTCTGGGGGAGCATTGATTTGTGCTTCTTCCCCTTCAACAAAACAAGAAACTGTATAGGTTCCAGGCTGGGTAAAATAAAAATGAATTGTGGGAGTTTTACTTCCAGGAGAAGGGGCAGTCCAATGTTCTACCTCGATTGTAGTGGATGTTTCCACCTGACTTTTGAGAATATTATCGCCTGTAATTTCCCATTGAATAGAAGTAGGAACAAATAAACCATCATATTCGTCAAAGCTAACAATTGCAGTATTATACTCTCCTATCATTGTTTCTATTTCACTGGGTCCGGTAAACATCATCGTTCCCGCTTGTAGGAGACCATCTCTATCTCCCTGATGTGTCTTTAAACTTCGAGAAAGTGCTTTGCCAGTTGCTGTATGTAAACAACATTGGCATCCTACCGAGCTACATTTTGGAGGAATATGTTCCGGAGACATTACAAAGGAAATAGGGTGAAAAAGAGCTGCATTTTGGTTTCGGAGTTTGTGAAGATCTTGAGAAGTGGGCAACTTCGTAGCACACAGTAAAGATAGAGGCTTACTAGAGCCATCCATAAAAACCTTTTCCCAATGATCGGTACGAGGCCATAATAAAAATTCATCTGTTTGTAAATTGATGGGATGTCCTAATGGAAAAAATTCGGGTTGGCCATCGTTCCAGTTTGCAATGCCAAATAACCAAAAATTCCATTTAGGGAATGCAGAAAGTGTACGACTGGACGAGAACAGATTATTGCCATTCCTACCAAAGCTAAGTGGAACGTAACCAATTGGTTGTTCTGGCTGCGCTCCTTGATCGATACTGGAAATACATATTTGTGAACCTGTTGTAATAATATTCTGGTAAGTTGTAATGTACATCTGTAACCAGAACCAATCCTCGGACGGAATTTGGTGCATGTACCCACCAGTCATCTGCCGCGTATCTGTAAGATTTTCACTATAAAACTCTCTCCAAGTCATAGAAGTATCACTGTAGTCATCAAATGGTTTCCTACAGGATAGATATTTACGAGGAGCTTCCAACACGCTCGTCAATGGAGATTTTTGTAAAACGGCATAACATAAACAATAATACGGAAAATCCATGATTGAATTATCGTACAAAGAACCAATATCCTCAAAAGATCTTGGTTTGCCCGTGAGTTGGTCTGTTGTAAAATGATTGTTTTGCACAGAGGATAGTTCGATAGAGTTGTGTCCAATTCCCGGGACAATCAACACAGATTCAGTAGCAGAAAGTACAATAGGCGTTCCGTTAGGACGAACTTCACAGTCCGAATATTGTTCATCCTGTGAGGCTTTGTATATGCTGAAGATCTGTGTAACTTTTGTGGGCTTAGAATTGCTTACATCCCCTGCAACCCAACCCATATTATCTTGCCATTCCAACAAGGTCCAATCTGTATCTGCTGTAACGACTTCCAGACTGATAGCATCTCCCGTAACAAAGGTAGCATGGTTATCTAGAGAACTTAAATTGACAATACGAATATAGGTAGACTGTGGGGGAACATTTGCTTGGACGTCTTCTATTCGAGGATCAACCGCTATATTCCCATTATTTTCAGACCTGAATTCACTCGCAATTACTCCACGAAACGGCATCTTATCGTTCGCTTCGCTATCTAAAATAGAATCGACTCTTAAACGAACCACTACACCTGTAGTTTCATGGTGAATATCATAAGCGGCGTGGTTACAGAGTATTTTAGTTGCTAATTCCTCATTTTGAATCGTCGGAGTGGAACTAGTAGCAATATAACCGATAGAAGTATGTTTTGAATAGCAATCAGATTGTACATTATCAAAGCCTAGCGTTTCTATTACCTTGTCTGTAGGATCACTCATAATACCCCCTAGTAAAATATAAAGATGGACAACCATGACAAGATAATTCTACATTCTCTAATTTAAAAATAGTGAGTTTCGAAAATCAATTCATTTTAAGCAATTGACATCTCTTGAGGTATACCCTTATAAAAGACATCCTATTTAATTTCTGAAATCTATCAAATGATTTTAAAAAAATATTATAGGGGAAATCTTTTCAAATTTAAAAACTCCTCACACCTACAAAAAAAGCATAGACACTACACAAGTACCAACAAATACTTACCATTGAAATCTTTAAGCGAAAAGCTCTCAGCCCGGCTTTGCCTGAGAAACTAACCCGGACTGAGAAACAACGCCTCAAGGACGCAAGAAAAGTCTGTGTACCAATCCGTACATGGTCAACCCCTTTCTTCCTTGGGCAACCTATACCAAAATTGGAGGTTCCCACATGGAACAAATAGACTATGCAGAATTTCTAGACCACCTAGAAATTGCCATCGACCGCATGCACAATGCAGAGACCTACACTGCCAAACGCCGCAAACGCTACCACGACTTTGCCTTGGCTCAGGTCAAAGTCCTACGCCTACAACTCGAACCACAGGTCTGCTAAGCGAAACACAACCAGTCCCCAAGCCACAGCGAGGGGACACTGTGAATCTCTCCATATGCTTTACTCTACAGCAAACACCGCTAAACAGTAAAAACAGGTCAAAAACCTCACTCATTTACAAAAAAACAGTTCTCTGTATCGAAAACTTTACTTGTACAGGTGGATACAGAACAAAAAAATGAACTGGACAGCTATTTAGAGGAGTCCATACTAAAGAACAGAGATTTAAAGTATGCATTCTTATTGTACCAAGAAAGAATTGAAAAAATTGCCAAACGTTTAGGAGTCAACATGTCAGCGATTGAAGAAAGAGCACGAGAATTGGGATGGATCAGCATTGAAGAGGTCAAAAGGAAAGACGAAATAGCTTACAAACAGCTCTCAGAATGAGGCAGAAAGGCTGTGAACTAGCTTTTATCGCAGAAATGACAGAAATCTCTGAGACAAAGTTAGAACGCTTCTTTGCTACATGGCAAAGGTTTATGAATTTTTAATAAAGGATAGTTATAAGTCCCTTCTTCACAAAACGTTTGTATATTCCTTAAAGTCTATCCTTTATGAGAAAGACTTTAATCTACATTTCTATATCCATAATTCTTATCAGCACCACCCTCTACTCCTGTGCGTACTACTCAGTCCGCAAAGCAACTTCCACAAATCCTAACGTAAAACGACAAGAACTACTTGCACGGCGAACCTACCTAATCGAACGCATCAAAGAGGGAGCAGAGCCAGAGCAGATGCCAAGTTTTTTGCCAGAGCAATTCCGTGGGGAATGGGCATTAGTCACATATAGTATGACCGCATTGGCACTCACAAATTTAGCTTATCTCTACCCAAACACTAGAAAAGAATCTTTAGAAATTACCGAGAAAATCTTGCAAGCAGTACGAACACCTGCCTTTCGTAAATTTGATACGATCATTTGGAAACAAGATCCTCTTGCACCAGGTGCAGAAAATTATGGACACATTGGCTACTTGGGACATCTCAACCTAATCTTATCGGCTTACGCATACCTGGGCGGGAAAAAGGAAAAGTACCACCGTTTGTATTCTCGTATTAGCCAAGGGTTTAGAAAAAATCTAAAGAATTCTCCCATTGGAAACATGCTGACCTATCCAGGGGAAGTGTATATACCAGACAATATTGTTGCCATTGCGTCACTCGCTTTGTATGAAAGGTTTACTGGCAATATTTCTAGAATGCCGGAGAAGTGGTTACGCGAAAACCAAAATAAATATGCGGATGCTACCTCAGGTTTACTACCCTTTCGTATAAGTTCCTCAGGTCAATTGGTACAAGGGGGACGTGGTAGTGGTGCTGGTTGGAATATATTTTTCTTATACTATATAAACCCTAAAGAGGCAGAAAAAGAATACAGTCGTTTTAAGAAGTACTACTTACAAGACTTTTACTTTGGTATGCAAGGCTTTCGTGAATGGCCGCATGGCAACGAATCAGGAGGGGACGTAGATTCAGGTCCATTATTATTTGGCTTTAGTCCTGCCGGTACGGGGTTTGGTGTTGCGGGTGCATATTTTAGTAGAGATACAGCTACGCTAAAATCTGTCTTACTTTCGATCGAAATGATTGGCACTAGCTTTGAGTGGAATGGAAAGCGTCGTTATCTTTTAGCTCCTCTTGTAGGAGACGCTGCTATTTTAGCAATGCGAACAACTAGCCAATGGAACAAAACAAAATAGAGTACAATAATGGAAGCAATAGAGCAATTCATACCATATAAAAATTACTTGCAATGAAGAGAATCCTTAGATACATTCATACATAAATTATTTCCATAGGGTATTAGCATGAAGTCAAAAGCCAGTAACAAAAATAGCAAAAAAAATACAAGCTCTAAAGCATATATAGAGCGTAAGTATAGCACAGGTATAGCAGTAAAAACATCGATCAAAGCCGGACTAAAGAGGCATTATGAAGTCACAGAAACCGCTGCTGCTGCTGGATAAGTCATACCTAGGCAAGAGATTTTAAAAACAATTGGATGCCTTCTTCTAGAGGGCTGCTTTCGCTATGCTTGGTTTGTAAAACACCTGTTAAATCCAGAATCATCAGACCATAAATCCAAGACCACATGGTTCGGGCAAAAGCAGGGTATTCTTTTCTTTCAACTCTAAATGTTCCGTTGATGAAACCTTTTTTCAATGTATTGAGAAATATTCGGTAGCTTCGGGGGGCAACATTCAGAGCCTTTTGATGGATAGTTCCAATAGGCCCAGTAATGAACATTAGCTTATGCAACTCTTTGTATTTTTGGGCAAATTCCCAATAGGCTCTTGCGAGGTCTGCTACTTGTTCAAAATTGTCATCTGATTTTTGCGCAGCTGCTTTTAGCATTTCAATAAGAATATCCTCCCCCTGGAGGATCAAAGCCTCGATAATTTCCTCAAAGTTTTTAAAATGTGCATAAGGACTAGCTACGCTACATTGCAATTCATGGGTGATTTTACGAATAGAGAGCTTTTCTACGCCTTCCTGCTCAATTATCTTACTAGCAGCATCCAGAATTTCTTTTTTTGTCAAACTATTCCTGGTACGCCTTTTCTTTCTATTCTTGGTAGGTTCCATGCAACTTATCCCGTTCCCTAGCGACATAAGAATACTGGGAATAGGATAAGTAAAGCAAAATACAGAATCGAGGTATTTTCATATGTCTCGGAATCTTACATACGTTTCCCTCTTATCATCCCATACATGACAGCTCAAAATTTGTTTGAAATAGTAGGTAAAACTTAGTTTTCCTTCCAAAATATCCCCAGCATGTACTGACTTTTTTAAATCCTCGTAAGCTCCGCGCAGATGGTAGCAAGGAATCGCAGTAGATAGGTGGTGCGGAGCATGAATATCAATGTTGAGGTGTAAAAAAGACAACCATTTCGGACTCAAACAATTGTAAGTCCCCTGTATCTGTCCCAAATAAGGATTCCACTTGTCTTCAGGCAAGAACTTGATTTCCGTTGAAGTATGGTGTTGGTAGGTATAAGTCGACATCCAGAAAGAAAAAAACAATCCAGGCAAGATGAAAAAGTGTAGAATAGCAAAGATAGAACCTGTCAAATAATAGAGTCCAGCCATTGTACTGCTACAAATCAAAGCAAGGATACAATACGAAAAATATACTTTTTTTCTCTGTGCAGCATTAAACTTAGATAGAAAATAATGGGTGAGAAAGTTATGCACCAGCGCACCCAATGGCGGAAAAAACCGACTCACTCGGTACAAGAAAGCTCTGACCGGCTTAAACTTTTTTAGAGCTTTGTACTGTTTCACAGTAAGAGGAATCCAAGCATTGTCGTAGTAGACATCATTGGTACTGGTGTGTAATAAGTTTGTATGTTTGTGGTGGGCATTGTGGGAAAACTTCCAAGCATGGTAGGGGTAGAAGGAGAAGCTGAGAGCGATATGCCCCAAAAAGTCATTCCACCGGTTATTCTTAAAAAAGGCTTGGTGTGCACAGTCGTGTCCAAGGACAAATAACGAAGTGACACCAGTGCCGCCTACAAGCCACGCCAAGGGGTATAGATAGTAGAGTTTGTTTACAAAAGTGTAATATAGAAATGCAATTGTCACTGCATAAAAGCCAAAGCTAAGAAAGGTATACAAAAGAGCCAAGCCAAGATTTGCTTTATAGTATTTATCCGAAATTGCCTTTCTAGGACTCTTTAGATCTGTGAAATGATTTGCAACTTCTTCTTTGTCTTGTGGTAAAGTTTGTTTTTCTAATGTCTGCATCATTTCCCTCCTGTAGCAAATTGCAAATTGCTAGTAGGGTAACTGAGTTTTGCTTGCTTGTAAGTGAGCCATTGACCGTTCTTTGCATCGATCAACTTGCATTGCAAAGTAGAAGCAAAATATTCTTTGACGATGGACTTGCTTTCCTTCACTTCGTCTCCATAAACAGACTTGATCTCCTCCAAGGCTTTGTTTAAATTATAGAAAGGAATTTTCATGTGTACGTGGTGAGGAGAATGGATATAAATGTTATGAATAAAAAAATTGTAGATTGGGTTTACATGGTAATTGATCGTTCCCTGCATTTGTCCATAGTAGGGCGTCCAATCCTTACTCACTTTCCAAGGAATGTCTTTATGGATATGGTGTATATAGACGGTGAACCCTATGAAGTAATTCCATACAATAAAAGGGACTACAAACATCTTAAAAAAGTACCATGCCCCTCCAGAGATAGTGAAGCTGCCTTGTGAAGTAGAGCCAAAGTAAAAAAGTCCAGCACCCAATAATAAAAAGATCATAGCAAGTATGATTTGATCTCTTTTTGCTTCTTTCTTAGGGGCAGAATAAAGCACCATTCCTTTGAGCCAAATTTCATATAGGTAGTAGGGGCCGGCTCCGAGGAAAGACCAGTATAGTTTGTGCTGTAACTTCTTTGACCAAGCATACGAGTTGTATGTGTCTACAGAAACAGGATGCCAGACAAAATCAGCCTCCCGCTTGATGGTGTGGCCATGATGAACCCGGTTGTGGCCGTATGCCCATTGGTTATAAGCGTGTAAGGATGGAATCATAGATAAAAAGCCTACCCAGTAGTTTAACCGCTCACTTCTAAATAAAGCTCCATGAGCACAGTCATGCCCAATTACAAATAGACCACTGATGGCTACACCCGCAAATAACCAGGCTGGGAGTAACAAATAGATACTTTCCACTTGCTGCAGAATTACCAGAGAGAGAATATAAACGAACATTGATTGTACAAAATAGTAAATTCCACGAAAGTTGGGATTCTTAAAAACCTCATCAGAGAGTACTTCCCGTACTGATCTGAGAGTTTGTTTTTTTATAGGTGCTTCCATAATGACTCCTTAGTAAACATTGTTAGTTATAAAAAAGCACTATATTTAACACTGTTAATTATTAAAGCAAAATTTACTATTCGGAAACGCTAAATTAAAAAAAAATTACCAATTACAACAAAATTCGAGATTTCGGTTTTAATTTATGGAGAAACGTATGAATAAAAATATAACAGGTGCTATTGCAATTATGGCTGTTCGAAATGTGGAGAAAACTTCTCAGTTGCTTATAAACCTTCTCAACTGGAAAAGTATGCATGGTGGATCTGAATTTGATATTCTAATGGATCAAAACAATGTAGCAACTCTTTTATTGCATGCCTTTGAATCTCATGATCATAAAAGGTTTAATGGCATTCATAATCACACAATAGGTATTGGAATTTCTCTATATGTATTTCCTGAAAAGGATATATCTGAGGTCTATGAAAAAGTAAAAGAGCAGAATTTACAAATCATAGAACCATTGTTTGAAAATGCAAACTCGAAAGCAAAAGAGTTTACCTTTAAACTTTCCGAAGGACACCAAATCTCAGTTTGTGATACAGGACAATGGATTTATTATGGACTTTGATTGGTAAATCACTACTAGCTTTTTAGCGCAATCGTAAAGTCTAAAGGAACTTTATTTGCAGTGTACCACAAGAGTTTTATACAAACAAATACTCAGTACCGAGAAGTAGCAGTAAAATAAATTGTCGTTTTGCTTTTGAACATCTGGTGTGGCAGTTCACTTTCTTCCAAGCGAGCACCACCAGAGCCATTTTCCCGAGCAACATTGATTGCAAAAGAAGATCTAGCGGTTGCGTAACCAAAGCCAATCGTATAGCCAAATTTATTCACATATTCCTGGCGGTTGCTGAGGTAGATATACTCTAGATTTTCCTGTAGGGGGAGAGTAAAATTACCTCCTAGTTGTTGCTCATTGATGGCAAGTTCTAAGGCTGTTTGTTCCCAACTGGATATTTTTCCATTGGAATTGTTTGTATAATAGCCCATTCTGAGAATAAAAGAATCTGTAAGATAATATTCTAATCCAGCAGAAAAGTTAGAAGTTGCTTTGCGTTCTAAATAATTATTGGTAGGGGAAGAGAAAGAAGCTGCATTGGTTTCGGTGTTAAATTCAATCTGGGGTAAGTAGTATTTATAGGCAGCAACATACATCGCATCCACAGATATGGTAAGTCTCTGGTTTGGAAAAAAAGCAAAACCAACGTTAACTTGGTTGATCTCTGGACGTTTGTGTGTGATAGGAGTTCCTACGACTAAACGACCATCCGCAACAATTGTGGTAACTGCGTCATTTCTATTTTCTACCAAGAGAAATCCATTGGCTACACTTGTCAAACGGGGGTCAAATGTAGATAGTAAGGGTCTTGTTTCAATGAGGGTTTCTTTTTGTCGAATGACTCCCCCTATGTTAAAGTTTTTTCGGTATGTTAGACCCATGACAAACTTTTCTGTGAACATGTACTGCATACCAATCACTGGAGTAAACCCCCGACTTTCTCGTCTTTCTTCGATATCCAAAGTAGCAACCTCTTCCGCAGTAAAACCTTCTGCAAGCCTTTTGGTCACCGTTCGGGAAGTATCATAGCTGTAGTAGAGTGTTGTTCCAAAGGAAAGTTTATCAGAAACAAGATAGGAAAAGCTAGGCCCCAACAAAAGATTAAACTTTTCCTCCGCAAATTCTATATCAAGAGTCGCGATTTCAGAAGAAGGAAAATACACAAGATTGTCTTGATCAAAAGAATCATGAATCCCATTCACCACAGAAAAACCCACTTTCAATTTATCGAAAGATTTTACTGTTCCTATGAAGTCAGGCAAATATTTGCGAGAAATTTGCTCATAGTCCTGCCAAGGGCCAAAAATATCGTGGTAGCTTTTCTTGGTGGTCTGGTAACTGGTAGCGTTAATTG